>NZ_KI911558.1:1347216-1600799 GCF_000515235.1 Synechococcus sp. CC9616 | reverse complement strand
GTTGGTGTGTGAGGCAGCGGGTGACCAGTTGAAGCTGCCTGTGATCACAGTTTTGTTGTCGATCACCGCAAACTTGTGGTGGAGCTTGTCGCCGCGGGCGAGGCGAGGGGTGCCGACACCTTTGAGTGCCTGTTCAAATGGCTGATTGTTGCGTTCGATTTTGCAGTTCCGATCCGGCAGCGCGACCCCCAAGAGATCCAGAACTTCTGAGAACGGTCTGCTGGCGAATCCGGGATCGGCCACGAGCCTCACATCAACACCTGCCTCCACTCTTCCTTGCAGTACTGAGGTGAGCTGTTGAGCTGAGAAGACAAACAAGGCCATATCAATGCTTCGTTGTGCTGAGGCGAGTTGTTCACCCAGCCACGTGAGGCTGTGGACCGGCTCGCGTTTTCGATGCGGCGCGAACAACACGTCAATTCGAGTCTTCCCCACCATCACCGTCTTGACCCCACCGCTCTCCTTGGCAAGTCCGAACAGGCTGTCCTGTTTGCCTCCAGGGCCATCACCCCACATACGCTGGAATTCCTCGCGAAAGAGATCAGCGAGCTCTGGACTGCGGATGCTGAGGAAATGATTGACGTTGCCGCGGCTGCTCGCGGCTCCAGCGTCTCCGTGGATTCCGGAGCTGGTGGCATTGGCACTGCCCGTGATCACCTGCGTTCCATCGAGCACCATGAATTTGTGGTGCATCAGGCCACTGCCTCGGCTGCCGTCTTCCGTGTCGTCGATCAAGGGGATCCCGGCGTTCAGCAGCAGCGCTACGGCATCGGCATCGGCAGCCTCCGCTGGGGTGGTGACGCCGTCTTGATTGCGATCGGCCAATTGATTGAACTGTTGCCATTGCCGCCGTTGATATTTGGGCAGATGGACAGCCAGTTGGCGGCTCCAGGGGGTGCTGTAGGTGTTTTCCAGAATCACGTGGACCTTGAGCCCGCGTTGTTGAGCAGCGATCAAGGCCTTGGCGATACGAGGCAGCGTCAGCTGTTGGATGGCCACCAGGATTTCGCTCTCTGCCGCGTCAATCGCATCCACCAGGGTCTGTTCGAGGTCGTCGCCGTTGCGCCATATCCCGGTGAGCGGGCTGCGGTAGCGACGTCCATCGCTGTGGTTGAACAACACCTCAATGCCTTCTGGCAGGGCTAATTCAGTCGGCGCTGCCCCAACGATTTGGCCCGTTTGGCTGCAAGAGCAGCAGACCCACAGAAGCGGGATCAGCAGGGAAGGACGGGACAGGGATTCAGCAGATCGATGTTGTTGGAGTGTTCCCCATCAACACTCGCACTGATCCATAGATCGCTCAGTGAGGCATTTCAGAGGTTTTGAGCATGGCAATGAACCAGATGGCGCTCAACACCAATGCAAGGGCAACACCGGCGCCGATGCTGATCCTTGCCATCACGAGAGGAACTGCAATGGGAAAGACCATCGCCCCTGCAAGAGGGGTGATGGCGACGAACCAGCGCAAGGCCTGATTGGATTCAGACGTCTTCAGAACCACTCAGCTTTTGCTTCGCTGGCCGGATTGCTGTTGTCTTCAGGGGTCTGGCGCTGGAAGTTGAGAGTGATGTTGCGTTTCTGTTCACCATCGGCAGCGGTGGCCTCGACGGCATACACCTGATCTCCATCGCGGAAGGGAACCTGAATCCGGAAGGTGCCATCGGTGGAGAGGGGCACATCTTCGCCACCGATGGTGAGACGGGCCGATGGATCAGTGGCGCCGTACACAATCAGCTCAGCATCGGCAACAAGCCAGAAAGATCGTTGACGTGGCGTCACGCCTCCCAGGCCGGACTCGTTGCGTCCGCTTGCCCAGAGACCGATTCCTGAATCACTCAGGCCACTGCGATCGCCGCTGTCGATGCCTTCCTGGAATTCCTCGGAACCAACCCTGCGGCTGCGGAAGTGAACGGTGGCGCTTTGGTAGAGGCGCTCGTGCAAGCCACTGTCGCTGGGCTCGGCAGGAGTCACGGGAGCTGGAGCGGATGCAGGAGCTGCCGATTCCAGGCTGAAGGGCACGAATTGGTCGAGGATCTGCTCGCTCGGGTGGAGAGCAGGGACGCGGGCCACGGAGGAGAAGGCCAGGGACATCCAGGCATTGTTGATCCGATATCCCAGCTCGACGCGGTAATCGCGGTCGCAAAGAGGAACAGGCAGATACCACTCAGTGCTGTGGCTGTCGACAGGGACTTCCTGCAAGGTGTGGGGGTGGGCACTGCCGTCGTGAATGCCGGTGACGTCGGCAAGTCGCAGGCACAGCCGGCTTGCACCTTCCTTCTGGGCACGCTTCCGATCGTCGTCGGAAATCTCCCAGAACACATAGGCCCACTGGGGATCGCGAGGCAGGAAAACAACCCGCGTTTCGGTGGATGAGATCGATGGGGCTGTCAGTTCGGCTTCGATGGCCTTGAGATCGCCACCACGCTTCTCCTGGCGTTGTGCAACCTCGTCAACGAGGGCTTCCTTGCTCTTGCGGCTGTAGAGGGGGACGCCCATGTCGCTGGCGATCTGCCGAAGTTGGCGCAGAGTTAGACGTGCCAGGGATGACAGGGTTTGGGACACGTCCAAAAACCTCAGAATTCATTTGGGATCATTTTGCGCTTAAAAATTCCTTTCTGAACGCTTAAGACCCTGAGGGTCAGGATCTACTGACTGCCGCGGGCTGCTCGTTCCCCGGGATCGCTTGTGCAGACAACAAAAAAGGCGGGGATTGCCCCCGCCTTTTTTGCGATCAGACGTGTTCCGTAACGCTTCAGCGGCCAATGCTGCGGTAGGGAACCCTCGCCATGTAATCCAGATCGGTGCTCGGGTTTCCACCCTGAGCCCGCCCGATGGAGACGTCCTTGACCCAATCCATGTAGTCGCTCGGTGCACCCCCTCTCTTGACTTTGGAACGAGCCGGAATCGATTTGGTCGGCCCGGTGAACACGATCTGAGGGAAGCCGAGAATCCCTCGGTAGTACTCGTCGTAACGGGGGGTGGTGATGTTGAAGGGTGTGTCGCCAAGGTCACGACCCGGGAGCACCCTGTTTCTCTGGAAGGGCACCCGGTCGTAACCGAAGGCATCCAGATACTCCTCGCTGTTCAGGAGCTCATCCACCATTCCTTCCACACCCTTGGTGGCGATCACGATCGACCAGGCGATCTCCTCTGACTTGCCGCCGGTCTTGCGACCCAGCAGGCGTTGCACAAGGTGGCGCACCACCTTGTAGTTGTTGTTGAGGTTGTAGAAGCTCCGCTTGAAAGTGTCGGACAGACACAGCCCCCGGATGAAGTCCCGGACGGTGATCTCGCCGTTGCGGAGCTGGGATTCCAGGTTCGCGTCCCGATCGGAGGCGAAGGCATGGAAATAGATCTGGCGGTAGGCGCTCTCGATCACCGTTTTGAGGTTGTCGCCGTCGATGGCGATGTCCCTGGAGTAGGAACGCTCGTCCTCCTCGCAGTTGGTACGCAATGCCGCAACCCGGGCGTTCTGGGTGATCGGTGCGTACTTGAGGAGGGGGATGGCCACGCGTGCGTCAACGTCCACTGCGACGGATCGTAGAAGCCGTCCGAGTCCCTCCTTCCATGGCGTCGGCAGCGATTACAAGCCGTAATACTCTTGCTGAGTACTTGTGCTTACCAGCCGAAGGGTGCCTGGCCTGGGGAGCGGCGCGATCGGTTCGGTGCAGATGGGACCACATCGTCCAGTTGGCGCGTTTCCATGCAGAAGGAGGCGTTGTTCGACAGCCCCTGCACCGTGCTGGTGCGCAGCCGCAGGTTCTCGCCGGCGAACCAGAAGCGCTCCAGCGAGCTCATCATTTCGTAATCGGTGGTGAGGATCAGACCGTTCTCGTCGTCCATGCGGAAGCGACCAGCGACGGGAGCCTTCTCGGCATAACCCCGATCACGCAGCAGCAGGCCGCTGCGGCCGCTTTCGTCGTCGGGGATCAGGCCGAACATGGTCTGGTCTTCATGGGATTCGCCGGCGCGGTCCCAGGCCATCGAGCCGCTCCAGCGCACCCAGCAGCCTCCGACGATGCGCTCGGCGGCTTCGTTGTTGCGGGAGGCGATCTCCGCCAACCGCGCATCCCCTTTAAGCAGCTCCTCCACCACGATGAATGAGGCACCGGCTTCGGCTCGACGATGCAGCAGATGGTGCTGGCTGCGTTGGGAGCGCCAGCGCCCGCAGCTGAGCTGAAAGAAACGGATGGCGTCCGGGATCTCAAGGGGCATCAGCGTCTCGGGATCAACCCTGAGTTTGGCAGCGGGCCTCCGCAGCCGTGATCAGGGCGTCGAGCGTCAGGGTCATCGGCGGGATCTGCAGGTTTTGGGCAATCGTCTCGAGTTGCAGAGCGGCAACGTCGAGCTGCTCGAGCAATCGATCCAGAAACTCGGGGTCTTCAGCGATCCGCGGCTGCTCCAGGCACCAGTGCCGGCGACTCGTTTCCCTGGGCAGGGATCCGTCCGATGGTTTTGGTTGCATGGTCTTGAAACAGGCCAGGCAATGGGCGAGCAGCCGCAGGTGATGGCGTTCCAGCTGAGGAAGCTGGGTGGCGTCAATGCGTTCGATCACCTCGCGGCTCAGGGGGCCCTCGGGCTCGGTCATCTCAACGGCCAGGGGTGATGCGGAAGCCACAGGCATGGCCTCCCTCAAGGCGCCAGTGAACCCTCTCCACCTCGCAGTCCGGAACCGTGTTGCGGATCAACAGCAGCTCCTGGTCGCAGACCGCTGGGAATTCTTCAGCGATTCGCTGCACGGAGCAATGCATTTCCTGCAGTTTCCAGCTGCCGTCGTCATCGAGGAGGCACTCCGTGACGTAGCCCTCGATGCGTCTGAGGTCCGCGAGCTTCTGAAGCCGCTGCGACAGGGGAGCATCCCCAAGCTGGTGGCGGTACTGGGCGGCCTTGTCGAGCGCCTGTTGATTCAGCAGGCTGGCCACCGTTTCCGGGGGCAGGGTGGCTCGCATGGAATCGAGCAGGCCAAGGGCGAAGTGTCCGCTGCCGTCAGGGAAGTGATCCCGCCCCTTCCGGGTGAGGTGCCAGCGGTTGCTTGGTCGGCCCGGACCCGTCGACATCGGGGTGGATTCCACCAGGTTCTCGTTCGCCAGGCTCCGCAGATGGCGACGCATCGCCTGCACGGAAATCCCCATGGTTTCGGCAAGCACAGACGCCTCCGACTCACCCCGGCGCAGCAGCAGAGTGAGAACGGTCTCGCGGTTGCTGGCCTGGGCCGGCGCTCTCATCGACTGGGTTCGCTGTCCCCACGATGGCATCGGAATGGCGTTCGCGATGGCTTTCGCAAAGGTTGTGCTCCAATTCATGGTCATCCCTGTGGCGGGATCACTGCGGTCGTGGCTGCTGACCTAGGCTTGAAGAAAGGAAACCCGAGGGTTTCGTAATTCCTTCCACCGCATGTCTGACGCCACGCCAGAGCCCAGCGCTGAAAGTCTTGAAGTGATCCGCAAGTTCGCTGAGACCTACGCGCAGCGGACCGGAACTTATTTCTGCACCGATCCCAGCGTTACGGCCGTTGTTCTGAAGGGACTGGCCCGACATAAGGACGAGCTTGGCGGAGCTCTGTGCCCCTGCCGTCATTACGAAGACAAAGAAGCAGAGGTTTCACAGGCGTTCTGGAATTGTCCCTGTGTGCCGATGCGGGAACGCAAGGAATGCCATTGCATGCTGTTTCTCACCGAGGACAACCCCTTCGCCAGTGAAGAGAAGGCCCAGACGATCAGCACTGAAACGATCCACGCCACAGCTGGCTGATCTGAATGACGAGCACCTCCACCCGCGATCTTGTCAGTCAGCCGTACAAATACGGTTTCGTCACTGAGATCGAGACTGACAAGATCGCCAAGGGGCTGAGTGAACAGGTTGTTCGCCTGATCTCCGAAAAGAAGCAGGAGCCTGCGTTTCTGCTCGACTTCAGGCTGAAGGCGTTCCGGCACTGGCTGACCCTGGAGGAGCCGGACTGGGCTGCCCTGGGTCATCCCCCGATCGACTACCAGGACATCGTTTATTACGCCGCTCCCAAGCAGCAGGACAAGAAAGACAGCCTGGATGAAGTTGATCCAAAGCTGCTTGAAACCTTCGACAAGCTGGGCATCCCACTCAGCGAACAGAAGCGGCTGAGCAACGTGGCTGTCGACGCTGTGTTCGACAGCGTTTCGATTGCCACTACATATAAGGAGAAGCTGGCGGAGCACGGCGTCGTGTTCTGTTCCTTCAGCGAAGCGGTGAAGGACCATCCCGAGTTGATCGAGCGCTACCTGGGCACGGTGGTCTCCAGTAACGACAACTACTTCGCTGCACTGAATTCAGCGGTGTTCAGTGATGGCTCCTTTGTGTTCATCCCCAAAGGTGTCGAGTGCCCGATGGAGCTCTCCACCTACTTCCGGATCAACTCCGGGGACACGGGCCAGTTCGAACGCACGCTCATCGTTGCTGAGGAAGGGGCCTCCGTGAGCTATCTGGAGGGATGCACCGCTCCGATGTTTGATACCAATCAGCTCCACGCCGCCGTGGTGGAGCTGGTGGCTCTCGATGATGCCTCAATCAAGTACTCGACCGTTCAGAACTGGTATGCCGGAGATGAAAACGGTGTTGGTGGCATCTACAACTTCGTCACCAAGCGCGGCCAGTGCCGCGGTGTGCGCAGCCGCATCAGCTGGACCCAGGTGGAGACCGGTTCAGCCATCACCTGGAAATACCCAAGCTGTGTTCTTCAAGGGGCCGATTCCGTTGGTGAGTTCTACTCCGTGGCCCTCACCAACAACTGCCAGCAGGCGGACACCGGAACCAAGATGGTGCATGTAGGCCCTCGCACGCGCTCCACGATCGTGAGCAAGGGCATCAGTGCCGGACGCTCAAGCAACAGCTACCGCGGGCTGGTGCAGATGGGCCCTGCTGCCAGAGGTGCACGCAACTACAGCCAGTGCGATTCGATGCTGATCGGAGATCAGGCCGCGGCGAACACCTACCCCTACATCCGTTCTCAGCAGCCTCAGGCGGCGATTGAACATGAAGCCAGCACCTGCCGGATCTCGGAGGATCAGCTGTTCTACCTGCAGAGTCGGGGCATCGGTTTTGAAGAGGCGGTGTCGATGATGGTGAGCGGTTTCTGCCGGGATGTGTTCAACCAGTTGCCCATGGAGTTCGCCGCCGAAGCTGACAAGCTGCTGGCCCTCAAGCTTGAGGGCTCCGTGGGCTGATCCCACCGCCTCGTTTGTTTCCTATTTGCTGTTCTCTCCTCCAACGTGATTCGCTCCGACGCCGAACTGCTTCTCGACATCACCGACCTGCAGGCGTCTGTGGATGATCAGCCGATCCTGAAGGGGGTGAATCTCCGCGTTCGAGCTGGCGAGGTACATGCGGTGATGGGTCGCAATGGCAGTGGCAAAAGCACCCTCTCCAAAGTTCTTGCTGGCCATCCCGCTTACAGAGTCACCGCCGGATCCGTGAGCTACCGCGGTCGTGATCTCTTTGAGCTTGAGCCCGAGGAGCGGGCCCGTTTGGGGGTGTTTCTCGGTTTTCAGTATCCGGTGGAGATTCCTGGCGTCAGCAACCTGGAATTCCTGCGGGTTGCCACCAATGCCCGACGCCAGAGCTGCGGCGAGGAGGAACTCGACACGTTTGATTTTGAGGATCACGTGCGGGAGAAACTCAACGTTGTTCAGATGGATCCCGCTTTCCTCGAACGCAGCTTGAACGAAGGCTTTTCCGGTGGCGAGAAGAAGCGCAATGAGATCCTCCAAATGGCCTTGCTGAAGCCGGTGGTAGCCATCCTTGATGAGACCGATTCCGGCCTTGATATCGATGCCCTCCGCATCGTGGCGGGGGGGGTCAATCAGCTGGCAACAGAGGAGAACGCAACGTTGTTGATCACGCACTACCAGCGGTTACTGGATGAGATCACACCTGATTACGTCCATGTGATGGCCGATGGGCGGATCCTGCGTACAGGTGGTCGCGAGCTGGCGCTGGAACTGGAGCAGACCGGCTACGACTGGGTTGATCGTGAACTTGCGGCGCAGGGAGCGTCTTGACCGTGGCGGGAAGTCTGCTGACACCGGTGCAACAGCGCGGTCGTGAAGCTCTTGAAAGGCTGGGCCTGCCCACGCGTCGAGAGGAGTCATGGCGACTGACGGATCTACGCCGGCTTCAGCGTTTTACTGATCTGCCCATTGCATCCGGTGCCGTTCATCCCGGTGAACTGCCGCCGGCAGCATCCGGTGTGCTGCGACTCGTGCTCGATGGTGTCGCTGATCCGCTCGCCGATGTCACGCTTCCATCAGGGTTGAGCGTGCTCGAACCGATCGAGCTTGAACAGGCTCTCGGACACACCCTGGATCGTTGCGGTTGTGCTGATGCTTGGCCGGTCGAGCTGAATCATGCGTCTTGCCATCAGGTGCTGGCTCTACGAGGACGTGGAGAACTGACCCCTCTGGAGCTGGTGATTTGCGGAGGAACTGGCTTGTCCACCACCCGGGTGCTGCTTCTGCTTGAGGAAAGTGCGCACCTGGATCTGTTTCAGGTGGTTCTGGGGACGGGTGCTTCAGCTCATAGCCATGTTCTCGAAGCGCATCTCGGTCAGGACGCGCGTCTGAACCATGGATGCCTCGCGACCGCCACCGGTGAATCCTCCCTGCTGGCCCATGTCGCTGTGGAGCAGGAGCCGCGGAGTCATTACGCTTTCACGTCCGTGGTGAAGGGCTGGTCATTCGGTCGGCTGGAACCCCGGGTCGTTCAGGTTGATGGTCAGGCCCGCACCGAACTGCGGGGGTTGGCTGTCAGCGCTGCTGAGCAGCAAATGGCTACCCACAGCGCCGTTCGTTTTGATGGGCCGGATGGGGAGTTGGATCAGCTGCAGAAATGCCTGGCCAGCGGTCGATCCCACGCCATTTTCAATGGGGCGATCCAGGTGCCACGCGATGCTCAGCGCACCAACGCCGCTCAGCTCAGCCGCAATCTGCTCCTCTCGGAGCGGGCACGGATCGATACCAAGCCTGAACTGGAGATCATTGCCGACGACGTGCGCTGCGCGCATGGAGCGACGGTCAGTCAGCTCCAGGATGATGAGCTCTTCTACTTGCGTAGCCGTGGCATCTCGGCTGATGCCGCTGCTTCTCTGCTGCTGAGGGGTGTGTGCCAGGAGGTGATTGATCAGCTGCCCGATGCGGCGCTGCCTTGGTCCCCGTTGCAGCGCGTCATGGAGGGAATGTCCCCATGACCACCTCAGAGGCATCAGTGGCACGTCCCAGTAACGATATTGAATCGACTGCGTATCGATATCGTTCAGATTTCCCGATCCTGGCGCAGCGATCGGCCGACGGTCGGCCGCTGATCTATCTCGATCACGCGGCCACCAGCCAGAAGCCCCGCCAGGTGTTGGACGCTCTCGAGCACTACTACTCCTGCGATAACGCCAACGTTCACCGCGGTGCCCATCAGCTCAGTGCCCGAGCCACCGAGGACTTCGAGGCCGCTCGCAGCACAGCGGCCAGCTTCATCGGAGCAGCCAGTGCGCGGGAGATCGTGTTCACCCGCAATGCCAGTGAGGCGATCAATCTCGTGGCTCGCAGTTGGGGCGACGCCAACCTCAAAGAGGGCGATGAGGTGCTGCTCACCGTGATGGAGCACCACAGCAATCTGGTGCCCTGGCAGCTGCTGGCTCAGCGCACTGGTTGCCGGCTCCGTCATGTCGGGCTCACCGATGACGGCCGTCTGGATCTCGAAGATTTTCGATCCAAGCTCAGCGACCGCACCCGCCTCGTGAGCCTGGTGCACGTCAGCAACACCCTCGGTTGCTGCAATCCGCTCGGGGATGTGATCCCCGCAGCCCACCAGGTTGGTGCCCTTGTGCTGGTGGATGCCTGCCAAAGCCTGGCCCATCAGCCCATCAACGTTTCGGATCTAGATGCCGACTTCCTGGTGGGTTCCTCGCACAAGCTCTGTGGTCCCACCGGCATGGGTTTCCTCTGGGCTCGTGAGGCGTTGCTCGAGGCGATGCCTCCGTTCCTTGGCGGCGGCGAAATGATTCAGGATGTGTTTCTGGAGAGCAGCTCCTGGGCGGATCTGCCCCATAAGTTCGAGGCCGGGACCCCCGCCATTGGTGAAGCCGTGGGCATGGGTGCTGCGCTGCGTTACCTGCAGGACATTGGTCTCAAGGACATTCAGTCCTGGGAGGCTGAACTCACCCGTCATCTGTTCGCCAGGCTGGAGGCGATCGATGGCGTAAGGATCCTTGGCCCCACGCCTGATCAACAACCGGAGCGCGGCGCTCTGGCCACCTTCCTGGTTGATGGCGTTCATGCCAATGACATCGCCGCTCTGATGGATGCGTCAGGCATCTGCATTCGCAGCGGGCACCACTGTTGCCAGCCTTTGCATCGCTTGTATGGCGTCACTGCATCAGCCCGGGCAAGCCTCAGTTTCATCACAACAATCGATGAAATCGACTGTTTCAGTGAGGAACTCGCTTCCACGGTCGATTTTCTCAAGGCTCACACCTGAGGGGCAACCCACAAGCGAGAGCCTGCTCTCAATCAGCCGTCTGCATTGGATTCGCTATTGGGTTTATGAGCTAGGTGTTCCAACTTTTTGATGGTTTTGACGATGAAAAACAATGCCCAGCCAACGATGAGAGAGTTCAAGGTGACGTCCATCAACTTGCCGACAGCGATCTCCCCTCCGAAATAGGGGATGCTCAGATCCTTCCAATCTCCCTGAGGCACCAATGGGTTGATCAGGGGCATTAGCAAATCGCCCGTGATGGTGTTCACGATCTGGTTGAACTGAACGGCGACCACACCGCCGATAGCAAAGTCCAGGGCATTCCCCTTGCTGAACAAGAATTGGGTGAATTCACGCAGCCAGCGTTGAAAGAACGACATCGCGTTGAGGCTCTAAATCGCGCAACGTCTGCAGTTTCAGCTGGGTTGGACCGTTGTCAACGATCAAAGTCCGAGATGGCGCCGGAAAAAGGTTTCCGTTTCTTCCAGCACCTGAATCTGGACGGCGCTGTCCCGGAATCCATGGCCTTCGTCTTCAAACAGGCGCACCTCCACGGCGATGCCGTTGTGACGCAGGGCTGATGCCATGCGTTCCGTTTGTGCAGGCGGGACCACGCGATCCTTCATTCCCTGGAAAAACAACACGGGACAGCGGATCTGGTCAGCGTGTTGCAGCGGTGAACGGGCCGCATAGGTCTCCTGTTCGTCAGGCCATGGCCCCACCAACTGATCGAGATACCGGGCCTCAAATCGATGGGTGTCCTCCGCCATGTCGGCGAGATCACAAACGGCGTAACGGCAGGCACCGGCGCGGAACACATCGGTGAAGCAGAGGCAGGCCAGGGTTGTGAAGCCGCCAGCGCTGCCCCCTTCAATGGCGATCTGCTCCGGATGGGCCCGCCCGGCGCGGATCAGAGCTTGGGCCGCAGCAGCACAGTCCGCCACATCCACAACGCCCCAGCCTCGGTTGAGTCGCTCCCGGTAGGCCCGGCCAAAACCGGTGGAGCCGCCGTAATTCACATCGACCACCCCCCAGCCGCGGGAGGTCCAGTACTGAATCGCAAGGCTCAGGCCGCGGCGGGCCATGGCGGTCGGTCCGCTGTGGCTTTTCACCAACAGTGGCGCCGCACCATCCACTGCCGCGCTGGGTGGGTAATACCAGGCATGGGTTGGCCGGCCGTCGTGACCGTCAAACCAGAGGGGTTCTCCCCGGCTGATCTCAGCCTCCTTGAGAACAGCCGTCACGGCGGCTGCATGGGTCCAGGCGCATTCGACCTGGCCCGTCAGGGTGAGTTCCAGGAGTCCTGCACCGGTGCAGCTGTTGCTGGCCACGGCCACGGCGCAACCGTTGTTCGCCCGCAGTCCGGCGAGATCATCAAAGGGTTGCTCCACTGATTCAACGCGGCCGTCCAGCCAGAGGCGCTTCAGCGACCAGGCCCCCTCGGCGCACACCGCTGCAAGAAGGGCTTCGCCATCCCAGGCCGTGGTGCTCATTCCATAGACCCACTGAGGCATGGCGGTTTCCGCTGCCAATGGCCAGGGGCGTCGCCATTCCTGACCCTGCCGCAGCATCAGATTCCACCAGCCACTGCTGTCCTCGGCGACGAGCAGCTGTCCATCAGGAAGCCACTGGGGCTGGAACACGGAGATCCCATCGCCGCCGGCGATGCAGCGGGGTGTCTGCAGCCCGCCATCGGGATCGATGTCAGCCAGCCAAAGCTGGCTGCTGTCCCATGGCATGGCCGGCTGCTGCCATTCCAGCCAGGCCAGCTGATCGCCATCAGGACTCAGGCAGGCGTAGCCAAGAAAATCAGCCGGCTGGTGCAGTTGTTCAGGGTCTTGCACAGGCTGGTCGAGATCGATGCGTATCAGCGCGTCGCGTCCATCGATTTCGCGGACGCCGATCCAGCAACGGCGCTTCAGGTCCAGCAATCCATCGGCGAAATCACTGTTGTCCGCGCGTGTCAGCTGCACGGGATCGCCCATGGCCGTTGGCGCTGCCAGCTCGTCGGTGGGCAGTTGCCATGCCTGCCTCCAGAGGTTGCCTCCACTGACCCAGGCCAGCGTCAGCCGGTCGTTGTCCAAGCCGGCGGCGAGGACGTTGCCGCCGTAATCGTGGACGCGGCTGCGCAGGTTGATTGGTGCGGGTGTGAGCTCGAATGCGGTGGAGCTGGCGGCTCCGAAGCGACGGATCAGGGCGGTGGTTCGCCCCCGTTCCTGGGGTCTCTGCTCCAGCCACAGCAGCCAGCAGTATCCATCGTGCCCAGGCAGCAGTCGCGGCTCCTTGAGGCCTGGCAAGCGCCCCACGGCCTGATCGACGGGCAGTGGCGACAACGGCATGGCCTCGGGGTATGGCGATCGATTCAAGCCGCTTAACATGCGGGACCGACGGAGGGTGATTCTTGGCTGGAAGCTTCGCTCACTTGGCCCGCGCGGCGGATAAATCCAGGGACACCATGTTGGTGCCGAAGGAGGGATTGGAGACTCCCCCACTGGAGATCCACACCCTCGGAGCCGAGGTGCTGCGTCAGCCCGCCCGCCGCATCGGCAAGGTGAATGAACAGGTGCGCGATCTGGCCAGGGACATGCTGCGCAGCATGTACACCGCAAAGGGGATTGGACTGGCGGCCCCTCAGGTGGGGGTGCACCAGCAGCTGCTCGTGATTGACCTTGATCTCGACAACCCCACAACACCGCCGCTGGTGTTGATCAACCCTGAGATCAGCTTAGCCAGTGCAGGACTCGATACCTATGAAGAGGGTTGTCTGAGCATCCCTGGGGTTTATCTCGATGTGGTGCGACCAACGGCGAT
Source organism: Synechococcus sp. CC9616 (assembly GCF_000515235.1). Lineage (NCBI taxonomy): Bacteria > Bacillati > Cyanobacteriota > Cyanophyceae > Synechococcales > Synechococcaceae > Synechococcus > Synechococcus sp. CC9616. Next base: position 1,587,491 of record NZ_KI911558.1, on the reverse strand, counting down.
TGAGCTCAGCTTCCGCGATGAGATGGGACGTCCCAGGAAGATGAAGGCGGACGGGCTGATGGCCCGCTGCATCCTGCATGAAATGGATCACCTCAATGGCGTGTTGTTTGTCGATCGTGTGACAGATGAGGCTGGCTTGCAGAAGGAGCTCAAGGAGCACGGCTTCCAGCGCCAGCATGTTCAGTCCGTTTCCTGAGCTGATTCAATGCCGATGAAACCCCTCGCCGGCGTGTTCCTGGCCCTGGCCTGTGTGCTCGGCATCGCCAGCACCGGTTGCGTCTTCGAACTGGCTTATGGAGATCCCGATCTGGGCGTGACCACCACGAGCTGGATTCTTGCGTTGGCGGTCCCAGGAACGGTTGGGACACTTCTTGTAGCGATTCGCCTCAACAAACCGGCCTGATCGAACGGGACGCCCAAGTCGATGACTTTTACGATCCGAAGAACTCTCCCAATGGATGTGTTGGCGCGTTTTCTTCCTGCAGCTGGACTCTCTTTGTTGAGCCTTGTCGCTGGAGTCCCGTCCTCCTTCGCTCAGGGCTCGTTGTTCAATGCGATTCCCGTTGATCAATCCAAATTCATCCTGGTGGCGGCGCCGATCGGAGCAGGCGAACGCTCCCAGCTCAACATCTATGAGCAGCGCAGTGAGAAGCGGCCCTGTTATTCCAGCGGCACCGGCAGCCCTGCTGTGGTGGACCCCCTTCTGTCGACCTTCGATTTCACAGGAATCTGCAATCGCTACATCGATGGGAACGGCTATTCCCTGCGGATTGGAGGCAACGATCTGGGGACCCGTTACCGGCTTGTAGTCGTTAAGACCACCAACGACATCGAGCTCTTGGCGACCCCAACCCGGGACCGATCCCAGAAGAGCTACCTGGTGGCTCGATCCGGTGGAAATGCCAGTGGCTTTCTCAAGCTGAACTTCGAACCGGGCTGGTCATTGATGCGCCGTGCCTACGGCAAGAAAGCTCTGGGCCACATTTATCTTTACCGCGATTCCACAGCGGAAGCGGAGTAAGGCGAACGGATCAGTAGGAACTGGCCGGGATCAAGAGATCTGAACAGCGAAAGAAACTGGCCTGTGCGATGGCTTCATCTGGCACCGTCTCCATCTGATCCAGATCGGCAATGGTGCGTGCCACCCGCAGTAACTGCAGACCACTGCGGGTTGAGAGTGAGCGTTTTTCAACGATGTGCTCCCAGAGGCGCAGGCTTTCAGGATGAAATCCACCGCCATCTCCAAGCTGTTTGGCGGACAGCTGCTTGTTGGAGCAGCCCTTTGGATTGCGTTTTCGCATGCGTTCCCGTGCTGATTCGATGCGGTTTGCGGAGATCCAGCGGGAACCGGAATTCGTCGCTGGTTCACTGGCGATCGTGGCGCGTATGCAGCGTGCTGTTGGCCGTTCGAGCCGCAGTTGCAGATCGATGCGATCCAGCAGGGGGCCTGACAGTCGCTGCCAGTAGCGCCGCCTTTGACTTTCAGTGCAACGACAGGCATGACGGCTGTCGCCATGCCACCCGCATGGACAGGGGTTGGTCGCAGCCACCAGGGTGATGGAGCAGGGAAAGGTGGCTCTGCGCCGTGCCGTGCTGAGCCGGATCTGACCCTCTTCCAAAGGCTGGCGGAGCTGGTCGAGAACGGACCTGGGGAATTCGGCCATCTCGTCCAGAAACAGAACTCCCGCGTGGGCCAGGCTCAGTTCACCGGGCATGGGATGGAGACCGCCTCCAAGCAGGGCGGCGGCGGTGCAGCGGTGGTGGGGTGCTCGAAAGGGGCGCTGCCGCTGCAGATCCGCTGGTTGCGACAACATCCCGGCCACTGAATGGATTTTGGTGACGGTCAGCGCTTCATTGCTCTCCAGGGGCGGCAGCAGTCGGGGCAGGGACTGGGCCAGCCTGGTTTTTCCGCAGCCCGGCGGGCCAACCAGCAGCAGGTGATGCCCCCCGGCGGCCGCGAGGGCCAGGGCCTGGCTTCCGGTTTCGCTGTCCGGTAAGTCAGGGCTGTTTCCGGATATGGCCTTTGCCGGCTGACTCGCCGGAGACACGGTGAGCCCTGGGCGCCGTTGCTGCAGCTCGTCCACCAGTTCGCGCAGCCCCTGGGCGGTTCTCACCGTGAGCGTTGGGATCAGGGCGGCTTCAATGGCGTTGTCCGGGGGCACCAGCAGAGCCTTGGCGCCTTTCCGAGCCGCCAGTTCGGCGATGGCGATCACGCCCCGGCATGGCCGCAGGCGGCCGTCCAGGCCCAGTTCCCCGGCACACCACAGTCCATCCAGCAGCGGAGCATCCAGCTGGCCACTCGCCACCAGCAGGGCCAGGGCGATCGGGAGATCGAAGGAGGGACCCTCCTTGCGTTCATCGGCTGGGGCCAGATTGATCACAACCCGAACCAACGGGCCCCGGAACCCACTGTTGCGAAGCGCTGAACGCACCCGTTCCCTCGATTCCTGGATCGCCTTGTCCGGCAGTCCCACCAGTTGAACTCCGGGCAGGCCCGGGGCCAGATCCACTTCGACCGTGACAGGACGGGCCTCGAGGCCCTGAAGGGATGCACTCAGACAACGTGCCAGCATCGGCAAGGACTAGGGAGAGGTATCAAATCCATGCCCTGCCTGTCCCAGCTTTTGGCAGTTCCTTCTCCCCCGATCCATGGCGGACGACACGATTTTCGGGAAAATTCTCCGTGGCGAGATTCCGTGTGATGAGGTCTACAGCGACGACCGTTGTCTGGCCTTTCGTGACATTGCTCCCCAGGCCCCTGTCCACGTGCTGGTGATCCCCCGCGAGCCGATCGAGAGCCTGCGTTCCGCCGCTGCGGAGCATGAAGCACTTCTGGGGCATCTGCTCTTAGTGGCAGCCAAGCTGGCGAAGCGGGAGGGACTTGAGGACTGGCGCGCGGTGGTCAACAGCGGCGCTGCTGCTGGGCAGACCGTTTTCCACCTGCATGTGCATGTCATTGGCGGTCGTCCCCTGACCTGGCCTCCAGGCTGATTGGGGACGTCCATGGCGGCGAGTAGTCGCCAGAATGACTTGCAGGAAGTTGAGTTTATGGCGTCCCTGCAGTCGTTTCGGGTTCAGCTGACGAGGTTGCGTCGCCTCTCCCAGCCCTATTTCCTGCCTTACAGCGACAGCAACGGCTGGCAGTTTGCTCTGCTTCTGTTGTCTCTGCTCTTCTGCGTTGCAGGGACGGTGCTTGGGCTGCTGTCCGGTTTGATGGCGCTTCTGGGGGTTGTTTGGCCGCAACTCACCTCGCAGTACCTGGGGGGTGTGCAGGGGGCGATCGCTTCGCTCTGGTCACTGCCGATCATCGACATCGTGTCGTGGGGACAGCTGTCTCTTGGGATTTATCCCGTTGCTCTGGTGATCTCCCTGATCTGTCAGGACCGCTTGCGGCGCGGCTTCTCAACCAAGGCTTGGCTCTGTTTCCCGTCGCTGATCATCAGCTGGGGCCTCACAGTGCAGTTCGCCATCTCGGGCCTGTTTGCCCTGGTGGGAGTTGTGGCTCCAGCCCTGGCTGCCAATCAGTTCGCGATGGTCATCGGACTCTCCCGGTTTTGGACCGTTCCGATCAGCACCCTCACGCCCTTTCTAAAAAGTTCTGGGCTTGGTCTGCTCTGTTGGGGGCAATTCATTCTCTTGCTGTTCGCATTGGGCGTCGGCTGTTTCATTGCCTATCGCTTGCGTCTGCGTCAGCGCCGTTGGCTGCCTTGGTTATTTCTCGGGCTGATCATCCTGATGCTGTTGAGTGTTAACGGTATCAATGCAGGAATTACCTTCATTGCTCGGGATCTCACCAATGCTCTGATTTCCAAGGATAGTGATGCGTCCTATCGCAACCTCTGGGTGTATGGCATCTGCTTTGCGGTCGCCCTGCCGATTCGCAGCTTTCAGTTTTATTTCACCCAGAAATTGGGACTGTTTTGGCGCGAGTGGTTATCGCTGAATCTGGTGGATGACTACCTGCGGGACCGGGCATATTACGTCCTCAATCCCAATGATGAGCAGGCTACAAATGTTGATAATCCTGATCAGAGGATTTCTGAAGATGTTAAAGATTTTACAGCGCAAGCTTTGCAATTTGCGATCAATATTTTTGATTCAATTTTAACTTTTTCTCTCAATATTCTTATACTTTATTCCGTTAGTGAAAGTTTAACCTCAGCTTTGCTTGTATACGCATCCGCCGTCTCGATTTTGATGATCGTGTCCGGTAGGAAGTTGGTGCGACTAAACAATTTCCAGCTCCGTTACGAGGCCGATTTTCGTTACGGATTGGTGCGGATCCGTGACAATGCCGAATCCATCGCTTTCTACGCAGGAGAGCAACAGGAGTCGAAAGAAGTTACGCGGCGACTCGCCACGGCGGTTGAAAACTTCAATCTGCTTATTGTCTGGGAGGTGCTTCTAAGGGTGCTGCAAAGATCCAGTATTTACGCCAGTAATTTCATCCCCTATCTAATTCTTGCGGCACCGATCCTCGCAGGTGAGATGGACTATGGCGGCTTCGCACAAGCCAATGTCGCTTACAACCTCGTTGAAAGCTCATTGTTTTTCATCGTTTACAACATCGAAGCACTGGCCCGCTTCTCCGCCTCGGTGAACAGGCTGGAGGGCTTTCAATCCAATGTGTCCAATCTGGATCCCGAGGAATGGAGTGACTTTGTCCCCAAGATTGTTCCTTCCGATCGATTGGCGTTGAAAGGTGTCACGGTCAAAACGCCTCGGACGGACAACGTCCTGGTGCGCGATCTGAGCTTTTCACTGGAACCATCGGAAGGACTTCTCGTCGTTGGACCATCCGGATGTGGCAAGACCTCTCTGCTCCGTGTGGTGAGTGGACTCTGGGGATCGCCCACGGGCACGGTGGAATCCCCTGGGCAGGGTGATCTGTTGTTCATCCCGCAAAAGCCGTACATGGCGCTTGGTTCCCTGCGGGAACAGCTCTGCTATCCCCTCGATCAGGCCCGCTTCAGCGACGACCAGCTGCGTGCTGTTCTCGATCAGGTGATGCTTGGCAAATTGATGCAGCGCTACCCCGATCTTGATATCAAGCAGGACTGGCCGCGGCTGCTGTCTCTTGGAGAGCAGCAACGGTTGGCCTTTGCCAGGCTGCTGCTGAATTCGCCCAAGGTTGTGGTGCTTGATGAGGCCACGAGTGCCTTGGATGTGGAAACGGAATCTCGCCTTTACGACCTTCTGCGCGATCGCGAGGTGTCGTTCATCAGTGTTGGACACAGGCCAACCCTGAAGTCGTTTCACGACACCGTGCTGGACCTGTCCGGCACGGGGGAATGGCGGCTGATCCCCGCCGCCAGCTATGACTTCGGACGTCCCTGAATCCCTCGGATGACCAACAGCCCTTCTGAGTCCCCGAGCGATCCCACGAAAGCGGAAACGACGACATCAGCCACCACGACGGATGTCCCCGCCTTCGGCTGGAGCGCCTACGCGGAGCGGGTGAATGGCCGCTTCGCAATGTTGGGATTTGCGGCGGTGCTCCTGATCGAGGCCCTCAGCGGTGACAGTTTTCTTCATTGGGCCGGGTTGGTTCGCTGATCAGGGCAGTCGGATCAGGTCCACCTGCCAGCGGCCGTCGCGGCTGATCTGTACGGCGAGCCGTTTCCCCTGAGCATCAAGACTGACGGCTCGCGGGACGCCGGCTGGTTCGATGGGAATTCTCTGAACAGCGGCCTGACTCCGCCGGTACAGCAACAATTCGGTGCGGCCCTGTCGTTGCTCGACAACTGCCAGCCTCTCCCCATCGGCACTGACGGAGACATCGATCGGTTGGCCATCAGCCCGGTTCAACCCTGGAAGCGGAACGGGTTTGCGATTGCGCAGATCGATCAGCTCAATGCGCTCCCGTCCGCCGCGTTGCGTGAGGCTCGCCAGCCAACGCTGGCCAAGGGCTGGGTCCCGGCGGCTGCCGGCCTGACGAAGCAGGCCATTGAGATCGCTGCGTGGCTGCGGACGCGGATCGCTGCAACCGATGATGAGCAGCAGGAGAAGCGCAGCCCAAGGCCCCCTCATGGCGACGGATTGGTGGTGGGTGTCGTCGTCCTGGCGCCCCCTGGACGATCCGCTTCCAGCATGGGACTGAGGTCCAGCAGCTCCACCCGCCATTGCCCCTGATCCGCCACCTGCAGCGCCAGCTGGCTGCCATCGGGAGCAAGGCTGAGCTTCACGGGATCTCTCCCGCCGGGGAGTGGCAAAGGATGGAGTCGACCGGTGAGACGATCTGCCACGACGGCCAGCCGGCGCTGTCCCCTCTGGGTGATCAGGGCCAGGTACCGCCCGTTCCAGCTCAGGGAGGGTGAACTGTGGGGCTGGTGACGATTGAGCTGGGACAGGGGCAGGATGCGGCCGTCCTGGAGATTTCTCAGCTGAACACTTGGGCGCCCGCGCCGTTCAGTGATCACGGCCAGCAGGCGTCCATCTCCACTGATCGCAGGGTCCTGCTGGCTGCGATCCGGCAATGAACCAGCGGTCCGTTCGCTGCGCCCGGCGCAGCCGCTGATCGTCAGCACGATCAACGAGAGCAGTAGGGGACCGGTAAGGCGTTTCAGTCGTCGAAGCGGGAGCTGTTGTCCCTCGGGCTGTTGTCCCTTGGTCGGGAACTCCGCGGCGTTGGCCGGCTGCCAGCAGCGGAACTCACGGAAGGCCCTTCGCCTGGCGTGGTCTGACGTGGCCTTGAACTTTGTCTTGGACTGAAGGCGGCATCTTCGGCGGCCGGCTTCACAGGGGCGCCGCGGGGTGTGTCGCGAGGCTCTCGATCAAGGCTGTTGGCTCGATCAGGTCTCTTGGCTCGATCAGGGCTGTTGGCTCGATCAGGGCTGCTGGTTCGACCACTCGGCCGACTCCCACGTTTTTGCACATCGCGTTGGTTGCGACGGTCGCCAAAGTCCGGGCGTCGATCACTGGTTTCCTCGCCTGCACGGAACCGCGCTAGACGGCGGCTGCGTTCGTCATCCCGGTCCCAGTCGCCTTGTGCGTCATCTCGGTCGCGCGGCCGGCGGCTGGCGGCCTGCTCTGGAATCGCTGCACGGCTGACGCGTCTGGGACGGTAGAAGTCTTCTTCCGTTCGCTCTTCAGGTTCCTCATCCCTGCCGTTGAAGCGTCGACGCAGAGGCTGAGGTTCGTCGAAGCGCTCATAGGACTCGTCCCATCCACCGCTTAGTCCTCCCGCCGGGCTGCGTGAGGGTGCCGGCTCATCATCGAAATAGGCCGAACGTCTGGCCTGCTCCGTTGCAACACCGCGGAGTCGAACACTCTCGTAGGCGAAGAACACGGTTGTTCCAGCCAGCAGAAATTGTCCGAACTGAAGGATTGGGTCGAGCCGCCATCCCTGGAAGATCAGAATTCCACCGCAAAGCAAGCCGATCGCCGCGAAGAAAACGTCGTAATCCCTTGCTAGTGCTGGCTTAAACGACCTCATGAAGTAGAGCAAAGCTCCACCAACGGCCAGCACGATTCCCACGATGCTGGCCCAGTTGAGACTGGCGTTAACCAAGGATCCGCCCCTTCGTGGTCCTCAGTTTACGAGGGACGCCAGTGAAGATTCAGAGTTTGCGATCGAGACGGTCTGTCTGGCTGACGAGGATCAGGCCGATCGTGACAGGCACCACCACAATCACGCCTCCCCAGATCAGGCTGCTCAGAAAATTGGACAGAGAGGGGGTCATGGCGCTGAGGTGTTCTGCGGTTGTACCGCGTTGATCTTAAGGAGAAGGACCCGCTTTCTACGATGCGACGTCCATTGCGTTGATCTTTGTGACGCCACTGCTCCTTCAGCTCCTTCCAGCGATTCACCTGGGACTCGGGTTGCTGCTGGCGTTTTGGACTGTGGCCTTTCTCCTGCGGATCGTTCTCACCTGGTATCCACAGGTCGATCTCAGCAAGGGAGCCTGGCCCCTGATCGCCTGGCCCACCGAGGCCGTGCTGTCTTTCACCAGGCGACTGGTGGCACCCATCGGCGGAGTGGATGTCACTCCTGTGATCTGGGTTGGCTTGGTCAGCCTGATTCGAGAACTGCTTGTGGGCCAGCAAGGCCTGCTCTCTCAGATCCTGCTTCGCTCACAACTGGCAGCTGGCTGAAGCAGCGGCACTCAGTTGAGCATGTCCTGTTCGACGAATTTGGTGTGAATGTCCCCCTCGATGAACTCCCGGCGTTCCAGCAGGTCCAGGTGAAATTCAACGGTGGTGGGAATTCCCGTCACTGCACATTCATTCAGGGCCCGTTTCATTCGGGTCATCGCACTGTTGCGGTCTCGCCCCCAGACGATCAACTTACCGATCAGTGAGTCGTAAAAAGGCGGGATGTCGTAGCCGGTGTAGACGTGGCTGTCGACTCGCACACCCGGCCCGCCTGGCGGCAGCCATCCTGTGATCCGCCCCGGTGCCGGTCTGAAGTTGTGGGTGGCATCCTCGGCATTGATCCGGCACTCGATGGCGTGACCGTTCATCCGGATCTCCTCCTGACGCACACTGATCGGCTCACCGCCGGCGATGCGCAGTTGTTCGGCGATCAGATCGATTCCCGTGACCATTTCAGTGACGGGATGCTCCACCTGGATGCGGGTGTTCATCTCCATGAAATAGAACCCGCCACTGCGATCCAGCAGGAACTCCACCGTTCCGGCTCCCTCGTATTCGATGCTGCGGGCTGCGGCGACAGCGGCTTCCCCCATTCGGCGACGCAGCTCAGGATCAAGAGCAGGGCTTGGTGCCTCCTCTAAAAGCTTCTGGTGGCGCCGCTGAATCGAGCAGTCCCGCTCTCCGAGATGAACAACGTTGCCATGGCGGTCGGCGAGCACCTGAACTTCAACGTGACGGGGCCGGTCGATGAATTTCTCCATGTACAGGCCGGGATTGCCGAAGGCGGCCTCGGCCTCGCCCTGAGCGGCCTTGAACAGATTGTCCAGCTGGTCAGGCCCTGGCACGAGTCGCATGCCGCGACCGCCGCCCCCGGCTGTGGCCTTGATCATCACGGGGTAGCCCATCTGGGCCGCCAGCTCGGCTGCTTCCTGGGGGCTGGCTAACAGCCCTTCGCTGCCTGGAACCGTCGGCACCCCGACGGCCTGCATCGTGGTCTTCGCCGTTGACTTGTCCCCCATGGACCGGATGGCGTGGGGGGAGGGGCCGATGAAGGTGATGCCATGGTCCCGGCAGATCTCGGCGAAACGATCGTTTTCAGCCAGGAAGCCATAGCCGGGGTGGATGGCGTCGACTCCCCTGGATGTCGCTGCCGCCAGGATGTTGGGGACGTTCAGATAACTCTTGCTGCTGAGAGCCTCTCCGACGCATACGGCTTCATCGGCCAGTTGGACGTGCAGCGCATCGCGATCGACGGTGCTGTAAACCGCGACAGTGGCGATCCCTAATTCTCGACAGCTGCGAAGAATCCTGAGAGCGATTTCGCCGCGGTTGGCGATCAGGACTTTGCCGATGGGCATCCCGCAGCAGATAGGCCAGAGGCCGGATCGTATCAGCGACGATCAGCGCGAGCAGAAGCCGCTCCACCGGTCGGTATGATCCTTTCTCGATCCGGTCCGAGAGGCCGAATCGACCACGCGGATGTGGTGGAATTGGTAGACACGCACGTTTGAGGGGCGTGTGGCTTCGGCCTTGCGAGTTCAAGTCTCGCCATCCGCACTTCCTTTTCCTTGGCTAGTCCAGCGCAGGCCGATTCGGGACTCGCCGTCGTTCTGGTCAGCAACGGACCAGGCGAGCTCACGACCTGGGTACGTCCACTGGCTGAGCGTCTGCACGCCACCTTGCCGTTGCGTCCGCGCACTCCTGAAGCGTTGATGTCGCTGCAGCTGGTGCTGGTGCCCTGTCCGAATGCCACCGGTCACGAGGTGGAGGCGGCGCGACCCTGGCGACAGTTCGAGCGAATCCTGCCGGCCCGCCATTTCTGGAGCCTGTTGTTGCGTCCCCGCCGTTTTGGCCCCTGGCCGCGCCGGGGGGTTGTGGTGTTTCTAGGCGGTGATCAGTTCTGGACCGTTCTTCTTTCGGCTCGACTGGGATACCGCCACATCACCTATGCGGAATGGGTGGCCCGCTGGCCTGGCTGGAACGATCGGGTGGCGGCCATGTCCGAGACTGTGCGCGATCAGCTGCCGCTGGCTCAGCGCCCTCGCTGCCGAGTGGTGGGTGATCTGATGGCGGACCTCTCATCCTTCGCCCGCGGAGATGACCCACTCCCCGACGGCGAGTGGGTGGCGCTGTTGCCAGGTTCCAAGCGAGCCAAGCTGTCGATCGGTGTTCCGTTTCTGTTGGACACGGCCGACCGCCTGGCCAGGCAACGGCCAGCGTGTCGCTTTCTTCTCCCGGTCGCCCCGACCACCAGCGTGGCGGAGTTGTTGCGATTTGCCGGTCAGGAGAACCCGATCGCCGCAGACTATGGGGTCACCGTGACTGAGGTTGGTGAGGGATGGCTTGTGACGGCAGCCGGCACCCGGATCGAATTGATTGCGCAGCATCCGGCCCATGCCGCCCTCAGCCAGTGCGATCTGGCCCTCACAACAGTGGGTGCCAACACAGCTGAACTCGGGGCTTTGGCGGTGCCGATGATTGTGCTCGTCCCAACCCAGCATCTGGAGGTCATGCAGGCCTGGGATGGGGGCCTGGGTCTGCTGGCCCGTCTGCCGGGGTTGAGGCGTTTGATTGGTGTCTTGCTCACCCTCTGGCGCCTTCGTCACAACGGGTTGATGGCATGGCCCAACATCCATGCGGGACGGGTGGTGGTTCCCGAGCGGGTGGGGGCGATCACTCCTCAGCAGATCGCTGAGGAGGCCGCTTCATGGCTTGCTGCTCCCGAGCGGCTGGAGGGGCAGCGTGAGGATCTGCGATCTCTGCGGGGACGCCCTGGTGCTGTCGATGCTCTGGCCGAGGAGGTTCGGGCCTTGCTGCCCAAGGCGATTGAATCTGCTTAGGGTGCCACCCGCACGTGCGAGTTGTGATGACCACCAGCCCTGAGCGCCTCCAGCGCAGCAGCGAGGAATGGAAGGCCTCCCTGACACCCGAGCAATATCAAGTGGCGCGCTGCGGCGGAACTGAACGGGCGTTCACTGGGGCCTTCTGGAACAACAAGGCCACTGGCATTTACCACTGCGTCTGCTGCGGATCTCCTTTGTTCAGCTCAGAGACCAAATTCGACTCCGGCACTGGTTGGCCAAGTTTTTGGGAAGGCGTTTCCCCGGGAGCGATCACCACGAAGCAGGATCTCGCCCATGGCATGGTTCGGACCGAAATCAATTGCGCCCGCTGCGATGCCCACCTCGGCCATGTCTTTCCGGATGGCCCGGCACCCACAGGCCAGCGTTATTGCGTGAACAGTGCGTCTCTGACGTTTGAACAACGCTGAGGCGTTAGTTGCTCCAGCTCAGTCGGCCGCTGCCGCCATTGCAGAAATTGGTGGCTTTGTTGAATTCGCTTTGACGGATTTCTTTGGTGATCTGATGGTCGCTGAGCTGATGGCTGTCCAAGACCTGCTGGTAACGACTGCGAATACAGCGGTCGAGCGCTGAGGGCTTTGCCACGGCGTGGGCAATCACTCCAAGCATGACCAACACCAGCCCCCGGTAGATCAGTTCCGGAGTGATTCGCGTGCTGGAGTTTTGTCTTGGTACGGCGCGAAGTCGACGTTCAGGTCGGCGAACAGGCGCTGTGCTCACAAGGGATCCGCACTGAAGACGTTCGCATTGAACCGCATCACCAGGGATCGTCGAGGCTGTCGTCCCGGCTGTCGTCCCGGCTTTCTTCGCGGCGCTCCTCGACCTCGAGACGTGGTTCGTCCTGCCGACGTTGCAATGGCTCCACATCGAGGGGCTCACCGGGTTGCTGCACCGGTCGACGTGACGCTGGTACGACGCGTCTCGGTGCTGGCTCAGGCTCGTAGCGCTCCTCGTTTGGTGCTCTGTAGCGGTCGATGGGTTCGTCGTCCCGGGATCCGTAGCGATCAATGGGTTCCTCGCGAGGACGGTAACGATCCTCCGGTTCATCGAGATACAACCTGCGCGATGTCGGTTCCTGACGGCGATCCTCCAGTTCGACGTACTCCAGCTCTTCATCGGCTTCAAAACGCTCGCTTTCGGAGGCTTTCAGCCGTCGTTGCTCCTGTTCGACGGGTTGACCGGCACCGAGCTGGTTTTCGACCGGAACCAGATTGACGCGATAACGCTCCCGCTCCTGTTCCTCCCAGCTGGGGCCGCCGACGCCCAGCTTCTCCAGCACACCACTGCTGAGTTGCTTGAGCTTGTCCTCAGCGCCCTCATAAACAATGATTCGATCCGGCCCGCTGCTGACGATCTCCTCAACGGGCATCTCCCAGGTGCTGAGAACGCCTTCACCCAGCAGGGGAACTCCGAGGGCTCCCATCACGAGGGTTGTGAGTTCCCCGGTTTCAATATCGAAGGCGAAGCCCAACACCCTGCCCAGCTGGCGTCCGGATTCGGTGATCACCTGACTGTTGATAACCCGGCTGTAGCGCTCCGGATTGAATCCCTCGCTGAGGGAATCGGCGGAATCCACAAGAATTACATCACCCACCTGGCGGATGCGATCCAACGGCATCCAACGAGGCAGGCCCGGCAGGAAACGGGTCAGGGGGTTGTCACGCAACCCAACGGCCACCACCTCCCTGCGGTCGATGTCCACGATCACTTCCCCGACCACGCCCAGGCGACGTCCTGAATCGCGGGTGATCACCTGGGTGCCCATCAACTCTGAGCGCAACCACAGTCGGTCGCTTGGTACGCCGACCAGGGCGTCGTTCGCAGAAGGGGTCTGACTCATTCGGCCATTTTGGCGCAAGCCTTCTCAGCCGCCAGCTCAGGCTGCATCCGGAAGACCGACCACCTGGGTGTGAGCACCACGGGCCTGGGTGACGCCGATGGTGCGCTGAGAGGCGGCAATCATTGGCCGTCGATGACTCACCACCATGAACTGGGCCTGGTTGGCCTGGCGAGCGATCAGTGCTGCCAGGCGTTCCACATTCACCCCGTCCAGAAAGCTGTCCACCTCATCGAGGGCATAGAAGGGCGATGGACGGAAGCGCTGGAGGGCGAACAGGAAGCTGAGGGCGGTGAGGGATTTTTCGCCGCCGGACATGGCCGCCAGCCGGCGCACCGCTTTGCCTTTGGGATGGGCCACCAAGGTCAGCCCACCTTCCAGGGGATCCTCTGGATTCTCAAGCTGCAGATGTCCATCGCCATCGGAGAGGGAGGCGAAGATCTCGCGGAAATGGCCATCCACGGCCGTGAAGGCCTCCATGAAGGCCTCCTGGCGCAGGGTGGCGACGGTTTCGATGCGCAGCAGCAGTTCCTCCCGCTCCTTGTCGAGCACGTCCAGTCGTTCGTTGAGTTCGGCGAGGCGTTGCTCGAGTGCCTCCAGTTCCTCGAGGGCGAGCATGTTCACCGGTTCAAGGGCTTCCATCCGCTGCTGGATCGCCTGTAAATCGGCCTGCAGGGCCTCAAGTCCTGCCAGACGCATCGCTTCGGGAATCTCAGGGCAGGGATCCGGCAGGGCCTGTTCCATCTCCTGAAGGCGCAAACTGCCGCTGCGCTGTTGCTCGATCAGCCCTTCCCGCTCCTCCTTGAGTCGCTCGAGGTTCCACTCGGCTTGCTGCAAGGCCTGGCGCTGCCGGGAGACGTCCGCTTCTGCCGCATCCCTGGCGCGGCGCTGCTCTCCGAATCGTTCCTGCAGCTGCTTCTGATCGGTTTCGAGTTTGCTCCGCTGTTCCTGCAGCTCCTGTTGTTGTTGCCGCCAGGAGCCATGGGTTGTGGCCAGGGCCTGGACAGCCTCCTGCAGGCGCTGTTCTTCAGCTGCCAGGGCTTGCTGTTGATCGTTCAGGCGCTCCAGAGCCAGTTGTCGCTCCCGCTGGCTGTTGAGCAGTTCATCCCGTCGTTGCCTGGCCTGCTCCAGGGTGGCGTCAGCGGCTTCGAGGTCCTGCTGCAGCTGTTGCCAAACAGCGGCGTCGTCGTTGCCATTGCCATTGAGTTCTGCCTGGTTCAACCGCGTCAGTTCCACGATCAGCGGTTCCAGTTCCTTGGCGATGGCCTGCAGTCGCTGCTGCTGTTCGGTTTGATCCGCTTGCAGGCGATCGAGCCGTTCCGAACGCTGACGATGACGCTCCACGAGGGGGCCGTGGTTGCGATGCGCGGCATTGCGCTCGGCGACCAGCGCGGCCTGGCGTTGTTCCAAGTCCCGCACGGCGGGCTTCTGTTGCTCGATGAGCTGGCTCAGCTTCGCCTCTTCACGGCGGCAGGCCACCATCGTTTCGCCGAGCTCGAGAAGCCGGCGACGCAGGGGCTCGGCCTCATCGCTGTCGCTGCTGCGCCCGAAGCTGAGTCCGCTGCTGCGGCTGGAAAAGCTGCCGCCGGTCATGGCGCCGCTCTTCTCCAACAGCTCACCATCCAGGGTGACGGCGCGGGAACGGCCGAGGCGCTGACGGGCCGCCGAGAGGTCCTGGAACACAAGCGTGTCTCCGAAGACGTAGGCGAACACATCGCCGTAGATCGGCTCGAAGCGCACCAGCTGCACGGCACGACCGATCAGACCCTGGCCAGCGTCGGCGTTGGGGCTGGAGCCGCGAGCCATGGCGGCATTGGCACCCCCTGAAGCCCGGATTTTGTTGAGCGGCAGAAAGGTGAGGCGGCCAGCCCGGCGGCTTTTGAGCAGTTCAATCGCTCGAGCAGCGATGCGGTCGTCATCGACCACCACCTGCCCAAGGCGAGCACCGGCGGCGACTTCAAGGGCCAGGCGATGGCGCTCTTCCACCTCGCCAAGTTGCGCCACAGGACCATGGATGCCATCGAGGCCCGCTTCCAGCAGCAAGCGCAGGGCACCGGTCCCCCGGCTTTCCTGAAGAGCGTCGCGGCGACTGTCCAGGCGTGCGATCTCCCGCTCCAGGCGGGTCTGCTCCTGATCAAGCCGGGCCCGCGTGCGCTGCTGAACCGCAAGGGACTCGGCTGTTTGCTGCAGGGCCTGCTTGCCGTCGCTGAGGCGTTGAAGCACGGTTTGCCATTCGGCGTCGAGGGCGTCGAGTCGCTGCTTGACCGCCTCTTCCTCGCTGCCGTCCTGGTGCTGTTCGCGGCTGAGTTCGTCGAGCCGTTCGGCGTCTTGTCGCAGCCGTTCCTGCAGTTGCTGCTGTTCCTGCTGAAGGGGGTCGACACTGGCCTGAAGCTCCTGCCGCCGCTCGCTGCGTCGCTTCTGTTCGTCCAACCAGGCCCCTGATCGGCCCGCAACATCCGCCAACCGCCGCCTCGAAACCTCAACGGCTGATTCAGCTCCTCGGCACTCGCTTTCGGCGCTGGCCAGAGCGGCCTCATTCGGATTCTTTTCCAGCTCACGGCTGTGCTGCTGCCACTGCTGCCGTCGCGCTCCGAGATCGTGGCGGAGGCCCTGCAAACGCTGACCTTCCTCCTGGTGCAGTCCGGCCTGCCGATCCAGTTCGCGGCCGCGGGTCTCGAGACCGGCCAGTTCAGCCTGCACGGCCAGCAGTTGGTCTTCACCAAGAGCTTTCACTTGCTCCTGCAGGGCCTGCAGATGGGTGTCGGCCTTGCCGAGGTTTTCCCTGGCTTCAACGATCGCTGCAGTGTCCCGCTGCTCCTGGGCTTCGATCGCCTGCTGGCGCTGGCCGAGATCCTTGAGGGCTTGCTGGGCGGCTTCAAAGGCCAGCACCATCTCCTGCCGTTTGCCCAGCTGCAGTTTTTCCCGCAGTTCCTGATACTGCCGGGCTTTGGCGCAGTCACGCTCCAGTCGTTGACGGCTGCTCAGCAGTTCCTGTTCGATCAGGCGACAGCGATCCTGTCGCTCCTGCACGTCGTCGAGCTTGCGACGGGTTTGTTCGATGCGGGTGTCGAACAGGGCGACCCCGGCGAGCTCATCGATCAGGCCGCGGCGATCGCGGTTGCTCATGGAGACGATGCGGGTGACATCGCCTTGCATGACCACGTTGCTGCCCTCTGGATCAATCCTCAGGCGCCTCAGCTGGGTCTGCAGCTGCTGCAGGTTGCACGGGATGCCATCGGCGCTGTAGCTGGAGCTGTATGAGCCCCCCGGCATCACCCGAAGTCGGCGGCTCACCGTCCATTCCTGCTGATCCGCACGGATCCAGGGCCCCTCCTCTGGGGCTTCCAGGCCCTCTTCGGCAGCATCTGGCGTCCAGTCGCTGAGATCAAACCGCACACTCACGGTGGTCTCGGCTGATTTGCCAGCCTTGAGCATGCCGCTGTTCACCAGATCCGGCAGACGATCTGCCCGCATGCCGCGGCTGGTGGCGAGCCCGAGGCAGAACAGCACGCCATCGAGAATGTTGCTCTTGCCGGAGCCGTTCGGGCCAGTCACCACCGTGAATCCCTCTTCGAGAGGGATCGTCATCGCCCCCCCGAAGGACTTGAAATGCGTCAGCCCCACCTGATTGATGTGAACCAACAGGAACGGAAGCTGAAAGCGACCCGAAAGTAGCGGAGCTGTTTAAAAGCTCAAGTCCGCAACAGACAGCAGTGCCCGTTGCTGATCCGGAGCCGTCCCCGCAGATCTCCCTCAACCAGCTGAATCTCCACAGGATTCGAGGGATCTTGGGGAAGTTTCCCTTCGTAACAGCCTGCCATCACCCGTTCGGCCCAGCCGCGATTGTTGGACACCGCAGCGCTGCGGGGCTCCAGCCAAGCCAGTCGATGGGCGTGAAGGGCAGTGGCGTTCTGGCTGCTGCCATCCGCCGTTGGGATCTCTCCAAGGCGCCAGGTACGGCAGCTATCTCCGTCTTCGAGCAGCAGGTCGTAATGACAGCCGCTGGGATCGTTGGGCGCACCTGTATGCCGTAGCAGGCTGTAGCGGGGCAAGACGCTGTCGACGCAGCTCATCGTTGATTTCCGGTCGCCAGCTGGCGTGCCAGATCCTGGCTTTCCCACTCCACCCACCAACGCTTTAATGTCCCAACCGGCTTTTGGGACTTCGGTGGATCGTCCGGAAACAAAGCGGTCCAGCTGGATCCACCCCACACCCTTTTGGCGAAGCGCTCGTTAACGGCGCCGTAATGCTCGCGAATGCGCTGATAGAGCTCCGGTGTCAGCCCATTGAAGCGGTCTCGGAACCAGCGATAACGCCGCGATCGACGCAGGAGTGCATGGGTCGCCTGCCGTCGTGCCGCTTTGCTGGATAACTGGATGCCTAGAGCCTCGAGGCGCTCCTGCACGCGGATCGATGTGGCCACAGCCAGTCGACCAGCCTGGGAGTTCTCCGGCGGGATCGAACGCCAGTTGGCGGCGGTTGGAACGCCGAACGTCTTGAGGAGTTGTTGGAAGGGGTCATCTCCAGAGCGACCGCCATAGGGCACGAAGTGGGCCTGGATCGAGCTGTAACGCTGGATCCAGCCGAACAGGTAGTCAGGGTTGCATTCGCCACGGGCATGCCGGTGCTGCATCACCGACTCGGCGTAGGTCTCAAAGCTGCAGCGCAGCGAGAAATTACGTATGAGTTGGGCATAGTGGGAATTGAGGAAGCCCGGCTGATCACGCAGAAAAGCGACCAAGATGATGCGGCAATCACGGCGCTGAAACTGACGGATCAGCCAGTCCCCGATGCAGTCCCCAACTCGCTTGTTGCAGGGTTCGGCCAGCAGGTGGCTGAGCACCTCACTTGAGATGAGGAGGTCGGCGTTGCGCTTTCTGGCCTGCTGCAACCTGGTGTTCCAGGGCCCGAAATCATTTCTTCGGGCTGCATGTTTCAGCAGGTTTTTGCTGTCGTCGTCAAACCGGATGCCGTGCTGTTTGAGCAGGGGTTGATTCGCCTCCAGCCGTTTCTGGATGTAAGTGGAGGCGGTTTTGTGCATGCCGATGTGCAACACAACCTGGGTCATCGCCCCCTAACCCCTCGTCTGGCTTGGCTGATTCTTGCAAGTCTTTGCCGCAGAACAGGCACAGGGTGATGATTCACCGTTTTTGTCGACAAGGGTGATGGTGATTTTTGCCATTACAGAAGTTATCTCTGTCCAGGGGGGAATTGAAATTTATCGTTCTTGAATGTTTTGATCATGCCGTCAAAGATATTTTTTTGATTGCTGTATTGAATCTGTGCCGTCAGTCCCTACGGGTTGGATAATCCCCTGAAGATGCCTTTGATTTTGATGGCCATCGCAAGAAGAATTTCTTTTTTAAACGTTAGGCCAGATGGCATGTATCGACAGTCTGATTACGATTTGAAAGTGACTTGATTTATCAGGCTGTTCATGGCCTCGTCTTCGCCTCAGTCCAACGGCAGTTCTGATCACGTCTTTCGTGAGCGTTTTGAAGCGCTGCTGCCCACCATCCAGAAGCGCTGGCCGGAGTTGGCCCGCCACACCCTCGAAGCAACGCGGGGAAGCATGGATGAGGTGGTGCGTCTCATCGAAGACAAAACCGGCCTGACCAGTCAGGGGGTGCGCGAACAGCTTGAGGAGTTGATGCAAACGGCTGGAACTCGCGGGAGGCATCTGGCCGACAGCCTGGAGCCATTGGAAGAGCAGCTGGAGCAGCTGCTTGATGAGCTCAACAGCACTCTGCGGCCAAGGATCGAGAAGCCTGTGCGGCAGAGGCCGCTCTTGTCGGTCGGCGTGGCGCTTGGCTTTGGCGTTCTGCTTGGCATGGTCCTGAGTGGTGGACGACGGTCCCGATGAGCAGCTCGCAACAACCACGCGGCCTGGGGGCGGCGGCACGGATTTCGGCTCTGGCTGCTTCCGTGATGGACCTCCACGTTCGGATTGCTCTTCAGGAGGTTGATCGTGAAAAGCGACGCCTGATCAGCGGCGGCTTGTTTCTTGCCATCGGCGGCACGTCGATGCTGTTGGCCCTGTTGATGGCGGAAGTGGCGTTGGTGCTTTGGATTCAGGCGACCTGGGGTCTGACGCTTCAGTTCGCTCTGCTCGTGCTCGCTGCAATCAATCTTGTGTTGGCTGGAATCAGCCTGCGACTTGGTGGTCAAGTGCTGAAGGGTCCATTCCTGCCTCAAACTCTTGAGGGCATCAGCAGAACGTTTCGGGCCGTGTTGGGTCGCTGATCGTCCAGTTCTGCAGATCGACGGGCAACGGCAGCAGCTGATCAGAGCAGTTATTTAACACCATTAATTTGTGAGTCGACGATGTGAATCGACCTGGAGGATCTGCTTTGGGAGATGGATGGCTCTCTAAAAGGATTAATCAGATAACAAGTCGGATCATATGTTTCAGCAAGACATCATTTTTTTATGGTTATTGCCTGGCGAAATAGATTTAAAAGATCGAACCGATGGAGTTTTTACTAACTTCCCGAACGACGCCTGACCGCCCGAGGCGTCTTGCGGTCTTCGTCCTGTTCGGTCTCCTTGGCATCTGGAGTCGGCTCGTCTTCCACGGGCTCATCGTCGGGCTCGTTGGCATCGATCAAGCCCAGGACCATGGCGGCTTCAACCTGGTCGTGAAGGTCCCCAATCGTGATCAGTGCCTTGAGCACGAGCTGAGCGCGTGCGTTTTTGGGCAGACCGGGGCGCAGCTTTTTGGTCGTGTTCCAAAGCTCAAGGGCAGCTTCTTTTAATACTTCCTTCTCTGTGGACATGGAGCCTCTTTTGTTGACGTGGTCGAAGCGAGGACAGGGTGATTGACCTGCCCGAAAGCATGGCTTGCGACCATCCTCTAGCTGAGCACAATGCTGTTGTACTGCGCAACCGATTCTGATCTGCCGCAGCCCCTGAAGGGCATCAGCTGGTCCGGATGAGCCATGTTGCCCTCTTGATCAGCGAATCGAGTAGTGCAGCCAACGGCAGTCGATACCGCCGTTGTTGATGGGAATCCGCCGCTCGGCTTTCAGGCGCAAAGCTCTTGTGAGCTCGGCATTGCCGCTGAGCAGCCAGAGTTGCCAACCCGAAGCCTGTTGTTTGGCGAAGTCACCCAGGCAGCTGTAGAGGTCTTCGAGATCCTCCTTGGAGCCGATCCGTTCTCCGTAGGGAGGGTTGCAGACCAGAACGCCTTGGCCTGATGGAAGGTGTTGTTGGTTGAAATGGCCCGTGACGATGCTGATCACCCCCTGGAGGCCTGCGGCAGCCACGTTGGCGCGGGCCTGATCGGCAATGGCTGGGTCCTGTTCAAAACCGATCAGGGGAGGGAGGTCGACGTCGCGACGGCGTCGTTGCCTTGCACGGGTTTGTTCCTGACGCCACAGCTCAGGCTCGAAATCGGCCCAGCCCTCCAAAGCAAAGCTGCGGTTGAGGCCAGGTGCCTGTTGGAGGGCGATCGTGGCTGCCTCAATCAAAAGGGTGGCGGATCCGCAGCAAGGATCAACCAGAGGCCCCGATGCATCCCAGCCCGTGAGCCGAATCAAGCCTGCCGCCAGGTTTTCCTTCAACGGTGCGGTCCCCATCGCGGCGCGGTAACCACGCCGATGCAGGCTGCTGCCGCTGCCATCAAGGCTGAGCAGCGCTTCCCCTCGGTTCAGATGGAGGTGCAGAGCCAGATCGGGATCCTCCAGATCGATGGAGGATCGCTCCCCCCAAAGATCACGCTGTTGGTCCACCAGGGCATTCTTCACCTGTAGGGCACAGAAATGGCTGTGGTTCAGCCCTGGAGCTGAGCCGGTTACATCCACACGGAAGCTTTGGGAGGGATGCAGCCATTGCTCCCAGTTCAACGCTCGCTGAATGCCGTCGTACAGCTCATCGCGGCTGCGGCAATCGAAGCGAGCCATCTCCCGCAGCAATCGAAATGGCAGCCGCGCTTGCAGGTGCAGTCTGTAAAAGCAGGATCGATCCGCTCGAAATGCTGCTGCTCGTTTGCGAGGTTGAACATCGTGAGCTCCCAGGGCTTTCAGCTCCTGGCATCCCTCCTCCTCCAGCCCTTGGGGGAGCACGGCAATGGCAGGAAATCGGTTTTCACGACCCAAGGCCGGTCATGCTCCAGATCACGACTGCTGCCAGAATGGCAACGTCCGGTTCTCCGGACTAGGTGATCCACACCAGTGTTTCGGACAGCGGTTCGATTCCGCTCAGCTCCATTCCCCCGAATCGCGGGGCTGCAATGGTTTCGACGGGGCATGAGGAGGGTGACTGAAGCCTGCTCGGTGAGAGCAAACCCGTAACTGCGAACAACATCGTTCGTTTCTCCCGTCAAGCAGCCCCTGTTGCTGCCTGACCCTTTAAGGGAGATGGGGTGAAGTCAGCCTTATCACCCAAATGACTCATGGGCCCTGGAAGGGGCCTTCAAACATTCCAGGACAGTGACTCAGGGATTCAGTCCGTTGACAGAATCCAGCCCATTGACAAGACGGTGACAGCGATCTGGGAGCTCGGCCCGCGTTGACAACGCTTCGGCGTCCAAGCGATCCAGCACCATCGCCCCCAGCATTCGCTTGCTGTTCCAGGTCTGGTGGCCAGACAGCAGGCGAACTATGGTGGCCACACTCTCAGGGTCACCGCTGGCTAGTCCGTCAAGCCATGGCTCCTCGATTCGTTCCAAGTTCGCCGGACCCTGAAGACACATCATCTCGACGTTGGAGTGGCGGTTCATCGCATGGGCACACAGTCGCAAGGCTTCAGTTTGACCAAAACCTCAGCGACGGTTCCTGTGTCGACAGACCACGGATCACGTCGACCAGTTGGCTCGACGGCGGCAATTGACACACCAATGACCAAACAAGGCTGGTTAGACCTGAACAATTAGTCGTCATTTCATGCAGATCCACACCGCAAACGCTCAATCAATCGGATGTCTCATCTTTGACGGTAAGCACAAGCCGTTTCACGCTTTGGCTTGTCCATTGCAACGACCAGCATCCTTTGGGAAAAGCAAGAAAGACTGAGTCAAGGTGTCGGTGATCGCTACCGGTGCGGTGAGGGCCGACCCTCCAGGCCTTTGGATTTTGCTGATTGGGTTGAAATCTGATGCTGATATTCCTAAAACCTTCTCATAACAAACTCCAAATCTAATGAAAGCTTTTGCGGCCGCATTAGTCCTTGCTTCGTCAGCCATCGCTGCGCCAGCTTTTGCCCAGAAAGAGATCCCAAAAGCGCCAGGCCACGATCAATGCCCACTCGGCTACGTCAACACCTTTGGGACTACCTGTGTTTCTCCCGTCTACTACGAGGTCACTCCAACCCATGGAGAGGCCTGTCCCTCTGGTTATATGAACATCGGCGCTGGGTATTGCAAGAAGAAAAAAGGTCCCCTCGGAATTCTCTGATCACTCACCAGCCCTTCACCGGCTCAAGTCAGCGAAGAGGATCGATTTCGAACGGAGCGCTCATCTGAACTGTGTTCAGCGCCTTGCTGATGGTCTGTCCGACAAAGAATCCACCGGTCAGCACCGCAGCGAAACAGCCCAACCCGAGGATGATTCCTACTGCGATGTGAGTGGAGCTGGTGAGTGCTCCTTTGCTTTGCTCAGCGCTGGAAACCATCTGAGTTGTTGCGATGAACCAGTTGTGGCTCAAGTCGCAGCGAGGTTTCAACAGTGAACCGAATCACTCCAGATGCTGGGTGCTGGCCAGACTTCACCGATGCCTTGTTGCCGCCCCGATCCCAACGACCACCCTGTGATGGCATCTGGTGAAGTCTGGATTGTGAATGCCGACGAGGACAAGGTTGTTCAGTTCAAGCCCGACACGTCAACGAATCAAGCCCAGTGGGTAACCCTGCGGACATTTCACTGGCGACCGCCCGACTATCCGATCCCGCAGACGAGGCGGCGGATGCTGAGAAACAGCGCCATTGAGGCCTGGGAGACGATGTTCAAGATGGGCTGGGAGCGGAGTTCATCCACGACCAGCGTTTACTGAGCTCTCCACGGCGGGGGACACGCTTAACGGAATCTCGGCTTTGTTGTGCCAAACGACCCACCTGGACTAGTTCATCTGCAATTGCCAGTTGGACATGGAGGAATGGGACTTACCAGCCAATGACAAAGACCTAGAGAAGGTGAAACCAATTCAGTCCAGAGCGATCTCTAAAAGCTCGACGATTGAACCCAGCCTTTGCGATAAAAAACCGGACAATTATGAGTCACCATAAATTTCACATTGGTTACTTGCCCTGCTTTGACTAGGGCATTCCAGGCAGGAGTACAGACATCTTGTCTGGCATTCCCTCCCCCTAGCCGCCAACCCTTACGATGTAAAACAGCACAATCATTTCGAATTAAGACTGCAAGAGCATTAATCCGGCCCACTGCATTAATTGAATTCCAGGCATTCTCGCAACCTGGAATGGCATATTGCGCATAAGCCGTCGTTCCACTCACGATCGAGACGAAGGCAAAACCCAAGCAACGCTTCAAAGGTTTCATGAAAAAATAGGCGAACAACAAGAACCTTGATTTTAAATAAACATGGCACGTTTTTAAGGCTAGGAGGAAAGCAAATGCACTTATTAAAGTCTTATAATATATCCCGAATCATATTGAATTCCTATTGTTTGATAATGTAAGTTCTGGGCTCTCACCTGGCAGAGGGCGAGAGGGTGGGCGCTGGAAGCGGGTTGAAGCCAGACTGTTGGCATGGCTAAAGACCAGATTCAGGTCACCATTGCCCTCTCTGACTACTCAAAGCTGAGAGCAGCACTTTTCAGGATCTGTTGTGGGAATGCACCTGAATAGGAAGAAGCTGCTTTGTTGCATGACCTGCTGAAAAAGCTAGATGGCAGTCGTGGACAGCTTCTAACTGGAAGCCTCTTGGATGAGCTGGGCTCCCGAAGCTGGATGCTCACAGTCACTGCCTGCGTCTTTACAGGCGTTGTTGGCGCAATCGGCGAAGCATCACGTAATGGACATGGGCTGGGATCCAGAAGTTAGACGACAGCCCACTTCGTTCTGCCAGTCAGGCTTGGACTTTGCGAAAGCTGGTTGAGTAAGGAAAGCGATATCCAACCTCCATCTCTTCCAATTGTTCTTCAGCCAGGTAAAGGCTACGGGCGCAGAAGCATACGTTCTCATCGCACACCACGAATTTGCCGTCTTCGATTCTTTGGATGGTTGAGCCTCGCGGTGTCTGAGCAATCAGTCCATCTGAAACCATTGAGCTTGATGA
This sequence comes from Synechococcus sp. CC9616, assembly GCF_000515235.1. NCBI lineage: Bacteria > Bacillati > Cyanobacteriota > Cyanophyceae > Synechococcales > Synechococcaceae > Synechococcus > Synechococcus sp. CC9616. Next base: position 1,563,467 of record NZ_KI911558.1, on the reverse strand, counting down.
GAAATCTCCCCTGTCATGGCTCTGGTCGTCGTAGCCAAGTCGTAACAAGGCCCACAATTTTGAGGATTGAACCGTTTCTGGGTCCACTTCATAAAAAAAGGGCATGCCCTGCAGGTGTATGGACCACTAAAGCCTTGATCGACAAAGCCAGATGAGTCTTTTGACGGATAGTCCGGGTTGAATCCTCTTCCTATCAAGGGTCAAGTCGCCACAAGATCATGGACATGATGTTCTTCATTGGCATGAACATTGCCCTTCTTGGGCTGCTTGCCTATGGACTCGTTTCGGCTAAGGAAAAAATCCAGGCAGGGCGCAAGGAGATCATCTGATTAAACCCGCTAGTCCATGGAGCTAGCACCAATGGATCGTCACCGAGGAGCAGACGATCCTCAAAAACTGTCTGCCAGATGATTTCCGTGAACATCGCCCCAGCGGCAACGCCCACACCAGCCCGTTGTTCTGACCCCGATTGAGCCGGGTGGCGACCAGACACAAATCATGCTTATGAAGGATCGCTCACACATCCACCATCGGAAAAGCCTGATGGGGAAGTTTGGCTAGCCAGTCAAACCACGAACAGCGTCTTGGCCAATGAGAATGGTGGCTTGCTTAGCCCTTTCAAAGCGTTAATCGACGACTTAAGCCAAGCGGGTGAGCCTGCAGACATTCACTGGCGACGGCCGGAAATCTAATTCCGCAATCCAGGCAGCGAAGGCTTCTGCACAACGCAATCAAGACCTGGCAGAACGTGCTGAAAACTGGCTTGCGGCCCTTTTCTCTCCTGTCAAATGAGCGGACGTGTGCCTGAATTTATGGAACACTCGGGCATTGCTTGTGAGCAAATGGCAAGTTTTGACAAGACCACTCCCTTCATGTTGCTAGCGCGAATCCAAGTCAAGCCAGGTTGTGTGGATGCGTATCTGGAGCTTGCCCGCATGACCGATGCAGCAGTTCAGGCTTCTGAGCCAGGCATGATTCACCACACATTTGATCAGGATCCAGACGATCCCCAAGCGTTCGTGTGGTCAGAGGTCTACGCCAATGATGAGGCTTTCAGCGCCCATGTCTCTAATCCTCCTGTTCAGGAGTATCTGAAGAGGCATGCCGAGTTTGGAGATGGCTTCAGCGTTGAGGTTTACGGCACCGTCGGCGATGAGTGCCGAAAGCTGATGGAGTCATTTGGCCTACCACTCAAAATTTTCGAAACCAGGCTCGGATACAGCAGGGTCTAAACAGGCTGGCGGCCTGCGCACGATCAGTGTGGTGAGACACATCACAACGCAATTGTCCCTGAGATGATGACTGGAGATGACTTTCTCTAGTGGCTGCCACCTACCTCAACAACGTCCGAGTGCGCTGCAAAGAGGGTTGCGAGGACAAGTTCATCGCAGAGACAAAACAATGGGTTAATCCTGAGGGGATGTTGGATGCCTACTGGGCAAAAACAGGAGAGCGCAGCTACTGCTTTGTAGGTCTATGGGAAAGCGAAGAAAAACTGATCGCTGCCCGCCCGCTCATGATCGAACATCTGAACAAGGTTCGCGACTTCTTTGAGGAGCTTTCTCCAGATCTTGGTGTCACAGATCCAGTGTCGGGATCAGTGGTGACTCATAAAGCCTGATCACAGGCTGGCCTGTAACGACGCCGTCCAACAGCTCCAGCAGCAAACGTCGTCATACTTGAGAGTTTAATTGAATCAATAGCGATAAATCAACGCCTCCTGCTTCTCTCTTTCGATTGAATGTTCAGCCCAGTTTCATGGGTGTGCATTCCTAGATCGGTGTTTTACGGAATCTCAGATGTCGTTCATACCATTCTTTAGGGTAATTGCATCATCAAAGCCATTCTGAATATTCCCTGAGAACGGCTGAGGAAACCCTGAAAACAACGTTTTTTGTCCTTTCCGTCGATTAAGACATAAAGATGACGTTCACTCTCTTAAGCAAGGGTTCCTTCAAGGATTCGCTCTCCACTGGTGGGGAAGAGCTTCAGGTTCCCATTGAGATCGATAGTGACCATCACTTCAGCCTTCAAATCAAATCTCGTGGCAATTGGCCCCTTGTGTCGATTGCATCCAGTTCAGGTGGCTTGGTTCAGGATCCTTCGTCCTACGGCAGTGATCAGGCGCGCACAGGGCTGATCGATCCCAACCGCATTGGCGATCAGCCTCTGGTGGCCAATGTTTCGATGCAGGGAGGTCGAACGGGTCGGTTCAAGTTGAAATTGGTGGATCTAGGCAACCTTGATGACATCCGGGATGAGGTGATTCGGTACACCAACAAGCGGCGACGTAAGCATGGTTTGGACCGGCTGTCTGGTGACATCCTCTTGCATCAGGCGGCCCAGGGCCACGCTGATGAGATGGATGCTGTTGGCCGTTATCTTGGGCATGACAGCGTTGATGGTCGAGACCCCGGTGATCGGATTGACGAAGCCGATTATCTCTGGCGTGCTTACAGGGAAAATGTGGCCAGTGGTCAACCTACAGCGAAGCAGGTGGTGAAGGCCTGGATGCAGAGCCCCGGCCATCGCGCCAACATTCTGAGCGACAACGTTTCAGAAATCGGTATCGGTTTTGCGATTGACGACCAAAGTGGAAGCTCTTACTGGGTTCAGAAGTTTGCAGCTCCTCTGTAACCCTGGTTTCGTACGTGTGACACATTGCCTTACTCGTAAAGACGGCATCTCTGTTTTGTCGTTATTCGATAAATATGTACAGGTAAAAGAAACCCCACCATTGCTGACGGAATGGTGTGTGTGAGGTTTTGTATTGCTTTCAGCCGCGTGCCTTAGGCATCAGGCTTCCCGACGTTTGAATCTGGTTTTGCATCATCTGATTTGGTTGGACTGATGAGGTGTTCGTACAATTCAAAGGCTTCTTGATGCTCGTCGATCCCAGAACTATCAACCCATTGAGCATTGCCGATATCGATGAGAAATTTCTTGATCTCGGAGAAATGCCACTGAGAAGGAAAGGTAAGCATTGTTAAAAAAGAATGTGAGGCTATTGGCCCATGCCTCGACTATCATCTTTTGATCTTCAAAAGACAACTCATATCCTCATAGAGTTTGCTGAGAATCAGCTGTATTCAGCTGTTTTGTCCCTCAAAAGAACGACAGGTTCACAACTAGATGCCAGCCTAGCAAACGATCACGCTCCACCTCAGGCTGGCCAATGCATCTCAGTTCAATAGACAGCCAGCACCCTTAGGAAGTCAAGAGTCATGCATGTGTCGATGGTCGTTGAACAGATGCATGCGTCCCAAAGTGTTCACCAACTGTTGCGCTGTTGGACGACGGCAAACAAGAAATACCGTTATTACTGAAAAGCTTATTGTCTCCAGATTTGAAATCACAGACGTCAGACATTAGCACTGATCCTTCACCCATTTAGCAGAAACTTTATCTCCAAGATCTGCTGCTTTTCGCCAATCACTGCAAGCGCCTTTGAAATCAGCCATGCTTTCTTTAAGCAGGGCATGAGCGCTGTAATTCAATTCATTTAAAGAGTCAATGGTTGCCACTGTGTCAAAATCAGAAAGTGCGCCTTGCTAATCACCATTAAGGAATTTCCTGCTGAATCAAGCCAATCAGCTGCTGCTCTGAGTCGGCTCCAAACAGAAGATCGTCACTATTACCCTCGCGACATGAATAATCGATGAGCACACTTGGCCATTCGTCGTTGGTTCCAAGTTCAACAACCATCTTGTTTGAAGTAAGATTAATCGTATAGCTGGTAATTGTTTGATATTCGTCATCCTCGCCTTTGATAAAGGTAATTTTTTCTTCGGAAATTTCTACTTCCCCTGCGTTCCACCAGTTCCGATTGCTAAAGCCGCCGTAATCAGCAGTGATTGTCTGACCAGGCTCATCCACCCTGATATCGATACTGCCTCCCCCTGGGTTGGTGCAGTGGAGCTCCAGTGTGGATTGAGCGGAAGTCTCGTTCGCATTCTTGGAAGATGCCGTGACCATGATGGGAAGAGTAAGGCTCATCGCAGTGGCTATGACTGTGTAAATGATCCATTTCATGCGCTCAGGCAACACTGGCTCTATTTTTAATTCATTCTAATCACTTGTCGTTTGCTGACTGGGATGTTATTTGGAATAAAAATATTCAATCTCGTGCAGTCGCTAACAAATTCTGGAATGGGACTCCGCTTCGTCCGAAGGCATCTGGTTTGGGATGAATCTCTGCTTTTTCGCAGGGACACTCCAGAATGGATTGAATTCTCAGGGATCTTCAGTTGGCTGCAAAAGCGAAGTGTTGGCTTTGGTTTCGTGGTGGCTTGAACGACGGTAGTAGCTGGAAGGGAGGCTGGTTTGGAACGCCTTCACCACTTGGTGGGGTGCGTGTCGAAAATTTTGACTACGTAGCCTGTCGCGTCCCTGAGTGGAGAGTCGCTTGGGAGGAACCAAAAGATTTGAACGAGGCTCCAGTGATTCCAGAGAATGCTCAGTGGAGGCTCTTTCCTACGGAGTGATTGAAAAGGAATGAAACAACGATCTTTCTTTCTCCTGTCTTAATTCCTTTCAGGCAGCTTCATGGCTTACAGCAACGGCAGATGGATGTTGTACTGATGACGAATTCATGCAGGCCACCGCACCCTTTCGTGCAATCAGTGCATCACTTGGACGGATCTTATTGGTTCCCCCTTCGCTGACCGATGATGTCTCGTTTGGCTCTGGGGCAAGACAAGGCAGGAGACCAATGACGCGAACTGGCCAATCAATTTGATCGCAAGCCAGTTCCTCTGAATAGGCCATAAAAAGAGGACCGGTGTGTGTAAACCGATCCTCCTGCCCTACGCATACCCGGCCTCACCACAAGTCCGGGCAATCAGCTACGGCCTATGAACCTCACCGACAGATCAAGTCTCAACTGATGCAGAAGAATTGACATCCCCCAACTGAGGGATCTTTCAAACCTTGCTCAGCTCTGCTTCAACGCTGCAGCTTGAACGTTTGTTTGAAGGTTTTCAGAAAACTGAGAACCGTCATCGCCATCGACTCATTGGCTTACGCACCAGCATCATCACATCCTGCAAACGAAATTCCACCGGATCATCTAAACCATCAGTCTCGCTGCCTTTCACTCCAATCGCCAGCACAACCACGACAGTTGCCATTGAGAGCCAAGTCATGGGTACGGTCAGCGAGATCTCTTTGGCTTACCTGCGGCGATCTCAGTCACCCTTTTTTGCGGCCGGCTGAGGTTGACTTCATCGTCCTCTGTGCTGCTCAAGAACGCTTAGCCGGCAAGCGCGGTGACATCGAATCGATGATGCAGCTCTTGCAAAAGCCTCTTTTGAACTGACTTCTCGTGGATTGTCTGTATCGAATATTGAAATAGCTGATCGCTACATCTTCGCAGCACAGCTCGTGGTGTGACAGATCCAAGCCTTCACCTCACAGGACGCGGAACTGCCACCGTTAATAAAGTCCTTCCGACCGTAGTTACAGAGGGCATTGGCTGTGGTCGATTGTGGTTTTCAGAGTGCTGCTGATTGCCTCACAAAAGATGGCTGTAAATCAACAACTAGGTAGTATTTAATTCATCAAAAGTAATCAAGACAAAAGATGTTTCTACGGACTATCCCTTTGGCTGCAGTGCTTTCTATAATCGCTCTTGGATCTCCATTGATCACAGGATGCACTAACCCTGTTGCAACCATCTATTTTAATAGTGGAGAAGCGAAATATGATCGAGAAGATTACCAGGGTGCGCTGGCTGATTACGCAAAATCAATAGAAATTAACCCAAAAGATGCTCTTGTCTATTTAAGGCGTGGTGAGATTGATCAAAAGCTAGAGAATTATCAAGCAGCAATCATCGAGTACGACAAGGCGTTGGAGCTTGACCCGAAAATTGCCGGAGCCTTTATCAATCGTGGCAGTGCTAAAAATGCTTTGAAAGATTATCAAGGGGCACTGGATGATTTGCAAAAAGGATTTGCGATTACTCCGCCGAATAAGCTTGAACCATTTGATTATTTAGCTCGTGGCATTGCTAAAAATGGCTTGAAGGATTACGACGGAGCCATTTCGGACTATACCAAGGCAATAGAGCTTGATTCGGAATATGCCGACGCTTATAACAATCGCGGAAATGCAAAGAATAATCTAGGAGATTATGAAGCGGCCATAAGAGATTATGATAAATCGATTGAGTTTGGTTCAGAGGATACATTCGCTTATACCAATCGCTGCAGAGCTAAAAATCAACAGAAAAATTATGAAGCAGCGCTTTCTGACTGCAAAAAAGCGCTGCAAATTAATCAGGAAGACTCCCAAGCCTATAATAATTTGGGAGTTGCTAAGTTCCATCTAGGAGAATATAAAGCGGCAATCGCTGATTTCACCAAGGCGATAGAGATTGATCCGCAGCATGAGTGGGCGCACAACAATAGAGGCATCGCGTATACACAACTGGATGATCGTGAAAATGCCTGCTCCGACTGGAAAAAAGCAGCTGAGCGTGGAAGGGCCCAAGCTGCTGAATGGGTTGGGGAGTTTTGTTAATGACGACTTAAATGCTTTGCAAGCTATTAACATTACGTTCTTCTTCTCGACGATTGCGGTCATGCAGTTCTTCAGCAAAATCAGCATTGTTGTTTTTCCTCGCCATTCCAGGTGAGGTTTACCCAGAAATTGTTGGTGCAGAAGAGGAGGCTTCGTGGATGGGGGAGGTGATTTTCTGGACGTCTCAGCACGAGACCCCAAGGCTCCGAGCCTGGTTCAAGTGGCTGATGTCGATCACAAGTGAGTGCGTAGGCGTACGACCAAGCGAGACATCGGCGGACACTGTTCATTGCCTTCCAATGATCGGAAGCCAAACCCCTTATGGATTTGTCTTTTCTGTTCCCACTCTCGTGTTCAATGATCGTTAGTGTCGCATTTCAATCGACGAGACGCCGCTTCCACTGAGCATTCTCTGGAATTACTGGAACTTTCTTTCAGTCCACTGGCTCCTTCCATGCCACTCGCCACCAAGCAACGCGGCAGGGTGCACGGTCGACGTTTTCAATACGCACTCTGCTAATCGGAAAAGGCGTGCCAGACCAACCACTCACCCAGCGGCTGTCGTCTCTCAGATCCCTTCGAAACCAGACCCAACACTTCACTTTTGCCAGTCAATCGAGGCCTTTAAGGAAGGCATCCATTCTGGGAGGTTCCTCCAAAAAAATAGAGGTTCCTCCCAAAACCGCCGCTGTCAAGTCACTCTTCGGTTTCTTCAGCGCCACCCTCAGGAATAAGGCGAATGGCTTTTTTACCAAGCTTGATCTCGAAATTATCGCCAGGGCTCAGGTCCAGCATTGCTGTGTAGGCCTTGCCGATCAGCAGGTTTCCATTCCCCTGAACGGTCGCAACAAAGCTCAACTTGCGGCCACCCTTGCCGACACCAGCTTTGCCATCAGATGCCAAGGTGACGCCTTTGGCTTCAAGGAGAGATTCGTAAAAAGCCGTGAAATTAAGACGCTCTCCACCGTCCTTTTTGGTGGAGACATAGCCGCAAGCCCTTACAAGATCAGACTTGGAAACGTCGCCTAGATCTTTGACCTTCGCAAGGAGTTCGGATCCAGTCAGCATGAAAATTGTTTGACTCTCTTTTTATCGTGCCACATGACTTTGTTTTTTGCCAAGAAACCAGTTTGATTTCTTGAATACCATGTTGACGTAGATGGAATGCCGATCCCCAGCTCTATCTGGCCTCTTCTGTTGTCTTGCTTCCAGGCATGACGCCTGCAAGTCGTCCTTGTCAGGGCGTGATTAGAACCAAAAGCGTTGTTGTGGTTCCAATCCCAAGCCAGAGCTTTTTGGGACCAGTAGTTCGACATAACTCCCTTTCGTGCTGTCGTAATGACACGAGACTCTCTTGACCCCCATTTCCTGCCCCTTCTCCTGACATGCATTCATGGCTGCGGATTCATCCTCATAGGCGTTGGGATTGAGTGCTTTACAGCTCGTCAACAGGAGGACGCCCAGTAGAAAAAAGACATTAATGGTTCTTCTCACGTTCTCTTATTCGCTCTGTGCAGACTAGTCAATCAGCAATCAGAAGCCTTTAAGCATCTGCTCCAGCGCATCAGGTTCTTCTGCCGGAGGGCCATGAAACGCAGCTTGAATTCTTGTGCTTGTGCAGCATCTCGATCAATACCTGGACAAAGCGCTTCTCGCGTTGCTTGAACGTCTTCGCCCGAGCTTGACCACCTCTTTTCCCAAGCTACGGTCGGTGCGTCACACCATATGTAGCGCTACCCCTCCGGCATTATTGGGATGTCAACGGTCTCGTTGCACTACGGGTAGCGATCTGTGGATTTAGGGAGCCATGCCGATGAAAACCTCAACCAAGCAGAGCAAGAACGTTTGCACTAGTGTTGATTTCATAGGCTTCGATCATGCAGCTCAAGCTCAACTTGAGCAGAAGCCAGCCTTTTTTGATTTGAAGCTCGGTGATACGGTCATCGTCTGGGACCATTCCAGGCGTGGTGCAATCGTTCCACGCATGAGGGCATGGGACTGGTGGTGGATGGGGCAAGTGATTTCCCTTGAATGCTCAGCCAGCGATCCCAAGCTCCCAATCTTGGCTCAGCTGGCTGATGTCGATACAGGCGTAATCCGCTGGGTTAATGTGAATTGTGTTCAGGAAGTGTTGATGCCCATTACAAATTAATTCACATGTGTATGACGAAGCTCTTGATCCTGTTCGCCTCAGTCCTGATTGGACTAACCGGAAATGAGATCGTTCTTGCTTCCCAGGATCGGTACTACAATTCTGTAGCCATTCCAGTAAGTGACGAGGGCAGTTGAGTTTCATTTGATCACTGGAGATAGAGCCGAAGATAGTGATGTGTTACTACTTTCATCTGTTCGTTTTTCGTTGATTTAAAGCCTACTCAAACACTTAAGCGTCCACGTCATGAAAATTGTGCAGGTTGTCCGGGTTGCTGTCGTTACTGTTCTCGTTGCGTTGTTGTGGGTTTTGGGGGATCCAGCCTTGGCGGTGGTGGCGGGGATCATTTCGGTTGGTGTTTTTAGTGTTGCCAGCCTTCGGCCCAAACCACGTTGGATCAAGGCCTTTTGGTCCTATTGCAAGGACGTCGGCCAGAAAGAGCGTTGGATCCCGTGAAACCGCAGCACTTCAGTCGTCTTTTGGTGGCTTAATCAACTCACCTGTTTGTAACGAAACAACGGCGAAACTACCGACGAACACCAGAGCAACGATGATCAGAAATGCTGCTGTGATGTTGCTGATTTCCAGTTGACCAAGCATGAACCCGAAATGAACTGACATCTAAAACAGTCACTCAGGCAAATCTTAGTCCGAACCATCCGAACTCCATCGTCATGAGCTCAATAGAGGACGATTTTAACTAAAAATTATATTATTGGGTTGTTGATGGTCATTAGTGTGCGTTGAGATTTCTTGTGCAAAATTATGGTCGCTCAAGCTGATACTGTTTCGAAAAGGTTTTGCATGCAAGCAGATTATAGGCTTTATTGTTGAGGCTTAAGATCGGTTTGTGTCTGCTGCAAGTAGTTAATTTATCAATCAGGCTTCCCGACAAGGGATTAGTGGCAGTTAATCCTGAGTGCAGTATCTCCTGTGGAGCCTGGGATGACGTCCCTCCACTTGAAAGTTCCAGATTGCCTGTTTCTCCAGTTTTTGCAGTCTGCCACGGATTTAAGTGCATTGTTAATCCTTGAAGTGTCGAATGGGGGCGCTCTATATCGCCCGTTATATTTTAAAGGTTTAATGGATCTCGGTTCATCCCCTGAGGCGGTAACAAAGCCCTATTTATATCTGGCATTTCCAGGGTTGTTCTACTGATGCATGATGCAATGCGTGGGTCTCTATTACGTCAACACATCGTCTCAGTTCTGTATTTCCATGACATTACCCATGAGTGGAATATCCAGGAGACCCCAGTCGCCTATTCGATCCTTGACCGTATGTTGTTTGTTTCCAGTGAAAAGTATCTTCTCCGCCAAATATTATTGGTTTTCTTGTTGTACCTCAACGCTCAGGCAGCAGCCTGCTCAGTGATGTTCCTCAGGGCTTTTTCTTGGAGTTGCTGAACGGCGCAGAGGGCCTCGTGTGCAGGCCAGCCATGGTTGTTCATCAGCTCCTCCACCAGGTAGTCGGGGGAGTTGGAGATTCTTGCATTCAGTTCAGCGACAGCCCTGTCATCACGGGCAAGTGCGTCGAGTCGGAGTGAGCGGAGTCTTTGGGCAGATGGCTGTTTCATCCACCCACTTTGCATGGCGGCAGTTTTGGAGGTTCCAAATCGAGGCTGGGTATGCAGCCTCCGGTAGGGGCGAGGGCCTCTTTGGGACCACCCTGCCTTGGCCTGCCCCACCCCACCCCCTCGGTGGTTGGGGTGCCGCAAAGCGCTCGGTGGTACGTCTGAGTGCAGGGCTTCAGAGGCCTTGTGATGGGCTCAAAGTGGCTCGATAACCATGAAGCGACCCTCCATAGAGGGATGCTCATGAGCGGCGCATGCGCTGTCCAAGTGATGGCCTTGGTTTTGTTGTGAACAATCTGTGCAAGCCATTTCCATGTGGCCATTGCCTGGATTTCTAAATCTCTCTCATGATGTGTATTTATGGAAGAAGGCGCAGATCTTTGAACTCGCTAATGAGGTCTATCCAATTGGTCACGGTGGTGATTTTTTTGACGGCAATTGATGTGATCGTTCTTTTTATTGGTACCGTGACGCCTTCGAACTTATCGGGCTTTGTTCTGCCGATGGTTGCTGTTGCAATGGTTTGTTCGATCTGCTCATCTCTACTCTTTCTCAAAGAGCTCTCAATTGCATCGAGGGAATTTCATGTTGATTTTGATTGAATTAGATGCCTGCCGAGTGAAATATTTGCTCGGCTAAAAAATCCTGGGATTGGTTGCGGGAAGAAAGAACTTATAATGTCTTTTTATTTGTACGAGATGGGATTTTGTGCCATTTGCCATGCTTTTTTTGTTATCAGGACGAACATGCGGTCCAGGGAATATCCAGCTAGTAATGTTGCTATCACTCCAGTAAAGAATTCAATAATTGAGGCAAAAAGAAAAGCTGCATAGTATGGGCTATCGCTTAGCTGCCCGACAGCTCGGTCAAGACCTAGATCAACAATTTCAATGATCGCTGCTGACATCATGAAGAATGAGATGAATAAGAATTGTTCGGCTATTTCAGGTTCGTTCATGCTTACTAGCAGTCGACTCAGCCCAATCTGGACGTTGGCAAGCAGGAAAAAGATGGCAGACATCGCCAAGTGGCTGATATCTTTTGCGATCAAGAGTTCGACTCCTTCGATGGCAATATTGATGCCAATGGCTATCCAGAGCAGCCATCTCAATCCAATTAAAATGACGATCAGTGATTTGTTAATGCTTTTTGAGTCGAATTTAAACATTGAATCTTGAAAATGTTGATTGCATCATGTTGCCCCAGCCTTGCCAGCTTGGTAGCGGTCGTACTCATTGAGTGGCTTGGTGGTGCCAGAAATTCTGTGGTTAGACCGCTAAGTTTGGTTATTTTCAATGTCTTGAATCAATAATGTTTGATGGCTTAAAACCCCTCAGCAGATCGAGCTGGTAAGGTCTACTGAGGGATGAACAACAGAAACAGATCAGGCTGCGATTGTGACGCCGGCCTTGGTCACGATCTCAACAACCTTGGCCATGTCGCTCAGTTGTTCCTGGTTGGTTTTCAGGGCTTTGAAGACTTCTTCGACCCCGCCGGGTTGGCCGACCATCACGTAACGACAAAAATCGCCACTTGGTGTTGGCGCGTGAACCGTTCCTGCTTTGACCTGGTGACAGCTACCAGAGTTGATCACGGTGGAGTCTCCGTTCAGATTGAGGTCAAGGGCTCCTTCGAGCACCAGGTAGGTTTCATCCCAGGCATGGGTGTGTGGTGGTTGGCCGACACCACCGGGAGTTGCGAATTCAACAACGCTGTACTGACCTCCGGTCTGCTCTGCGGTGAGTTGAAGTGTGATCGAGTCCCCGAGAACATTGCAGACCTCAGGTTGATGGGCGGACATGGAGCGACAAGTTGATGGGATGCGGTGACACTATCCATCGTTGCCAGAACGCACGCGGTGTCGGTCCAGACCATGTCTTGAAACTTGGCAATGCACCGCGTTCCTGCGGCCGTGTGGATAGAGGCTGTTGAGACAGCCACTGTGTTTGTTGCCGGTTCGATGCCTCGGCCATGGCCCTTCGATTCAACTTTTGCGTCTCACAAGGCTGATGAGTGCGCTTAGACCAGCGAGCTTGTTTACATTCCTTTACATTTGCGCTAAGCTGCCGTTATCTTGCTTTTCTGCAGTATGTCTGACTACACGACCGCAATCGCAGCTTTGATCGTCGTTACTGTTGCTCTGTCTGCGGCAGTTGTCTACATCCTTGCTCAGCCAACGGATCTTCCTGTTCTGAAGAAGGCTCAGTCGGATAACTGATTGCGCCGATTTAGGTTAAATCTTGATTTTTAGCACTGCCTCCCCACCCTTTGTCTATTTGCGTTTAACCTATGATTCGGTTTAACAATTACCCACTTTGGATTTGATTTTGCTCGCTTAAAATTCCACGATCTTGGATAATCAATTTTTTTGGCTTAATGAAACGAGATTAATTTGAGAGTTATTTTGGGTTGCGGGCTTTAAGCGATATTGACTTGTTTGTTTTAATTAAAATTTTCTTAGATATGGAGTGCCGCCGGCCAGTTCGACGTTGATTTCTCGGCAAATATTCATCCATGCATCGAGTCCGAAATTTACGCCCATTGGACCATCGATAAAATTCTGAAATTCTGCAAGGCTGATGCCCTCGCGAACCTCCCAGATGCAGAAGGCAGGTCCCTCTGGTGCAATCGGGCAGAACGCATGGTTATAAAAACCCGCTTCAAGATTTCTGGCGACCGCCTCGTCCCAGCCGCCACCGGGAGCCATGGCGGCTTGGGCTGTTTCCCACCATGTCTGCGATTTCCCAGCGCGGAACTCGTGTTGAACGTGGAAAAATTTCGAAGCCATCAGGTTGTGCTGTGAGCTTGTCGATTGTGGCGGATTGCTCTCATGATCCGGTATTCAAAGTTGCAAAGTCCTAATTGGCCTGCTATCGCCTGGATCGTTTGGGCTGTTCCTCGCCAAGAGCCCACCGTCTCTTTCCACTGTCACAGTTGCTCCCGACAACGTCGATTTCCAATGTTTGACTTGCGCGAAAGTTTTTGAACCTATGGAAACCACGGTCTGGACCTTCAGTCTGAGCGTTCCCTTCGCCGAATGGGCCGCGATTTACGACAGTGAGGATGTGGCCAAGATGCATGCCGATGCAGGTATCCAATCATTGTTTCGAGGCGTGAGCAAAGAGGATCCCTCTAAGGTCTGCGCTGTCCAGAAAGCTCCTGTTGGTGTTGCTCAAAAGCTTTTTGAAGACAACAAGGAGATGATCGCTGGTGCTGGCCATGTCATCGAGAGCACGGTGATCCATGCCTATGCCGATGCCTGATTGATTGCCCTTTTATCCCATTTCTGCGATGGGCAGCAAATGCCGATGATGTGCCGACGTCGTCGTTCACATTTAAGACTGCTGACGTTCGTGTTCGATCACCTCAATTTCCTGCAAGCGTGAGCATTATCTGCTGGTTCGTGCATTGAAGAACTGTTATCGAGGCGCAGTTCTCGCTGCGCTTCTGAGCACATGCAGCCTGGTTACACCTTTAAGTGCCAGAAACCATCAGCAGCCCAACGCCTTGGATTGGCAGCCCTGTCAATCGGGAGCTCCCGCAAAGCTTGGTTTCGAGTGCGCCCGTTTGTTGCGTCCTTTGCGTCACAACAAGCTCGATGGTCCGCAGATTGAAATTGCGGTGTATCGACTTCCGGCGAGCGGAACGGCTGATCAAAGGTTGGGAGCCCTGTTCTTCAACCCCGGTGGACCTGGCCAGCCAGGGGGCTCTAGTGCAAATAATGCTTTTTTGATTCCACAAGAGTTACGTCAGGCATTTGATTTTGTGACCTGGGATCCTCGTGGACTTGGTGCGTCGACGCCGAGTCTCACCGGTTGCAACGTTGGTCCTGTCAGGCGGCCGGCGACTGGGCCAGTGGACTGGCAGCAGGTGCTGAACCAGAGGCGGCAGGAATTAGGAGATGCCAATCGGGCCTGCATTAAGACCCATCGCGAGCTCGTGACAGCGATGGGAACGGTTGAGAACGTTCATGATTTAGACGCTTTACGTGTAGCGCTTGGTGACACGAAGCTCACGTACTGGGGGGTCTCCTACGGAACGGTGATCGGCTCAACCTACGCAGCTCTTTACTCAGACAAGATTCGCGCTCTGGTGCTGGATGGAAGTGTCGATCCCTGGATCGATCTCTTCGGCTTGAGTGAGTCATCAGTGGCACCGGATGACGCCACCAGATTTTTTCTTGCTCTCTATCCAGATCTGGCTCCCAAACTTGCCCGTGTGCTCGATCGTCTGGAATTGAGCCCAATCACCCTGCAGAACGGTGGTTCATACACACGTTGGGATGTTCTGGATCCTCTGCAGAACTTCGTCACCCTGCCAGACATGATTTCAGGGCCCTTCGCACGCACTCTGATTGAGACAGTTGATCGGGCGCTGTTCGGTACATCAACAGAACAAATAGCTGCAATCAAGAGGCTGGAGCACCCGTTATTGCGTTCTCCAGAGATCGATAGGAATGCTGGCGCAGGATTTGCGGCTGTGACTTGTCAGGACTTTCCGCAGCGTGTTCCCGTCAAGCGTCAACAGCAGCAGCTCAAACGGATCCTTGTGCAGGCACCGGTTCATGGAGGTTCTTTAGGCGCTAATTTTCTGGCGCTTTGCAGTGGCTACGAGAATCTGCCGACCCTGAATCCCATCCCAAGAGCTCCCTTCCCAGAAGCGGATGTTCCAGGTTTGATTGTTGGTTCCAGTTGGGATGGATCGACTCCATGGGTCTGGTCGACGGCCATGGCCAGAGCATTCCCCGCCATGCGGACGGTCCAAACCGTTGGGTCACAACATGGAACGGTGATCGGAGTGCAGTCAAGTTGTGTTCGTTCAGTGGTGAGTAAGTACTTGCTCAGCGCAGAGGTTCCCCGCCTCGATGTGACCTGTCCCTATGAACCCCCAAAAGTTGAGCAGGAGTTTCCGTGATCCTGGAAGGCCTGTATCCAACCCTTGCGGTGGGCGGAGTACCTTGAATTGCTCAATTGTGTCTTGATCAGGGTTCGATGCAGCTATAAATAAAAAAAGGTTTGGTCATGCAGCACTACTTGATTGTTTGGACGTTCCCTACGGTTGAAAGTTCTTGGTCGTCCTGCCCTGGATTCGCCGATTACATCAATGCCGGCTGCCCAGGTGACCGGTTCGAAGGGTTTGAGTTGGTTTATCGCGTTTGTGAGCCAATTAGTGGCAGTGGAGTGGCAATTGCCAAGGCCAGTGATATTGGCAAGGTTTGGACACATCTTGGCCCCTGGATTCAGGGTTTTGGTATCCAGTTTGAGGTGAACGCGGTTGTCTCCGATTCTGAATTCGCTGCACTGTGGCCAGGTGTTCAAGCTGCTGCTGCCGTTGACTGATTGCCTGTGTTGTTATTTCGCTGAGTTCTGCACTGCCAGCAGCGGATTGTCAGGGAGACGTGGTTTGGTCAGAGCACAGGTTGATCTCAATGGATGGCGAGCTCAGAGAGGCGGCTTGGCAGAGTCCCTGCCCTGTGATGCAGCTTGGACGGATTCAATTCGATTGCAGGATCGGGATGTTTCGCAAGCAACTCCCGGGTTGGAAACTTGGTCCTTGGAAGTGTCCAGATTAAGGCAGTAAGGAATATCAAGAACTGAAAATTTCCTGCCAAGTTCTATAATTGTACGACTATATTTCGTGGCCAAATGGCTTTTTAGGGTTGCTGTTAGAAGCTTTGTTTTCTTGAATTTAAACGTTTGAATACTATTTTGGGTTACGTCGCATCAAACTCGTGGTAATGGATGCGAATGGTGAGGTCTTCATAATCTGTTGCGATCAGCTCGATCGCATCTTCGTCGTTGGCACTTTTTCCATCCTTGACGCACTTTTCAAGGAGTTTTACGGCATGAATAACATCATGAAATGTTGCAATTGTGTCGGTGTGGCTGTCTAGAAAATGATGCTTCAGGATGAAGTCCATAGAAAAAAGACTTTTGCTCTGAATTTAAAATACTTGGCAGGCAGCCATGTCTTCGATCGGCGCATCGGGCGCCAACGGCTCGCCAGAGATCAATTGCTTCACACTGCTTCCTGCATAAAAGGTGGAAATATCATTGCTATAGCGGTCTTCCACCAGGCGAACAAGTCCAGGGTCTGAGAACAGCTCGCGAAGGTCATCACGTTGATCACCTCGTCTGACATTTTTGCTTGGAATCGTGCCCAACATTGGCAGCCTTTCGCGGTTGAGCCGACGTTGCAAAGACTCCCAGTGGCTTTGCATCTGCTCCATCTGGCCCACAAATGAGGGAATCAGCTTGCCATCGATGCAAAGAATGCTGGCCTGAGGAAGAAGGTGCACATCCATCTGATCATCCGGGGTCTTCACGACCCGATGCAAAAACTCTGCGAAGGGCATGTCATGACGCAAGCCCATGGCATGCATGGGGCCAGTGACATCCTCAAGCTCCAACACTTTGTTGTTGTAGGCGGACACCAATCTGTCGAATGGATTGCGCACAAAACTGAAGCTGAAGTGGGATCCGCGCAGCGATCGTGCTTCTCCGGGGGAAATTAAACGTGTTTCACCATGGGTGCTTTTGCTCCAGAAGGCGTCAGTGGTGGAGCGTGCTCCCTGTTCTGGGGCTTGCTGAAGCAAGCGATGAAGAGCTGCTTTGATGGACGTGTTGGCGACTTTGGGCACCCGGCCATAGATCAGAGGCAGCTGATTGAACAGAATGAAGTGGAGCTGGCTGCTCATGGTGTTGACATGCGTTTCATTAGAGCGACCAATCCCAGGAGTCCAACGGTCGACCCATATGTTGCAGCATCAACTCTGCATCAGGCCGAACAACGTCGATCAGATCACTTTTGAGGCGAGATGAGTACTCTGGAACTTCAATCAAATTGCGACCTTTGCTTCCTGCCACATTCCGCGTTGGAATCTTGCCCTTTTTAAGGATTTTCCCGAGCCTTGGTTTAATCCCTAAGAATGAAAACATGCTTGAGAGTGTCTTCTTGGGTCTGCTGATGAAGTCTTCATACATCATGCAGTGAATCATGTCTGCAGGGAAAACATCCAGGTAGCGCCTAAGCTGTTGGTGGTATAGGGAGGTGTCGACAATTCGTTTTCGCATGGATCGATTGCGCAGAATGTCGTGGAATTCAGGGCACTCAGGATGTTTGCCTCGATAGTGGCGCCATTGAGAGACAATTCTTTTTAATGGATGGCGAACAAGGTAAATTAATTTAATAACACCAAGGTGGTGATGGATGAGTTGGGGAGTGAGCTGAAACTCTTGTCCACTTGATGAATACATTGTACTGGCCTCTCCACGAAGCAGTTGGTCATGACCTGCTTCGAAAAAGTGTGCATACCAATCCCAGCCTCTGAGATAATTTCGCCCGAAAAATTTTGGTTCTTTCGCGCTACTGAAGTGAATATCTGGATGTTTTGTAAGTACCTTTGCCAGGCTTGTTGTTGCTGATTTTGCAGCGCCAATAATAATAAAGTTGGGTAGGCAGTCGTCGTAGCGTTTTGCGAGGTGGTCGTGCTTTCCGGCAAGACTGTCTCTGAGCCTGTATTGCAAGCGCAGTGATCGAGCACGAGAGCTGATTGGTTTTAGCAGCTCCATGCTTAGGAGTTTAAAGGCTCCTTTGTGCGGGCCTCTTTTGGCTTCAAAGGTCGAATTGGTGGCAGGGAGGTGTTGGCGATGAGGGTTTCAATTGAGACATCGGAATAGAAAAGGTCGACATCCTGACCATAAATCTCAAGAAATTTATCGATCAATCTCGAGCTGTTGAAATAGGGATCCAGATGACGGTCACCACTTCGCCTCACGTTCTTCTCTGGCAAGGCTTTGGCAAGGCGAATACCGCGTTTCAGCAAGCGTTTGCGAAGGATGGTCCAGTGATCATTCATTTGTTCCATCCTTCCAATGAATTTTGGAACCAGGCGTTCGCCCGACCGCAGGATGTGGTGTTGAGGCATCAAGTGAACATCGTAGTTGTCGATTGGTGTTTCCGTTAGGATTCCAAGAAAGTCTTCAAACGATATGTTGTGTGAAATGCCCATGCGTCGCATTGGTAAGGGAGGCTCATCGATTTCGATCACTTTGTTGTTGTAGGCAGCAACGAGGCGATCGAAGGGGTTGCGAACAAAGCTGAAGCTGAAATGACTGCTTCTTAGTTTTCTGGCTTGATTGGGTGTGAGCAGCTCGGTTTGATCATATGTGCAATCGCGCCAGAATCGATCGGATGTTGTTTTGATCGATTTAATTGGTTTTTGTTTTAGCAGCCTGCATAAGACAGCCTTGATTGAAGAGTTGGCGACCTTGGGCACCCTTCCGTAGAGTAAATCGTGTTCTTTGATGTGAATAAAGTGACGTGATCCCGACATGCTCGCTAATTGCTGCTAATGGTTTTAAGGGGTGTGGAAGAGATTAAGAGTGGATTCATTGATTATGGCTTAAATGATTCATTGATGTTTCATCGGAAATATGCGAAGAGATCTATGTATTGAGTGAATGCTCTTGCTGAGTTCAACGCGCCAAAGACACAGATTGCGACCTGCGGGCACTCAGCTCAAGGCGTTCGAGGGCCAGCCAGGCTCCTTCTCCAGCATTCTTGTGGCCTTGCCAGATTTCTGGAATGAATGATGCGGAGGGGCAGTGAAGGTGAATCAGTTCAAATAACTGAACCCAGTCGATCTCGCCATCCTGAATCTGTAATCCTTCACCATCCACATCCTTCGCATCAGCAAGATGGAGATGGGCTGTGAATGGAAGGATCGAATTTAGAAATTCTCGGAATGGTGCGTGGAGATAATTGCAGGCGAGTTTGGAATGGGATACATCCAGGCAAACCCTCATCGATTGCTCCTTGCAAAAATTGGCGATAAATTCGCTGTCTACAAAAAGATTGTGGAATCGCTGCCCACCGAAATGCCAGGGGAATGGTGGCATTGTTTGAGGGATAATCTCAACTTCACCTTCCGTCTTGAGTTCGATCAGGCTTTGAATCAAACGTTCATGCAGTGGCAGCTTTTCGGATCGGTCGAGATGACGATGTTCAGAAAAACCACCCACATTGGTGACAAGTAAAACGGGTTCAGGGCAGTTGAAACGTCTACGAAGATCTCTGGAGATGTTGATGACGCGCTGCAGCTCCATTACGGAGTGATCTCTGTAGTCCTGATCGGCCGTACAGAGATCGAGAGTATGGTCGCCAGCGAACAGTTCGGGCGCGTGAATCACCAGGCCAATGTTCTGACGTTCCGGCAATACTTGTTCGAGATCTACCTCCAGATCTTTGTAGCTGAGATGAATCTCAACCAAGTCAAGATTACTGGACTGGGAAAAGGTTTTGATGTCGTGATAACGAACTGGTAAACCAAATGGCTGAGCAAATTGGTAACGCTTTGGTTCAGCGGCTGGTGTGTCGAGATCGGATGGGAAGAAGACGTCACCTTGAGCTTTGCTCACAGGTAAGCGGCGACCAATCAGTTCCGGAAGACGGTTTGGCTGCAAGCCTTGGCCAGGACTTTGAATCCGGATCATGGATTCTGTGATCTCCGTGCCGGCGGGGATGTCGCAGGCGGCGACAAGGCTCTTGGCCAGAACCTCGCGATTCATCATTTCGCCCTGGCTGATGCTTCGCTCTCCACCCTTGCCCATGGATTCCTCCACGCGGCGAATTCCCTGCATCATCTGAGCGAACTCGTCGGGTAGCAGGCTCACTTTGTGATCGTTCCCCTCCATGCTCCGGTCGAGAGTGATGTGTTTTTCAACCACCGATGCGCCCAAGGCAACGGCTGCGATTGGAACTTCAATACCCCTCTCGTGACCGGAGTAGCCCACAGGGGCTTCTGCTAATTCGCGTAACCGATCGAGGTAGCGAAGGTTGACGTCCTTGAAAGGCGTTGGGTACGTGGAGTTGCAGTGGAGCAGCACGTAGGTGGCTCCCTCTTGTTGGAGATGCTTGATTCCCGAACGGATCTCAAGCTCGTTGGCCATCCCGGTCGAGCAGATCAATGGCTTGCCCGTCGCCGCAAGTTGGCTGATCAGGGCGTGGTTGGTGAAATCAGCGGACGCAACTTTGAAGGCTTCCATCCCCCAGCGATTGAGCTTGTCGAGGCTGGTCTCATCCCAGGGGGTACAGAGGGGAATGAGGCCCCGTTCAGCTGCGTAGTCAAAGCACTGGAACAACTCGTCGTCCGTGAGTTGAAACCGCTCCAGCAAATCAAGGGTGTATTGCGTTCCGAGGTCGGATGCGAGATCGTCGCTCTTGCCGGCATTGCCATACAGACGGCTCATGTCCCGCATCTGGAACTTGGCGCAATCAACGCCGGCTGCGTGAGCAGCATCGATCAGTTGCAGTGCGATCTCAAGCTTGCCGTTATGGTTATTGCCGATTTCCGCAATCACAAAACTCGGCTCTCCCAAACCGATTTTCCGATTGCCGATCTGGAGTCCATCGGTGGCTTGTATGGCAACGGCCACGATCCGCCCATGGTTATCGAGCAGAGGCAGGGCAATGATCCTGGAGGTCAGAACGGTTGCCAGCTCGGCTGCTGATGTTCCCTCCGCTGCACTTTTGCAGTCCGGATTCATCGCAGCGGTGACGGGTTGGTTCAGATCAATCTCACCGCATGTGGCGATCCAGCGTCTGAAATCACCGTCCGTCAGAACGCCCTGAAGGATCCCAGCTTCTGAGACCACGAAGATCAGTCGGGACTGATTGGCCGTGATCTTGCTCAGGGCAGACAGGATGCTGTCTTCCGCGAAAACAACGAACTGCGTGAAGTTCCTCTCGATCTGAATACCCTTCACAGTTCGTGCTGCAGCAGCTCCGCCATGAACCTGCAGACATTACCCCACATCCCTGTAAGTCAGAAGCAGGAGTAGAGCTCTTGAAACTGGGTTGAGCTGTCGAACAGCGGCGAGTCGTCTGGCGACGTTCCGATGGGTGGGGCGAAGCAAGGTTCCCAGCATCAGCAGGCTCGCGGCTTCCTCCCAGTTGCGGGCTTGGATGGCTGTTTCTGCGTTTCTCCTGAGTTGGGTGAAGCTGAGATTGGCATTGGTGAGGTAGCCGGATTTGTTCTTTAAGCGCTGCCTTGGCTTGTTCTTCAGGTCGCTTAAGGCTTCAACCAGGTCTTCGGGATGGAAGCCATCTCCGTATCCCATCCAGCTCAGCCATTGCTGATCCGGATCGGGATGCTCTTGGTCGAGGGCATCGAGATCCACCACATCCTTGAGGGAGTACCAAACGCCGCTTCCAGCGAAGACATGGCTGCCATAGCGAGGGTTGATGCCGAAATCAGCCATCACCAACGGTCTGCAGCCGAAGTCGAGGGCATCGAAGAACGCTGTTGAAGACACCGTTGCCATCAATCTTGAGCTCCTTAAAAGCTCCGGCATCGGCCGGTAATCGATTTTCAGATTTTCCGGAGGCTGTCCAATGCTCTGCCTCAGGGTTTCGCTGATGTGAGCGTCCAACGCGTGGAATGTAGATTCCCCTGGAGCGATGCGCGGCTTGATCAACACCTGCCAGTCCGGGGAGCGGCGGGCCAAATCTGCAAGGATCCTGACCATTTCTGCACGGTCCTCCTGACTCGAGGGCATCACCACCTGCTCGGCGAACAGAAACTGCCTGGGTCGCTCTGCCTGGGCTGACCATTCACGCTCAAGGGGCCCGTTGCGGCGCAGGCCTACCAGCACGCTGCGTTGCTGCTCGTACGGCGTGTGCTGAATCATGCGTTCCATCGCCTCACGGTCTCTGGGACCGCTGAGACTGATCAGGTCGTAGCCGAGCCGCCAGCTCATGCCTTCGAGAAATTTCTCGAGCACGACCCCATTGAATCCGCAGAACAGCAACGGCCTCTTGCTCTCAGGCAGCAGGTCGAGGGCAATTCGGAAATCGCTGATTTTGCTGCCTGTCAGGTAAACGCCAATGGCATCAAAGCCCTGGAGTTCCGGATGGGTGAGCAGTTTTCCCATGTCATGACGCCAGAGCCTGCTAAGCCTGCCGATGCGGGACAGGATCACATCAGGCGTTCCTTCTCTCGGGATCACGTTGATGGTGACGTCAACGCCTTGAAACGACGGCGACTGGCACAACGCTTCGCAGGCCAGCAACTGGCTATCGCTGTCACCGATCAGCAGGATCCTGAAGTCGCTCATCGACGCCGCTCCCCGATCTCCGCCAAAGAACGGATCAGCCGATCAGGTCCATCGTGTCGAGCCCACCCGATCGCGTCCAGCCACTGTTGATTGACTTTTGGCAGCTCCATCAGGTCGTCGAGGTGGCGCACGGCCGAGAGCCGATGCATCAGGCCACTGCCGAAGAAGGCGGTGGTGCCTTGATCGGTGTGGACGCCGAAGTCTCCGATCACGAGACTTTGGCGCCCCCAACAGATCGGTGCCAGAGCCCATGGAGAGCTCACTGTGATGCAGGCGGCGCAGTTCGCCAGGAGAGGCAGCATCTGTTCAGGTGCTGCGAACGCTGCGTTGGCTGGAAAGGTCCAGTCCTCAGGATTGAATTTTCGGATCCATGGCTGCTGCCGTGTGGAGCCGTGATCGCGTGTCACGATCACGTTCCATTCCGGTGAGTTCTCGGCCCAGCTCAGCAGTTGCCGAAGCAGCTGGGTTTTGCCGCCAACCTGGGTGGGGATCGATCTCTGGACCAGTGCCACCAGGGTTTTCGGCATGGTTCTGCCAGTCCCACTCTCGCCGCCACTGAGACTTCCGATCGGTGGACGCTCGGGCAGAAACCAGAGCCCTGCACTGACGACGGCCGGCCGGTGGAGATGGTCAGGCCAGTGGCGAGTCATCGCCTGTGCCTCATTTACGTGTCGTTCACCCGGGACCAAGACGAGATCCAGGTGCTCGCGTTCAGACAGCGCTGAGATCAGAAGATCACCAACATCAACACTGACCGCTCCACCGAACAGCAGTGCTGGCTTGGCATCAATGCTCTGACAGAGGGCGCGATAACTTTTTGCAAAACTCTGTTCCTCCAGAGTGTCTTTGAGAAACAGCCCAATCGCATTCGCCTTGTCAAGCAAGGGAGTCCCGAGCAGCTCCTTGGCACTGAGCTCGATGTCGATGCCCAAAACTGGAAGGTGATTCGAAACCTCCGATTTCGTCTGTTTGGTTCGACCGACCGTGAGGCATGTCTGGCCCAGCCCTCTGAGCTGGTTGGCCAGTTGAACGCAGGCGAACTGCTGGTCAATGCCATCACTGATCAGGACAAAGGTCATCGCCCACGCAAAAGGTTGGACAACCAGCCGAAGCCCACCAGAGCATCACGGATTCGACGGATCAGGCTACGGGTCTGGTGCCGTTTGAGCTGGCTGGATCGTGCTCCGCCGCTGCTCAACATGCGACGGCCTCCGTGCTTGATCGCGAAGCTCTGCCAGCACGTGCTGCCCCAGGCTGCAGGTCCGATGCTGTTGTTTTGAAGTGGCCCCACGCCTTGCGCCAGGCAATCCAACACGGCCGACAAAAAGGTTTCCAGACCTTGGGGCTGCAAGCCGTTGGCGTTCAGCCACCCCTTGTCATGTGTCGGGGTGAAAGGGTCCTCGCCAATCTCCTCAAAACTGGCGATGCAGCCGGATTCGGCGAAAAAGTGATTGCCGAGGGTTTCGGTGACACCAAGATCCGAGACGATTTTTGTGCTCACCCCCATTGCCATCGATTCAAGCGCAGCTGTGGAGGAGACGGTGATGGCACAACCGCAATGGCGCAGCAGGCGTAGCGACGGTTTGAAACTGAGCTGAAGATTGGGAATGGTCTCTGACATCCGATCGATCACGCTGGCCATTTCGCCGTGGCTGCGATGCAGGGTTCGTTCCAGGCTTGAGGTGCGGGGTTTGAAAATGATCGGGGTCTCAGGTTTTGCCAGTGCCAGTTCCTTGAGTTGTCTGCAGAGGTAACGGCGTTGCAAGGGATGCACGGGGATCGAGGGTTGCTCGAAAAACACGATGGATGAGATCTCGGGCTCCTTCTTGCGTTTCTCCACCCTCCAGAGAATCGGTAGTCCCGTCAGCACCGCATTGCTGCTGTCCATACCGAGGGCAGCGCAGCCTCGCCTGTAGGTGTCGAGATCCTGCTGGCTGTTGAGACAGAGCAGGTCGACGCCGGAGCGGTCCAGCATTCCCTCCAGAGCGAAGCGGAACAGGATGCCCGGGTAGGCACTGACCAGGACGGGACGTTGCGATGTCGCTCCCCAAACGGCCTTGAGCTGCAGTAAGCCATCACGACTTCGCTGGCCATCCAGTCCCAGATACAAGACGTCGATCGATCCGGCCATGCCATCAGCCAGCTTTCGGAAGCCATCCCAGCGCCCCTGCTGAATCGTGATCCGCGGATCGATGCGCCGGATCTCCAGCCGTTGCCGTCGAGACAGGGATCGATTCGGAGTTTCCAGCAGATGCAGTGTGGTTTCAGCACCTTCTTTGCGGCATGCCGATAGGAGCGTCATCGCCGTTTTGGCGAAGGAGTCAAAACAGGCGACAGCTGAGATGCGTCGACCGGCCAGCCGCTTCTTGTCTGCTGGCGCCATCAGCCTGGTCAAGATCAAGCAAAACTAGCTGGGTTCGATCACAGCGAGATTTCGGCAGAGCTCCAGGTCGCTAGTCGTGTCGATCTCCGGACCACTGTCCTCTAGTACTACAGGGCGCCATGGGGCACAGAAGCGACTGCCGCAGTTGAGAAATGCAGCCGTTTTCATCGCGTAGATCGCGCCGGTTTCCAAAAAGGATGGCTCAAGGTCCTGGCGGCGTTGTCTGGCCTGCTGCGGGTCATGGTTGATCCCCCGTCCGTCATCGCGCCAGAGGAATCCATGCCAGGGCGCCACGGCAAAGGCGCTGTTGACGTTCTTCGGCTGCAACGCCGTCAACACCTTATCAATCTGTTGTCCTGTTGTGAATGGAGAGGTGCATTGCAGAAACACGATCGATGAGGGCAAGGAGCCATCGGCAGCAAAGAGATCCAACGCATGCAGCAAGGCTGATTCCGAACTGGCCGTGTCGTTGGCAAGAACAGCGGGGCGCCTCACCACTTCAGCTCCGTATTCCAGAGAAACCGCCGCAATGGCGTCGTCATCTGTGCTGACCACCACGCGCGTCACCTTGGCGCTGGCCTGGGCGGCCCTGATGCTGCGGGCCACAAGGGGGACGCCGCCGACGTCTTTGAGATTTTTGCCAGGGATTCCCTTCGACCCTCCTCGGGCTGGAATCAGGGCCATGGCCGAGTCGTCAGACTGGTGCATCAGAGCCGATAGCTGTGATCGGAGAGGATTCGATGGGCTCCGTCCTACTCCCGCAGCAATCGATGACCGTCCCTGACGCCCAACGGCTGGGTGTGCCGATGACGGGGATGCTGACCCATCGCTCTCTGCCGGCATTGCTGGCGCCAGCATCTCTGGTGGTTGGTCAAAGGGCTTGTCGTCGAGAGCGTCCCGATGCGCTTCTTGCCTGGGGACGACGGCCTCGTGCTGCGCGGGTGGAACGGCTTGGGCAGCAGTGGGGATTGCCGGTGTGGCATCTCGAGGACGGATTCCTTCGTTCCATCGGCAAGGGCCCTGACCAGCCACCTCTTTGTCTGCTGGTGGATGACATCGGTGTGCATCTCGATGCCGCTGCACCCAGTCGCCTTGAGATCAGGATTGGTGGCCTGCTTAACCAGGCCCAGGCTCAGCGGGCAGCGGCGGTCCGCAGGCTCTGGTGTGAGCAACGCCTCAGCAAGCTGAATCCTCCCCGCGACTCCCCGCCTCCTCCGGGTCCGTTCGTGTTGGTGGTGGACCAGTCAGCAGGCGATCGATCCATCGATCTCGGCCTGGCTTCAGCCAACTCCTTCACGTTGATGCTCGCGGCGGCTCTCGAGGAAAACCCGGATTGCTCCGTTGTTGTGAAAGTGCATCCCGATGTGATCCATGGCAAAGCGAAAGGACATTTCAGACGACGCGACCTGGACCATCCCCGCGTGCAGCTTTGCGCGGATGGAGGTCATCCAGCGGCATTGCTGGAGCAAGCCAGCGCTGTGTATGTCGTCACCTCGCAGATGGGGTTTGAGGCGCTGCTCTGGGGGCGGACGGTGCACTGCTTTGGCATGCCCTTCTACGCAGGCTGGGGGCTGACGCGGGATCGGCTTCCTCCTCCAGTCAGGCGAAACGCAGGAGCTTCTTTGGAGCAACTGGTCCATGGCTGTTTGATCGACCATCCCCATTGCATTGATCCCCACAGCTGGAAACCTTGTCCAGTGGAAGATCTGATGCGGGCTATCGGTCTGCAGCGGCGGGTTCAGGCGGCAGGTCCGCCCCGTGCTCAGGCGTTTGGCTTCACCCCCTGGAAACAGCGCAACCTCAGGCGTTTCCTGGCGGGCACACGGGTGCAGTTCCCCTGGCCCTGGCAACAGAGCGGACATCGAACCGATGCCCTGGTGGTTTGGGGGCGTCGTGAAACGCCCCGCTTGCTTCAGGTGGCACGGCAGCGTCAGCTTTCCCTCCTCAGGGTGGAGGACGGCTTTCTGCGCTCCGTTGGTCTAGGCGCTGATCTGATCGATCCGATCTCCTGGGTGGTGGATCGATCGGGGATGTACTACGACGCCACCCAGCCCAGTGACCTGGAGCAGCGCCTGGCTTATGGCAGCTGGACGGAGGAGCAATTGCGGAGGGGCGGTCGCTTGCGGGAACGACTGGTGCAGGAGGCCATCACGAAATACAACCTCAGTGCGCCCGATTGGCAGCGCCCTGCCGATGCGACGCGGGTTGTGCTGGTGGTGGGACAGGTCGAGAGTGACGCCTCAATTCGCTTCGGGGCACCAGGCATCAGGTCCAATTTTGAGTTGCTCAGGGCTGTAAGAGCTGTTGAGCCGGAGGCCTATCTGCTTTACAAACCCCACCCGGATGTCGTGGCGGGTCTCTGCCGGCCCGGCAGCGGCGAAGCCACCGCTGCTCAGTTTTGCGATGAGCTGCTCACGGTCGGTTCGATCCAGCAGCTGTTCGAACAGGTGGATGCGCTGCATGTGCTCACCTCCCTGGCTGGATTTGAGGCACTGCTGCGGGGGCTGGAGGTGCACTGCTGGGGTCTTCCCTTTTATGCCGGCTGGGGTCTCACCAACGACCGGCAACAATCGGCACGCCGAGGCCGCAATCTCAGCCTTGATGCTCTCGTCCATGCCGCTCTGATCGACTATCCCCGCTACGTGAGTCGTCGCAGTGGTTGGTACCTCGAGCCTGAGCAGGCGATCGAGGAGCTCGTGCTCTGGCGCCAGGCACCACCAGCACGGCGGACCCTCATTCAGGTGTTGTTCCGCAACTGGGGGCGTCTGCGGCGCCGTTAAGCCGTGCCAAACTTGGCATACATTGGTCTGGATTGACAGCGCTTTGGTTAGAGGGCGGGCACCGGCATTGGTGCAGGTGCGCATCGATGGACCTGTGCTGCTGCTGATTGGGCCGATCGGCCTGTTTTTTGCGCGCTTCTGCCGCTATCTGCAGGGATGCGGCATCCCTGTGAGCAAGATCAGCTTTCCGCTCCATGAATTCGGCTTCCCAGCCAATGTGAGGATTCCTTACAGCGGTTCAATGCAGGACTGGCGGCCGTTTCTGCGCCAGTTGCTCGTTGAGAAGCGGATCCGGCACATCTTCATGTATGGCGATTTCATCATTCCGCACCGCATTGCGATTGAAGAAGCCAGGGAACTTGGAATCGAGGCGTGGGTCTTTGAACTTGGATATCTGCGTCCGAACTATGTGACGTTGGAGCGGGATCGCGTCAATGCCCGCTCCAACCTCAATCAACCGGTTGAGACGTACAGGGGCTTACCTCCAGTCGATGCCCTGCCGAGCGACATCGTGCTCGATCCAGGCTGGCGCTGGCGTAAGGCGTGGAAGGCGCCCACCTTCGTTCAACACGCGTTCACGCGCTACCCCATCATTGAAGGAGAGCACAAACTGCAGCCCTCACCATGGTTTCTGTGGTGCCAGCTGCGGGGAAGCTGGCGCTTCTGGCTCTATCGCTGGCGGGAAAGACCGCTCAAACGTCGTCTTCTCGAGCATGCGTCCTATTTCCTCGCTGTCCTGCAGGTCTCCAGTGACAGCCAGATCCAGATGGGATCGCCCTATCGCGGCATGCATGACTTCATCGAGGACGTGATTCGTTCCTTCGCCGCTCATGCGCATGCGTCGGACCGTCTGGCCTTCAAGCACCATCCCCGAGACCGCGGCTACAACAATTACGAAAGCCTGATCGCTCTGCTGGCTCATCGCTATGGGGTCAGTGGTCGTGTGCACTACTTCCATGACGGTGCGCTCAGCCGCTTTCTGCGGACATGTCGCGGTGTCATCACCGTCAACAGCACCGTGGGGCTTCAGGCGCTGTTTCATGCGGTGCCTACTAAAACGATGGGCAACACCTTCTACAACCTGCCTGGGCTGACCGATCAGAAGCCCTTGGATGAGTTCTGGAGAGATCCTCAACCCAGTGAGAGGCCGCTTTTTTACCGCTTCTACAACCACCTGGTGAAGACGACCCAGGTGAACGGCAATTTCGATGGTGATTTTCCCTTTCGCATCACCTTTCCGATCGGTCAGGAGGCTCGTCAGCTGGCTCCCGCGTCGCAGCCTCCCCGCTTCAGCGCTGGACGAGGTGGCAATCCAATCCTGACGATCGCGCGTGTTCTTGCGCGGCTGGGCTGGGCGGTGATTGGTTTCCTTCTGTATGGCCTTCAGCTTCCAGCGATGCTTGTGAGGCGACCGGACTGGGCAGCCCAGCTGATGACACTTTCTTGCGCTGTCGCCCTGCGTGCGCTGGGGGTTCAGGTGGTGGTCGACGACAGCCAGCGCAGTGAGGACGCCGACGTGCCGCTCGTGCACATCTTCAATCACCGCAGTCCCTGTGACGGACTAGTGATTCAGGGCATCCTCAAGTTGCCCGGCCTGACAACGGCTCAACTGCATCTGAAATGGGTGTTGCCCGGCTATGCAGCCGCGGCTCGTAATGCAGGGGCAGCTGTTCTCGATCACCGTGTTCCCCAATCCCGTCTTGAAGGAATGATGGGGGCTTCGGCACTGCTGCGCGAATACGGAGAGATCATGATTGCCCCCAATGGCTCGCTGGTCACGCCCATCGAACAGAGGGTTTCCTCCAGTGCCTGGCTTCTGGCACGCCATCACGGTGGTCGGCTTGTTCCATGGGTGTTCCGGTACGACGGCATGGATGAGGCCCTCGGAGCCCGCTACAAACCTTTGGTGATGCTCTTGAGTCGCTTGGCGGCTCCATTGGGAACCATTCACTGCCGGCGTGGTCGTTCGCTCGACCTGAAACTTCCCAAGGACCATCTCGACCGTGAAGGTTTCACCCGCGCGGTTCAGGAGTATTACCGGCAGGAGCTGACAACAGGACGCTGATGTTGTGGCCGCCGAAACCAAAGGCGTTCTTCAGCAGCAATGGGTCGTGCCCGCGTGATGAGATCGTCTGATTCCCAGCTGTGGTGACGGCGAGGTCTACCTCAGGGTCGAGAGGGTCCGCATTGACACTTCTTGGGATCAGGCCAGACCTCAGGGACTGCAAGGCAATGATCGCCTCAACGGCACCGGCTCCGCCGAGCAGGTGACCGAGCTGGCCTTTCGGTGCGCAGACGGGAATGTGATCCGCCGCTGATCCAAGGCTGCGACGTAAGGCCCTTGCTTCGGCCAGATCTCCCAGGCTGGTTCCCGTGGCATGGGCCTGAACAGCGGAGAGATCACTGGGGCTGATGTCAGCTCTGCGGAGAGCGTCATCAATCGCCCGACTCGCCTGAAGCCCCTGCGGCTCCGGGGCAACGATGTGGTGCGCGTCGCTGCTGCTGCCGCAGGCCAGGATCCAACCCAGTCGAGGTTTTGAACCGACGTCGCGATCCCTCATCAACGCCAGCATCCCCGCTCCCTCTGAAAGGACGAAACCATCTCGGGACTGTCCATAGGGGCGAGATGCCTGATCCGGTTCGTTGTTTCGGCACGAAAGGGCTCGCATTGCCGAAAAACCAACGAGGCCGAGACGGTTCACCGGTGCTTCCGATCCACCAGCAAGAACGAGATCGGCGCGGTCGTCCTGCAGCAGCATCTTGGCCAGCATCAGGGCTTCTGCTCCGGAAGCACAGGCTGAGACGGGCGTGTGGGCCCCGCCGAGCAGGCCCAGATCAATGGCGACCTGACCAGCCGGCCCATCCGGAATCAACATGGGCACGGTTAGGGGATTGACCCGCGACGGTCCCCCTGTGGTGAGCTGTTGATGTTGCTCGTGCATGGTGCCAAGTCCGCCAATGCCGGTGCCCACCACGACAGCCACCCGTTGCCTGTCAATCCCGGCATGGAGCTCTGCTGCCATGGACCAGGCCTGACGCGCGGCCATCACCGCCAGCTGGGCACAGCGGTCGGAACGCCGGCGCAGCAATGGTTCCAGCTCTGACAAGCCTTGTTCGTCAACGCATCCTGCAACCCTGCTTGGAAGGTCAGCAGCCCAGTCCTGACTTAATGACTGAATACCGGACTTGCCTTCAACGACTGCCGTCCATGTGGCGTCCGGGTTGGTGCCGAGTGGTGACAGGGACCCCCAACCGACAACCGCGATGCGTTCAGGTGGTTTCGGCATGGGTTGGCTGGATGTCCAGGGACTCCAGATGGCGTTGGATATCAGCGACGGTTCGGAACTTCAAGAGGTCTTCTTCCCTGATGCGGATTCCGAAACTGGTATCAGCTTCAATCAGGATTTCGTAGAACCCCAGAGAATCGATGCCGATGTCCTCCATCAGGCGGGACTCCGGCTGAATCGTTGCCGGATCGGCTCCAGAGATGCGATGCAGGATCTCGATTAAGCGATCTTGCAACTCATGCTTGTCAGGGAGTGACTCTCCCAACCCGCAACTCCTCAGATTTGATAGTTCAAAGTATCAGCGCTGCTCGTTTGAGCTTCCGCCCCGGTACCAGCTGAATTGCTGGTAGATGGGGTTGTGGTCCACGTCGATGAAGAACCGCAGGCGTTCGTCCGGCAGCCTGCTGAGATCTGCGGACATCAAGATTTCCGTGATCTGGTTGAAGTCCTTCGCGAGGGAAAGACCGCAGACGCGGGCTTCCATCAGATTGAAGTACTGACGCAGGAGCACGGGCAACCGGAATTCATCGCAGAGTTCGTTGCGGATTCCGACTTCAAGTGCCTGAACATTTGGAATGCTGCTGAGGCTCTCGCTGGCCTGGATCGTCTCGACTGGATGGCGTGGTGCCGGTAATACCGGCTCGCTTTGCCGGTAGGGCGGCTGCATCAGGTTGCTGAGAAAGACCTGATTCACCGCGTCGTCGTAGGCGAAATGGTTGTACGAGACCAGCCCATGCAGGGTGCTGAAACCGGAGCGGACAGCGATCAGCAATCCACCTCTGAACAGGGCCATCAGTGAATGGGGCTGTCGCTGGAAGCGACTTGCGAGTGCCACCCTGCCGATCTCCAGATGGTTGCCCAGATCTGTGAGGGTCCCTTTGATCCCCGGATAGACGTGCTCCAGATAGGAGCTATTGCCATCCGGGAGGTCATCTCCCCGGCTGCCTGCCGGAAGGAACTGCAGTCGGGCTGAGCCGGCAAGAACTCCACTGCTGGACTCCACCAGCAGGAGATGGTCATAGGCCTGGTCGCGACCATCGAGATCCAGTGACTCTCCTGATCCGGACAGCTGTTCGCGATAGGTGGATTCCCGCAGTCGCCCCACTGGCTCGGCGACGGCGGGGAACTGATCCCCGCGGATCAGGTACAGATCCAGCCCCTCCACATCAAAAAGTCGCCCACTACGACGGAAGGATTCGATCAACTCGATCGACAGGGTCTGCTCCGACGGAATGGACGAACCAGACAGTGTCATTGAAGTCCCATTCCGTCTCAATCTGAGGGAAGATTAGAGCCCTCTTCCGTCAGCTCCAGACCACCAAAGCAGACGCCGTATGTCCTTTCTCCGCCGTTCACGGTCCTCTCAGAAGCAGTGGTTCTCCGCAATTCTGGCCGGCAGCCTGGTGTGGCTTCCCTGCGCAGCAGTTGCGGAGGCAGCCCCGCTTGGACGGACTGCGGTGGCCATGAACAACGCCACAGGCACGCTTCCGGCAGCACGGCCCTACCGCTACCGGCTGGGTCCTGGTGATCAGCTTTCGATGACGGTGTTCAAGATGGAGGGCTACGAAGCCAAGGTGGAAGTCCTCAGCGATGGGACCATCAACCTGCCGCGTATCGGCACGATTGATGTGTGGGGGCTGACGCTTGAGGAAGCGAAGCAGTCAATCACCGACAGCTACGCAAAGATTCTGCGCAGGCCCCTGGTTCATCTTGATCTGGTTTCCCCACGGCCGATCAAGGTGACCGTCACGGGAGATGTTGAAACTCCAGGGGTGTTTTCGCTTCCAGCTAAGGGAGATGGGGGTTGGCCCACCCTTGTTGATGTGGTGCAAATAGCTGGTGGTATTGGAGCTACGGGAGATCTTTCACGGCTGGAACTGATCCGTCCGTCTCAGACGCCCGGTGGTGAACCAACCCGATACAGCTTTGACTACCTCTCTGTACTCAGGGATGGCGGGCATGCTCCGACTCCCTTGATTTACGACGGAGACAGCATTCGGGTTTACAAATCCGAAACGCTCAACAACTCCGACATGATCACGGCTGCGGCATCCAATTTCGCGCCAGACACCATCAAGGTGAATGTGATTGGTGAAGTCACGAATCCCGGTGTCGTTCAGGTGCCATCCAACTCTCCTGTTTCAAGAGCGATCCTGGCCACAGGTGGTATCACGCGTCGTGGCAGCGATAACACCGTTGAACTGATCCGCGTTGATGGTGAAGGGAAACCAACGGTAAAACGGCTCGGTTTCAATCCAAAAGCCACCCTCAGCAGCCCCACCAACCCCCCTCTGCGGCAGGGGGATGTGTTGGTCGTGAACCGCAATCAACTTGCCAAGGTGACCGACACCATGGCCGATGCCCTCGAGCCGTTCGATCCGATCATCCGGGTGACATCCATCTTTAGGCTGCTTGGTCTCCCCGTTGGTGGATTACTTGGTCTTTGAATAGGTTTTTGAACTTAAATTGCCAAGCGATCCCAAATCACATTGAGATTGGCTTGGTGCACGTCTGTCGAGAAACAGTCGGCGAGCTGCTCGGTTGAGAGGTTGCTACTTACCTCTGCGTCTGCTTCCAGATTGGCTCTGAAGTTGCCACCGTCTGTGTTCCAGGCGGTGTGAGCATTGCGTTGCACCACTTTGTAGGCCTCTTCCCGACTCATGCCGCTGCTCACAAGAGCCAGCAAAACCCGTTGGCTGAAGACAACGCCGCCATAGACGTTCATGTTGCGGCGCATGTTTTCTGGGTAGACCCCGAGACCTTTCACCACGGCGGTCATCTCCCGCAGCATGAAGTGGAGGGTGACGGAGCAGTCGGGCAGCATCATGCGCTCGGTGGAGCTGTGGCTGATATCCCGTTCGTGCCAGAGCGCGACGTTTTCCAGCGCGGCGATGACGTAACTCCGAAGCACCCGTGCCAGACCACTGATGCGTTCGCTGCGAATCGGATTGCGTTTGTGCGGCATTGCTGAACTGCCTTTCTGGCCTTTGGCGAAGTTCTCCTCCACCTCCAGCACATCGGTGCGTTGCAGGTTGCGGATTTCTGTGGAGAAGCGTTCCAGAGAGGCGCCAACAAGAGCCAGCGTTTGCACGTAATCGGCGTGTCGATCACGGGAGATCACCTGGGTGCTGGCTGTGTCCGGTACGAGACCAAGGATGTTGCAGCTGATGGCTTCGACCTGAGGGTCCGTGTTGGCATAGGTCCCCATGGCACCACTGATCTGGCCAACGGCTACATCCTGTTCCAGTCGTTGGAGGCGTTGGCGATTGCGCTCTGTTTCCGCCAACCAACCGGCCACTTTGAACCCGAAGGTGATCGGCTCACCGTGAATGGCATGGGACCGGCCGATCATTTCGGTGCCTTTATGGGATCGAGCCAACGTGCGCAATGCCTCCGCCAAGGCATCCAGTTCTTTGCGCAGCAGCGCAACGGACTTTTTCATCTGCAGTGCCAGTCCGGTATCCAGCACGTCGGAGCTGGTCATGCCGACATGGATGTAACGCCCTGCATCACCGACGTGTTCGTTGACGTTGGTGAGGAAGGCGATCACGTCGTGCCGAACTTCGGCTTCGATTTCGAGGATGCGCTCAATCTCGAAGCTGGCCTTGGCTTTGATCGTGTCCAGGGCTTCCTGCGGCACGCGGCCGAGGCGGCAATTGGCTTCGGTAGCGGCGACCTCCACATCCAGCCAGCTCTGGAATTTGGCCTGCTCATTCCAGACGGCACCCATCTCGGGCAGGGTGTAGCGCTCGATCAACGGCCTGCGCGGTAGCTCAACGTCTTGAATCTATGGCGCCGACCGTTTTGTTTCAGATCGCAGCAAAGCAATGGATGCGCATCCACCCGGATCATCACTCTGTGATGCATCGTCCATGCGTTTTTCTTGATGGCTGACTGAATCAGTTGAAGAATCAAGTTGGTCCTTTGGACTCTTGTCGCCGACTGACGATTGATCTGCGCCCGTGATTTTTTAATGCTGTTGTTGTGGGCCTGCAATGCCATCATTGCCCCGATCTGGATGGATGGGTTGGTCGTGACTCGAACTGAACTTGTACAGTCGTTATGGAATTATTATTAGTCATAAGCACTTAAAGGGTGTCTTCTTTTGTGCGTTTCTTTGCCAAGGCAACTTCAGCCTATTGGCTTAGTCGCTGGATGTTAGAATTTGCTCAAAAGTGAAAAGCTTGAGAGGTTGGATGGGCTGATAATGCTGATTTGTTGATCTGGCCTGCTTCTGATAAGACTTTGCCGTAAAATCAGTGCCTTTTTCGAAAAGGTAATCCTCGCGTTGATACACTAAGTAGATGAGATTTATTAATTTTCTGGCCGCATAAAGTTGCTGCTAAATCCTTCCTTCCACAGGTGCAAGTTATATGCTATCGGTTTGAATCCGTACTGTTTTGTTATTGAATTCTTTAATTTGTTTCCGATTGCAGCGCTTAAAGTGCCGTGCTGTCTCGATCGCCTGTGCGGATCCTGACGACTGAATCAATGGGACTGATGAAGATTTTGCCGTCACCGATCTCGCCAGTTCGTGCTGCATCAGCAATAGCTTTCACAACCTCTTCGACGTTATCGCTTTCAACAACGACTTCAATTTTGAGCTTCTGCAGAAATTCAACCGTGAATTCTGAGCCGCGGTAACGCTCCACCTGGCCTTTCTGACGGCCAAAGCCCCTCACTTCGGTCACCGTCATGCCGATGATCCCAGATTCAACAAGGGCAACTTTGACGTCTTCCAGCTTGAAGGGACGGATGATGGCTTCGACTTTTTTCATGGGTAGAGACCCCCGCATTGGTCCAGCATGCCTTGGAAATTGGCTCGCCGGGTAGTACCTGTAACCGAATGAGCGTCTTCACCTTCTAGTTTTGAGCGGTCCCTGATCTCGATTCAACTTTTGACCGATTCCAGTGGGGCTCAGCAGACTCAGACCCCCCATTACGGCGAGCGTGCGATTGATGAAGCCGAGCTGATCTGCTTTGAGAATCCACGGCCAGGCCGGCCTTATGAGGTGTCGATCGAACTTCCGGAGTTCACTTGCAAGTGTCCCTTCTCCGGGTATCCCGATTTTGCGGTGCTGCGACTGATTTATCAGCCCGGTCCTCGGGTGGTGGAGCTCAAGGCGATCAAGCTTTACGTGAATAACTATCGCGATCGTGCGATTTCCCATGAAGAAGTGACCAACCGCATCCTCGATGACCTCGTGGCAGCGACTGATCCGGTTTGGATGCAGCTAGAGGCAGATTTCAACCCACGAGGCAATGTGCACACTGTGGTGCGGGTTAGTCACGGCAATCGTCAGCCCTGCTGACCGCCAGACCTTGGATCCTGGCGGATATCAGGACAGACAACTTGACTTGTCAGTCGAGCTATGGCTTGCGAACGGGGCCTCAATGATTGAAGAGTGATGTGTAGCAGCGCTGAAGGAGATCAAGAACAAGACGCTTGCTTTGCACCTATGACGACCGCCCCTTCAGCGAATGATCCAGGAAGTAGCAATGAGTTGTCCTATCCGGATCTGTTTTGCTGCTTAGGTCTTTGAGAGGTTCTTGACGTCAATCAATCATTGAGCAGCCTGCAGCAACTGGGGCAGCTCGACCGCGAATGCGGCCAGGTTGCGGTTGCAAAGCCCCCCCACGTGCAGCTGCTTTCCCTCCGCGATCGCCCAAACCTGGCGGGTGGCAATCAGGCTGAGCCCTCCTCCCAGGAGCGTTATGGCAAAGCCCAGGTAAACGAGCGGAACGCCCGGATCACGTTTGAGCAACAGGCCGCTTGCCGGAAGAACCGAGGCCACCCTGAGCGGCAACCCTTTCACTTCGGACGGTTCTCCGCCGGGGCGAAGCAGGGCCAGGCGCTCACCATTGCCGTCGAAAACCTGCACAGGGCCTTGCTCTGTTTTCAGGCTCAGCAACACGGGTTCCGTTCCATCCGGGCGAGTCGGCAGAACCAATCCCCAGACCTGCTCCCCCAGCTCCGGGAAGGTGCGTAGGGGCAGCTCCAGCTCTGGGCTCCTGCCGATCTGCAGGGTGATCGTCGCGAGCGACCAGTCCGCCTGGTAAATCGTGATGCCTCGATGGCGGAGGGGGTGGTTGACGCTGATCTCCGAATCCATTGCTTGCTGGTTGCCCTTTAATTCCAGCGAGGAGCGGAACTGTTCAGGCCTGCCAGCGGCATCCCTCTCGATCTGGAAATCCTTGAGCGTGATCGTGAGTTGGTTGTCGCCCAGGCGGTTGAGCAGGTCTAAACTGCGGCCCGGGGCCAGGAACCGCTCCAGGCGATTCCCCGCCAGGGCGCCCCAGACAGCCCCCAGCATCAGCAACACCAGCCCGGTGTGCACCAGGAGGGGGCCGACGCGCCCGGCAATCCCCTTGCGGGCCGCCAACCTGCCTTCGCGGCAATTCAATTGCCAGCCCTTTGATCGCAACAG
The DNA here is from genome assembly GCF_000515235.1 of Synechococcus sp. CC9616. Lineage (NCBI taxonomy): Bacteria > Bacillati > Cyanobacteriota > Cyanophyceae > Synechococcales > Synechococcaceae > Synechococcus > Synechococcus sp. CC9616. The sequence goes on along the minus strand of NZ_KI911558.1, from coordinate 1,526,226 downwards.
GCCGTATAAGCGTTGAAGGCTGTCATCGGCGTTGTCGCAGGGCAGGGTTTCAGCGATGGAGAGTTTGCTGAGCTGTCGTGGTGTCTTGTAATCGATCCACTGCCGTGCGGCCTGGAGTGCAGGCCACTGGCGGCGCCAGCTGCAAAGAATCAGGGCAAGCCCCAACCATGCGAGCAGGGCCAGAAACCAGCCGCTGGAATAGACGTGATCCAGCTGCAATTGCAGCACCTCATCGCCATTCAGCAGTCCCAGCCAGGGAGTCTCCGCGTAGGCGTCGATGTAGCTGGCGGGAGGATCGCCCTGGGGAATCGCCGTACCGACGGCGCTGGCAACGGCGATCAACAGCAGCAACACAATGGCGAGCCGCAGATCAGAAAGCAGGGCTGCCAGTCGACGCATCAGGAGACCCATGGCTTGGCTTAACTCCAGCGCGCCAGCAGCGTGAGCATGCCGCTGGCCAGCAGCACGACTCCGCTGATCGGAGGGACCCAACGCCCGATCGAACGCAAGGACAGCAGCCGTGGAACCGACGCTGCGAACGTGCCTGCTAGCAGCAGCGGCAGCACCTGGCCGATGCCGAAGCTGGTGAGCAGCAGCATGCCCACCAGCGGCCGTCCGCTCTGGGCGATCCAGCCCAGTAGAACGGCCAACACCGGTGTGGTGCATGGCGAAGCCGCCAGCCCGAAGGCAAGACCTGCCGCCACAGGGGCAAGCGCTGCAGGGACGCGTTTGCGCCAGAGCTCTGGATCGGGGCCCGACGGCAGAGGAATGCGCAGCAGTCCCAGCAGGTTGAGGCCCATCACAACGGCCAGGATGGCCACCAGAGTTGGCACCAGCGCTGGAACCTGTCCGTAGATACGACCCAACAGTCCACTCAGGCTTCCCAGCAGAACCAGCGCCCCGACGATGCCACTGCAGAACGTGAGGCTGCGCTGCCAGGGGGATCGTCCATCCTCAAAACCCGCGAGGTAGGCGAGGGTGACAGGAAGAAGCGAGAGGGAGCAAGGCCCGAGGCTGGTCAGGGCCCCGCCCGCAAAAACCAGGCCAAGAGTGAGCGGGCCCGGGTTGGCGAGGGCCTGGGTCAGCAACTCCTCGCTGCGTTGCGCCAGATCCGAGAGCAGAAGCAGATCCAGAGCCAGGCTTTGAATTCGTGGTTCAGCCTATCGAGACTTGCGGGAGACCCTCTCCCGCATGGAGGTGCGTCCGCCGATCAGACCGGTGGATTCCAGGGAACAGCGGATCAACAAACCCAGGATCACGAGGCTGGACATCAGGGAGTTGCCTCCATAGCTGATCAGGGGCAAGGGCAGCCCAGTAGTGGGCATGGCGCCGGAGGCGACGGCGATGTTGAGGATTGACTGGCCAACCAGGATCGTGCAGCAGCCGATCGCCACAAGGCGTGACTGGTTGCTGCGGCATCGCAAGGCAACCCTGAGGCCAGCCCAAGCCATCAGCATCAGAAACAGCAGCAGCATCATTGAGCCGACAAAGCCGAACTCCTCAGCGAACACCGCGTAAATGAAATCAGTGTTCTGTATCGGCAGGTATTGCAATTTCTGGGTTGAGAGCCCGTACCCCTGACCGGCCAGGCCCCCTGATCCGATCGCCAGCAGGCTTTGAACGAGCTGATAGCCATCACCCATCGGATCCTGCCAGGGGTCCAGGAACGACACCACGCGCAGCCGCTGGTACTCATTGAGAAGGATGCTGGTGATCCCCATCCCTGCTCCAACCACTGCCGTGCCCAGGAGGCTTCTCAACCGCAGCCCCGCTGCAAGAGCCACCATCCAGAGCGTCAAGCCCATCAGCGCTGCTGTCGAGAGATTGGGCTGCTTGAGGATCAGCATCAAGAGTCCACCAAAGCTGCCAAGCCACAACAGCTTTTGGTCAAGGCCGACGCGGTTCCAGGGGGCAAACAGATTGGCGGCCTGCAGTACCACGAAGGGCTTCACCAGTTCGGAGGGCTGAACCTGAAGGGGGCCCACCACCAGCCAACGGCTGGCACCGTTGACCGTGGTGCCCATCACCAAGGTGGCCGCAATCATCAAGCAGCCGATCCAAAGGGCTGGTCCGGACCATTTCAGCCAGCGGCGCAGGCTTGTGCTCAGCGTCAGCCCCAGCAAGCTCCAGCTTGCGATCAGCCAGATTGCCTGCCGTTTTACATAGAAAGCGCCATCTCCGATTTCGCGCAGGGCCACCCACCAGCTGGCTGATCCCAGCACAATCAGTCCGGCCAGGCTCCACAGGGCGGTTAAGCCGATGAGCAAGCGCGCTTCAGCCGGCCATAACGACCAGGGAAGCGGCAGTAAACGCTGCACCAGATTCGGACGTTCTCTGATGCGTTCCCGCGCTAGACGTCGTTGGGAGACAGAGACGCTGGTCAATGGAGCGTAATGAATGTCTTTCTGTACCTATTGAGCCGCGTCAGAGTCGCTTTGCCAAGGGATTGATCGAAGAGAAAGAAGCGCCGATTCGTCAGCTCTGGCCTTGGATCAGGCGGCGCGCAGCCGCTCATGTTCCACTTCCCAGTGCACAAACTGCCCCCAGGCTTGCTGACGAACCCAGCAACGCCCACCACGGCACTGAATCAGCTGAAATGGAGGAAGATCCGTTGGTTGATTCTCCAGCGTCACAAAGGCTCCGGGCCTGAGCAGGGGAACCACCTTGGCGGATTTCGGAAGGTGGTTTGACACGCTGAGACTTGCGGTTGGAATGATCTTCTTGGCAGAAGGCGAATCGCCGGACGGATCCACGGTTTTCTTTGGGATCACGTCTGCTTTTATGACGGAATGGCTTCAAAACAGCGACTTGATCTGCAGCTGCTGACCTTGGGACTGGCCGCATCACGGCAACAAGCCCAGCAATTGATTCGCGCTGGCAAGGTTCGTGATGAGGCTGGGCAACTGCTTGATAAACCGGGATTGGAGGTGGCCAATGAACGAGTGCTGGTGGTGGAAAAACCGCCGCGTTTCGTTTCCCGGGGCGGTGAAAAACTGCAGGCCGGCCTCGAAGCTTTCCCGATTGATGTGAAGGGCAAAACCTGCCTTGATGGCGGAATATCAACCGGTGGCTTCACCGATTGCCTGCTTCAGCACGGTGCCACCAAGGTGTATGGCGTTGATGTGGGTTATGGCCAAACGGCATGGACCCTGCGCACGGATGATCGGGTGGTTCTGCGGGAGCGCACCAACCTCCGTTACCTCGAGCCAGAGGATTTGTACGGCGCTGAAGACCCCAAGCCCAGCCTTGCGGTTACGGATGTGTCGTTCATTTCGCTTCGCCTGATTCTTCCCGCCTTGCATCGCTTGACCATCGGCACCGCTGCGGATGTGCTGGTGTTGGTGAAACCGCAATTCGAGGTCGGGCGTCAGCGGGTCGGTAAAGGCGGAGTGGTCCGAGATCCATCAGCCCATCTCGATGCAATTCAACAGGTGATAGGTGCCGCTTCAGAGCTCGGATGGATTGCGCAGGGGGTGGTGGCTTCGCCCATCACAGGCCCGGCTGCAACCATGAGTACGTGTTGTGGCTGTCCGATCAGGTGCCATCGATGGCGTTACCTGACCTAGAGGCTCTGGTGGCGTCGACCCTGGGCTGAAGCTCTCAGGAATTGCTGGGGACAGCGCAAAAAAAAATCCCGGAGGTCAGTCCGGGAGAAGCATGTCTTGGAGTTTTGGATCAGTTGCCAACGTTGACTTGTTGCCCACCTGTGCAGAGTTCAACCTTGATGATGCGACCTCCCTGCTTCTGGATTCGCTGTTGCTCTGCAAACCAGCTCTCGTATGGCACCCACTTGGTGAAGAAGGTGTTTTGAAGCTCGCGCTGCGACCGAACCTTTTCAGGACTGGGAATGCAGGCGGTGACTTTGAACAACCTCATGGGCCTCAGTTGCCCAGGCCGGAGCAGATGTAGTCGAAGTACACACCCATCTCTTTGCCGGCATCAGGACCAACCAAACCTGCGGTGACTTCCTTCATGGCCTGAATGGCCTGGACGGTGGCACCGATCGGCACGCCCAGGGAGTTGTAGGTCTCCTTGAGGCCGTTCAAAACACGCTCATCGAGGATCGAGGTGTCGCCGGCCAGCATCGCGTAGGTGGAATAACGCAGGTAGTAGTCCAGATCGCGGATGCAGGCGGCGTAGCGACGGGTCGTGTACATGTTGCCGCCCGGACGGGTGATGTCCGAATACAGAAGCGCTTTGGCGACAGCGTCCCGGATGATGGCCGAAGCGTTGGCGCTGATGGTGGCGGCGGCACGAACCCGAAGTTCACCGCTGGCGAAGTAGGACTCGAGATTGCTCATCGAGGCCGTATCCAGGTACAGGCCCTGAACGTCGGACTTGTTGATGACGTTGGTGATGGCGTCTTGCATGGATCCTTGGATGCGTGAAGGGAATCAGCGGTGTGTTCAGGCGAGTGCGCCCACCACGTAGTCGAAGTAAGTACCAGCTTCCTCGGCGTCGGCGCCGGTGAGGAGGCCCATGGCGACCGTCTTCATCTCACGCACGGCTTCAGCCATGGCTTCCAGGGGTGTGCCCAGGGAGCGGTAGAGCTCTTTTGCTCCGATGACGCCGATCTCTTCGATGGGCGTGACATCGCCGGAGACGATGCCGTAGGTCACAAGGCGGAGGTAGTAGTCCATGTCGCGCAGACATGTTGCGGTCATTTCCTCTCCGTAGGCATTGCCGCCGGGGGAAATGACGTCGGGACGCTTCTGGAACAGCTGACCACCAGCCTGCTTAACGATGCGCTCGCGGCTTTCGCACAGAACTTGGGCGACGCGGAGACGGCGTTGACCGCCGGTCACGAAGGCCTTGATCTGGTCGAGTTCGCCAGGGCTGAGGTAGCGGGCTTCGGCGTCCGCGTTGATGATCGAGTTGGAGACGATGCTCATGCAGTTCTGCCTCGAAACAAGCGGCCGCCCGTAGGAGACCGGTATCCGGTGAATGTGGGTGATCCCTTTCAGGATCGAGTCTCAGACTAAGGGCTGAGAGCCTATGTCGAGCCAATCATTCAGAAGGTTGTTTACAACGTTCAACACTGAACGTTGATGGTCCCCTGAATGACGATCCGACACTGCCGAGGAACCCGGCAACCGCAGCATTCTGCGCCAAACATCTCAATGCTCCCGGGCAGAGGTAACAGTTCTTCACTGCCTGTTGGTAATGATGAGATCCGTTCTCCCACAGTGAATCCTGCGGGCACTCCCTAAGGAGTCGCAAGAAAGCAAGGGCAATGCATTGTTCTCCTGAACGCTGTGAACTTCAGGAGATCGATATCAAAAATTGGGAGCCGATTGGTTGGCTTCTAATCAATCAGATGGCTGAATTCATGGCTGGATTCATACCTGCATTGCCGCGATAAAGAGCTGCGGTGCGCTGCTGGGTCGCCTGGGTGACATCGCCCCTGGTGTTCATGCCGTCCATGCGCGGAACCTGATTCGCTTCAACGATGCGATCGAGCACCTCACGAACGGCAACCGGCTGGCCGGATTCGGCCCGCAAGCGGAGGAAACGGCTCACTTCGGCGGGAGAAGCCACCCGCCCGAGCAGCGCCAGACTGGCAGCGGAGGCGGCACGCAAGGGGGCCATCGCGTACAAACGCGACTGGAAGCCATCGGCCATCGCCACCTCCGTAATGAAATCGCTCAGATTGGAATCCTCGTTGCGAAGACGGGATTCAGCCTCCAGAAGCCGTTCGTTCTCGAGTGGAACGCGGTTCAGCAATTGTTTGTAGGTGGCATCAATGATTGTGCGCAGCTCACTCTCGTCGCAGGGACGCTTCAGAACCAGTTGTTGCGGAAGTGATGGGCGAAGTTTGTAGCCCTCGGCGCCCTTGGTTTCAAGCGCTCTCGTCATCGGTGTGAGCGGAGCTGCCGTGCTCGTGCGGTTCCGCTTGATCGGCTCCCCAAGCCGGATCTGACGCAGGCTCTTCTGAAGGTCGTCGCTGCTGAAGTCCTTCGCGATGCCGTTCCAATCGGCCCTCGAACCGCCACCGCGACCGGGGAAGTTTCTCGGTGTGATCTCGCCACTGCCGCGATAAGCCATCGGTGCCAACGGTTCAGGGCGGTTGGTCAGCACCAGGCTGGAGCTGTCGTAACCGAACTCGGCGACCTCCCGTTTCAGGGTCGGAGCGCGGCGCACATTGAGGTCGCCTGGCGTGATGAAGCGCTCGAAGGGAACGGTGTCCTCACCGAAGCAATCCTGATAGTCCTTGCTGTCGATCAAGGCGTCGACAACGCCATAGAAGCCCTTGCGCGCTGCAGTGTCGAACAGTGCATCGATCTCCCAACGGCCGAAGGTCGGTCGACCCAGCAGTCGCCGGTGCATCACCTCAATGGCCTTCACGATGTAGAGGCCACTCCAGTAACGGCGTCGGAAGGCATCGGAGCGGGCAACACTGCGGACAAAATCTTTGAGGCAGATATCGCCGTTTTCGAGTCGTGCCTCTTCAGAACCGAGCCGCTCGCCGGCGTAGCCGGCGTTTCCCAGTACCTGCACGTACACGGCATTGATCACCGACTGGGTGCTCGACTCCGTGTTGCGAACACTGGGTTGACCGCCGCGGTTTGGACGAGCGGCCCCGCCTGTGGAGATTTGCTGCAGGCGGATTACGCGAGGCCCCACCTTGCGGGGACGGCTGGAACGGGACTGGGCGCTGGCGATCTGGCCTGGACTGTTGAGGCCGTTGCTGACCAGCAGCCGCCGGCTGTCATACCCGTAGGGAGCTGGGCGCGTTGACACTGAAGCTGAGCCGCTGGGGAAGATGGCGCCGTATTGGTTGGCGACGGGATCGTTGCCCCCGCCGTAAACGTGCTGGTCAGCAAACGGCTGCCGATAGGACGCGTACAACGTGACGTACTGGGGGGCTCCCTCGAAGGGGGCACTGAAGTTGTACAGCTTGCGATTGGATCCCCAACCAGCACTCTCCTGGGCTTCTTCTCCAAGATCACGAATGTATGGAACCGTTTCCTCCCCGAAGCAGCGGGCGTATTCCTTCGAATTCACAAGAACGTCCACCAGTCCGTTCAGTCCCTGGTCGCTGAGGATCGAGAACGACTTGCGAAATTCCTCGAGAGAACTGATGCCTCGTCCGAGGAAATGGCGATAAGCCAATTCCACGACACGGCTGTTCACGAAACGGTCGTGGAATTGCTGGCGGTATTCCTTGCTGCGGCCGAGTGCACGGATGAACTCCCGGGTTGAAATCTGCCCCTGGCTGACCTGGCTGGCTTCTGAGCGGCAGGGACACTGGGAGTAGCCCTTGGCGATATCGCGTTCGAATACCTGGCGGTAGGCAGCCCGGATCACCTCGGCCTTTTCAGCTCCGGAGAGACCCGGGCGCATTTCAAAGCGCTGGGATCCTTCGGAGGCAAGCGCGTAGATGGCTGGTAGTTGCAGTCCCTGTTGCACACCACTGCCCTGCCGTTGTTTGGTGCTGGGGGTGGGGACCGCCAGTTCCTGCAGCAGCACGTTGAAGCAGTCGATGGCCAGCTGTCTCGATTCGGGCCGGTCTCTCAGCAACTGGGCTGAAGCGGCGCGCATTTCCTGCAGCGCCACATTGGTGGCGGCCAGGGAGCAGTTGGCCAGAAGGATGTCGCGAAGCCCGCGGGTGTTCACCGAGAGGATGCTGGGATCGCCTGCGACAACGGCGTAGCCCACGTAACGCAGGAACCAGCCCATGTCCCGCACGGACTTGCGCATAAATGCAGGCCCGTACTTCGCCACACTGATGGCGTTGAACCCTGTTGGCAGAACCACCCTGACGTCCGCGTCGCCACCTGCACCTTCCAGCAAGCGCGTCAGGAAATTGCCCCGTTTGGTGTCTCCGCTGCTGCCCGTGAAGGTTCGAACGGATTGCTCGAAGGCCACCTGATCTGCCGCCAACGGAGTGCCTTCCTCGGCGCTGCTGCGGCTTGTTTCACCCGTGCTGAGAGGAGCTTCCAGGAATGACAGCGGGGTGCCACCGACAAAGATGCGATTGGCAGCTCGAGCCACGATCGACTCTGCGTTGGCCGCGATGATGCGAGCGGCTTCCAGCCGGTCCTGACCACTACGGAAAAAGGTGATCAGGGTGTCGAGTTCTCCTCCGTCGGGGAATCGGTCCTGTTGTTCCGCCTGACGAACGCTCGACAGCGGCAGTGTGTCAAACAGTTGGGGGGACACCCTCGGGCTGCCACTGCTGGCGGTCACTGTCATCGACGGAGGCTTGTCGGATCGAGACACGTTACGGCTGGCAGGCAGGTGCTCCCGCGTGGCATGAACAAATGTTTGCAGGCCTTGCAGCGCGTGCGATTCAGCGACCTGTTGCCATGAAAAGCTCGCGTGATCCCTGGTTTGCCTGCATGGTCGATCCTTTGCCAACCGATGCCGCGACTCCCACGGTGAGCGCTTTTTATGACCGCTTCCCTTATCCGGGAGACCCTGTTCAAGAGGGCCCACCGCCTGGATACAACTGGCGTTGGTGCCATCGCAGCGTTCTGGCAGCCGTTCATGGTGCGATCCCTGCAGTTGGCCCAGCTCCTCGCATCCTCGATGCCGGCTGCGGCACCGGGGTGAGCACTGACTATCTCTGTCACCTCAATCCAGGAGCTGAGGTTCTTGCAGTGGATATCAGTGATGGGGCGTTGGCCGTGGCCCGAGAGCGTCTGCGGCTGTCCGGTGCCCAGGAGCTGGTTCCAAAGCTGCGTCAGGAGCGGCGCAGCCTGCTGGATCTGGAGGGTGAGGGGCCATTCGACTACATCAATTCCGTTGGGGTGTTGCATCATCTCGATCAACCGGAGGCAGGACTAGGGGCCCTTGCGGGTCTGTTGGCTGTGGATGGGCTGCTGCATCTCTTCCTTTATGCGGACTCCGGGCGCTGGGAAATCCATCGCACCCAGAAGGCCCTGAATCTGCTTGGCGTGGGAACAGGCAGCGAGGGACTGCGGCTTGGTCGGGATCTGTTCCAGACCTTGCCTGAAACAAACCGGTTGGCCCGTCATCACCGCGAACGCTGGGCTATCGACTGCGCTGCCGATGCGAACTTTGCAGATATGTATCTGCATCCTCAGGAAATCAGCTACAGCCTGGAGAGCCTGTTCCGGTTCATCGCGACTGCCGGGCTCCATTTCGCTGGCTTTTCCAATCCAGAGGTCTGGGATCCCGCCCGCCTGCTTGAGGGGGAACTGCTCGAGCGCGCCAGAGCGCTGGAACCTCAACAGCAGTGGGCGTTGGTGGAACAGCTCGATCCCGATATCAGTCATTTCGAGTTTTTTCTCTCTGCCCAACCGGTTTCAACGTCCCCGTGGACGGATGCGGAGCTGAGGCAGGCGTCGGCGATTCGACAGCCCTGTCTCTGGGGAGAACCCGATCCGGTTCTTGATCGCAACATGCAACCGATTCAGCTCGATGCTGCCTCGGCTGCCTTGCTGCGCGCCGTAGAGACGCAGCCAGGCGTCCCGCTCGGTTCGCTGGCTGAACCCGCTTTGGTGCGTGATCTTGTCGACCGGCATCTCCTCCTGTTGCAGAGGTAACTACAGAAGACACGTGATAGATTCCGCGCGCCAATTCAGGCGTTGCTTGGAAGATTTCTACCGTCTTCAGCGTCGTCTGCTGCTGGCCACCGGTTTGGTGGCACTGATCTCGGTTCCGATCGTGGCAGTGACCTTCAACCTCTCGGTGGCCGGCAGTGTGTTCGTGGGTGCCTGCGCCGGACTTCTGTACGTGCGCCTGCTCGCCCGCAGCGTGGCCAACCTCAGTGAACAGTCTCGCGGACTGGGACGCTTTCAGCTTGTCGTGCCGACCCTGCTTGTGGTCGGTGCTGCCAAGTTGCCCCAGCTCGATCTACTGCCTGCCTTCCTGGGATTTCTCCTCTACAAGCCCGCTTTGATTCTTCAGCACGTCTTCGACAGCTGAAGCAGAGCATTTCTCTCCGCACCCATGGCTTTGCTGCCCTTCCAATTGCCGTTCGCCGAACTGGAGGTTGGTCACCATCTGTACTGGCAGATCGGTGACCTTTATCTCCACGGCCAGGTGTTTTTGAGCTCCTGGATCTTGATTGGCGTTTTGCTCGCTCTGGTGCTTGTTGGCACCCGGGGCATGCAGCGCGATCCGATCGGTCTGCAGAACCTTCTGGAATTTCTCTGGGGCTTCATTCGCGACCTGGCACGGGACCAGATCGGTGAAAAGCACTATCGGGATTGGCTTCCGTTCATCGGGACGTTGTTCCTGTTCATCTTCGTGAGCAACTGGGGCGGTGCCTTGATCCCCTGGAAGATCATCGAGCTGCCTGAAGGAGAACTCGGTGCACCAACCGCAGATATCAACACCACGGTGGCGATGGCTCTGTTGGTGTCTCTGGTGTATTTCTACGCCGGTTTGAGCCGCAAGGGACTGCGTTTCTTCGAGCTGTATGTGGAGCCGACTCCGATCATGCTCCCGTTCAAGATCATCGAGGAATTCACCAAGCCTCTGTCGCTCTCTTTCCGTTTGTTCGGAAACATCCTGGCTGACGAATTAGCTGTGGGAGTTCTGGTGTATCTCGTGCCTTTGATTGTGCCTCTGCCCGTGATGCTTTTGGGGCTCTTCACCAGTGCGATTCAGGCGCTTATTTTTGCCACCCTCGCCGCTTTTTACATCGGAGAAGGACTTCACGAGGCCCACTAATTTTCAAAACTCTTTCGCCTTTTGAGGCGATCTGCTAAACAAAACCGCGCGTAGGTCCGACGCTTGATCGGGCCCACTCCTTGAAGGGGTGTCCCAGCGCGGGGGGAACCGATCCCCAACCCAATTCAGTTCAGCGCTCCACGCGCTTCCCCTAACCCCACCAAACATGGATTCCATTACCTCCGCTGCTTCCGTTGTGGCTGCAGGCCTGGCAGTTGGCCTGGCCGCTATCGGCCCTGGTATCGGACAGGGCACCGCGTCCGGCGGCGCTGTTGAAGGCATCGCCCGTCAGCCCGAAGCCGAAGGCAAGATCCGCGGAACCCTGCTGCTGTCCCTGGCATTCATGGAATCGCTGACCATCTACGGCCTGGTGGTGGCTCTGGTGCTTCTGTTCGCCAACCCTTTCGCCGGCTGATCAGGGCGGGGGGTTCGTTCCCCCCTTCTGACCGTCTTGTACCGATCCCTTTCCAGCGCACCCTTCCATGACCTGGCTTCTGCTTGCTGAAGCAGGTGTTCCTGAGGGAGGTCTTTTCGACCTCGATGCCACCCTTCCGCTGATGGCGGTTCAGGTGGTTGTCCTCACCTACCTGCTCAATGTTCTCTTCTTCCGTCCGGTCGGCAAGGTCGTGGAGGATCGAGAGGGCTATATCTCCACCAGCCGAGCTGATGCCAAGGAGAAGCTTGCCCAGATTCAACGTCTGGAAGCCGACCTGGCTGAGCAGCTGAAAGGGGCCCGTCAAGCGGCTCAGGCTGCTGTGGTGGAGGCCGAACAAGAAGTTGACGGCCTTTACCGCGCAGCGATTACCCAGGCAGAGCTGGAAGCGAACAGCACCAAGGAAGCTGCCCGCCGCGAGATGGATGACGAGCGCAATCAGGCTCGTTCACAACTCCAGAGCCGGGTTGACCAGCTCAGCGATCAGATCATTAACCGACTGCTCACTGCCTGATGACCTTCCTACCCCTGCTGGCTTCCGAAGGTTTCGGATTCAACTTCAACATTTTCGAGACGAATCTGGTCAACCTGACCATCGTCATTGTTCTTCTGGTCAAGTTCCTCAGTGGATTCCTTGGCGGCATTCTCGAGCGGCGCCGCACAGCCATCCTCCAGGATCTGCAGGACGCTGAAACGCGCCTGAAAACGGCCACTGACGAGCTCGCCAAAGCACAGGCTGATCTGGCTGAGGCCAATAAGAGGGCTGAAAAGATTCGTCTGGATGGTCAATCCCGCGCGGCTTCCATCCGTGCTGAGGGAGAGCAACGCACCATCGCTGTGATGGCCAACATCAAACAGGGAGCCTCTGCGGATGCCGACGCCGAGGCCATTCGGATCAACGATGCTCTTCGCCGCGAAGCCGCCACCGCAGCCATCAGCAAGGTTCTCAAAGACCTGCCGGGCCGTCTTGATGACAAGGCCCAAAGCAAGCTGCTGGATGCTTCCATCGCCAATCTGAGGGACGCCTGATGCCGATTCTCAATTCACTGGCTACGCCCTACGCCGAAGCCTTGCTTCAGATCACCGAAGGACGCAAGGAGTCCGAGACGGTTGCTGAGCAATGCAAGGACCTTCTCGGTGTGTGGGAGAGCTCAGCTGATTTTCGTGACGCGATGGTGTCGCCGGTGCTCGAGCCCTCAGGCAAAAAGCAAGCTCTTGATGCCTTGCTTGGTGATCAGGTCACACCATCGTTGATGAATCTGCTCAAAGTGCTGGCAGATCGTCAGCGCCTTCAGGCGCTCGATGCGGTGATGCTTCGCTATCTCGAGCTCTACCGCCAGCAGCAGGGCATCACGTTGGCCCACGTGCGTTCAGCTCAACCTCTCACAGAGGAGCAGCAAGCCGCATTGTCAAGCAAGGTGCAGGCCATGGCCGGTACCAAGAAGGTCGATATCGACCTCAGTGTTGATCCAGGTCTGATCGGCGGTTTCGTCGTGAGTCTTGGCTCTCAGGTGATCGATGCCAGCCTGTCAGGACAGGTTCGCCGCCTCGGTCTGGCGCTCGCCAAGGCGAGCTGAGTCCACTCCCCTTTCTTTTCGCTCCTTCCTCAACTCTTCCCCGCTTGGGGCAAACGCCATGGTTTCCATCCGTCCCGACGAGATCAGCGCCATCCTCAAAAAGCAGATTGAGGATTACGACAAGTCTGTCTCCGTCAGCAATGTTGGCTCCGTTCTCCAGGTGGGAGACGGCATCGCCCGTGTCTACGGCCTGCAAGAGGCCATGGCTGGTGAGCTTCTCGAGTTTGAAGATGGCACCGAAGCCATCGCCCTCAACCTCGAAGACGACAACGTCGGCGCCGTGCTGATGGGCGAAGGCCTTGGCATTCAGGAAGGCAGCACCGTTAAAGCCACCGGCAAGATCGCTTCAGTCCCCGTTGGAGAAGCGACCCTCGGACGGGTGGTCAACTCGTTGGGTCAGCCCATCGACGGCAAGGGCGACATCGCTGCAACAGAGATGCGCCTGATCGAGTCGATGGCTCCGGGCATCATTCAGCGGAAGTCGGTGCATGAGCCGATGCAGACCGGCATCACCGCCATCGACGCCATGATCCCCGTCGGTCGTGGCCAGCGGGAGCTGATCATCGGAGACCGCCAGACCGGCAAGACCGCTATCGCGATCGACACGATCCTGAATCAGAAGGATCAGGACATGATCTGCGTCTACGTTGCCGTGGGCCAGAAAGCGGCATCAGTGGCCAACGTGGTTGAAGTGCTCCGCGAACGTGGCGCTCTCGATTACACGGTGGTGGTGGCCGCGAACGCCTCTGAGCCCGCTGCCCTGCAGTACCTGGCTCCTTATACGGGTGCTTCGATCGCCGAGTACTTCATGTACAAGGGCAAGGCAACCCTGGTGATCTACGACGACCTGTCCAAGCAGGCGGCTGCTTACCGCCAGATGTCCCTGCTGCTGCGTCGTCCGCCCGGTCGTGAGGCCTATCCCGGAGACGTTTTCTACCTTCACAGCCGTTTGCTTGAACGTGCCGCCAAGCTCTCCGATGCCATGGGCAAAGGATCGATGACCGCTCTCCCCATCATCGAGACCCAAGCCGGTGACGTTTCGGCGTACATCCCCACCAACGTGATTTCGATCACCGATGGCCAAATCTTCCTGAGTTCTGACCTGTTCAACTCCGGTCTGCGCCCGGCCATCAATGTGGGTGTGTCCGTGAGTCGGGTGGGCGGTGCCGCCCAGACCAAGGCGATCAAGAAGATTGCCGGAACCCTGAAGCTGGAGCTTGCTCAGTTCGATGAACTGGCTGCCTTCTCGCAGTTCGCTTCCGATCTTGATGCGGCCACTCAGAAGCAGCTCGGCCGCGGCAAGCGTCTGCGTGAGCTGCTCAAGCAACCCCAGTTCAGCCCGCTGATCCTTGCTGAGCAGGTCGCCATTGTTTACGCCGGCGTCAAAGGCCTCATCGATGATGTCCCGGTCGAAAGCATTGTTGATTTCTCGCGTGAGCTGCGCGAGTACCTGAAGTCCAACAAGCCTGAGTTCATCAATGAAATTCAGGAGAAAAAGGTGATGAGCCCTGAGGCTGAGGCCATCCTCAAGGACGCCATCAACGAAGTCGTGTCCAACCTCGTGGCTTCGGCCAGCTGAAGTCGCCGACATGGCAAATCTCAAAGAGATCCGCGACCGGATTAAATCGGTCAAGAACACCAGAAAAATCACCGAGGCCATGCGCCTTGTTGCTGCAGCCAAAGTGCGTCGTGCACAGGAGCAGGTGTTGCGCAGTCGTCCCTTCGCGGATCGATTGGCGCGCGTGCTGGAGAATCTCCAGTCCCGCATGCAGATGGAAGATGCTGCAGCTCCTCTGATGGAGCAACGGCCAGTGCAGAGCGTCACCTTGGTGGCCTGCACCGGTGATCGAGGCCTCTGTGGTGGATACAACTCCAACATCATCAGACGCACTGAGCAACGCTTTGCTGAGCTCAAAGGCAAAGGCTTTGATGTGAAATTGGTGCTGATCGGCCGAAAGGCTGGCAGTTACTTCTCCAACCGCAATTATCCGATTCAAGCCACGTTTGCTGGCTTGGAGCAGGTACCGACGGCTGATGAAGCCAATACCATCGCCACCGACCTTCTGGCTGAATTCATTGCCCAGAGTAGTGATCGTGTAGAAATTATTTTCACCAAGTTCATCAATTTGGTGAGTTGTAAGCCGGTGGTTCAGACGCTGCTGCCGCTTGATCCCCAGGACATTGCCGATCCCGACGATGAGATCTTCCGTCTCACCACCAAGGATGGTCGTTTGACGGTGGAACCTGGTGCCGGGCCTGCAAACACGGAACCGAAAATCCCTTCGGACATCGTGTTTGAGCAGAGCCCTGAGCAATTGTTGAATGCATTGCTGCCTCTCTACCTGCAGAATCAGCTTTTGCGTTCCCTGCAGGAATCAGCGGCATCTGAGCTGGCCAGTCGGATGACGGCCATGAACAATGCAAGTGACAATGCCAAGGAACTCGCCAAGACGTTGACCTTGGATTACAACAAGGCGCGTCAGGCGGCGATTACTCAGGAGATTCTTGAGGTTGTTGGTGGTTCAGCCGTTGCTGGCTGATCCTTGTTGTTAATTTGAAACCACAAAAGCCGGCCCATTGGGCCGGCTTTTTATTGGCTTTGAGTTAGACCACCAATGAATTGTTGATAAGAGCGATTTGAATGTACTCGCCACTGTCCAGAACATTTGTGTCGGGGAAACCAGTCAGATCCAGTAAGCCAGCTTCGCCCAACTCTGAAAAAGTGGCCGTATCAATGGAGTAAAAGTTAGGTGATTTTTCAGCATTCTTCTCGAGGCTCTTAAGGAACTTTCTGAATGAGTATTTTTTCTTGCCGAATTTCACTTTCTCGAGCTTGTTCTCGGGGACCAGAGTTCCGAAAGGGTCCGAGAAGATCATTCCAAAATCTCTGACGCCAGTGTCGAGATTGGTTGTGGAGATCATCACATCGCGATCATTGATGAGGATGGTACTGACGACAGAATTCAAGGATTTGGACTTTGGGTTGAGATCGCTGAATTTCCCCATTCCAAATCGAATGGTATCTTTGCCGCCCCCTGCATCGGCGACGAATCCCCATTCTTGATCGGTCAGGAGATCATAAGTGTCGTTCCCTAGACCTCCTGAGAGAATGGAAGGTATGGTTGATTTTCCTCCCAAAGCTGATTCGGTTTCAATCTGATAGCTGCCATTGGTCAGAACATCGTTTCCTGCTCCTGCATAAAAGCCAAAGCCACCCTCAACGAATTGCTTGTCCCTTTTTAGGGGTGCCTAAAGGTAATGTTTGGTAGGGCCCAAAATCGAGAACTTCCATTTAAGAATTTGGCGACGTTCTTCTGCTGTAGCAAAAATGTTCTCCAATGACAAGTCACTGTTTTGTTTTGGACGTGTGGTCTTGTGGTTCAGTCTCTCGCTTCATCCCAAAGGTGCCAATTTCTGGGAGCTTCGAAAACACAGTTGTCCCTGTTCATACGATTCTCTGGTTATGACCTCCTTAACGGTACTGATCAGTGAGGCTAGCATCGAGAACAAAGCCGGCCGATCAGGGGGTCCGGCTTTGTATTGATATCTTTCAGGTACTAATTGTCTAGAACGGTGATGCTGGCTGTTCCGCTAATTGGAGTGATGTAATTTGATGTTTCGAATATCGAGAAATTAAATGCCGCAGAGCTGCTTGTCATGCTTTTCTTGTTGGTTCTAAATTGCAAGATTGCATTTCCTGAGGTGTCCAGCATGGCTGTTCCATAGGTAAGACCAGTATCTTCAAAGTAGGCAATATTTTCATCTGCTGCTGGGCCAGAACCTTTCCAATAAATAATTTCACCAGGGTCAACATTTTTTGTCTTGACTTTCATTTTGAAACCTTTGCCTTCTTTGACTGTCGCTGCGCTTGAAATCAAGTCGTAGGTCTGTTGTGGCGTTGTTGATGTGTCGTTAATTGTAATTTCATCTGATGCCCCGATGAGACCAGTACGGCCGGCATCGCTATAGAGATTCAGCTTGAAATATTCCGTGCCTTCAGTCAGTAAATCTTTTGCAGCTTCAAAGTTGATTTGGAATTTTTGAGTGGAATCTTGTGTAACAACTCCAGAACGTGGTGTTACAAAATCACCATCCGTAATATTCAAACCGGTGACATCCCAATAAATATTTTCACCTGAAGGAACACCTCTGGTAAAGACCTTGAATTTCATCGCTTTACCTTCATCAATGACTGTTTTGTTGGGTTCAGCTTCAGCGGGTGTGGCGATCAGTTCAAACGACGTCGTTGCGACTTTCGTTGTGCTATTTTTTCTGAATAGATCGATGGTTGCTTCGGTATTTTCATTGGTTGAATTGTCAAACCTGAAAAAATGTTCAATCGAAGAATATCCGTTTTTAGAAATCTCAGTGGTTCCTGTTAGCCCACTCCCTTTGGACTGATCAAGATCAGTTCCATCAATGTCCGGTCCGCTCAGTCTCCAGTCGAGCACTTCTCCAGGCAGGGCATCAGAATCAACCCGTGTTGAAACTTTTTCTCCGCGTTGAAAATCGCTACGGTTTGGAGAGAGTGTGAACCAGTCGCCTCCCAGAACACCTCCACCCCACTGTTGTTGTTTGGTATTGGGATTGATTGATGTGGTTGGAGATTTCTCGGGTGTTTGAACTGAAGTGTCAAGCACCGGCACTGTTGTCGAAGCGATTCCTTTTTTAAATTTTTTATCCCGGTACAATGAAATCGTAAGATTTTCTGTGCCTTCCGTCTTGTTATCGTTTCTGAGGAGATGTGGAATAAAAGCAGTGCCGTTGCTGTTCAGAATCACTTCGCCTGAAGTTCTGGCATAAGAGAGATCAAAATCGTTCTGATCGATACTATTGCCGCCTGTTTTGTAATAAAGAACTAATCCGCCTTTGTTGTTTGAATCAATCCTGGTACGTGTTGATGTGTTTTCACGGATCTCTGTGCGACTTGGTGAGAGTGTGAACCAAGTTCCTTTGTCGGTCTTGTTGCTCCAAACGGGTTGTTTTCCAGAAGGAGTTTTTGACTTTGTGGGGCCTTGCTCTGGCGTTTCGATGGACGTATCAAGAATTGGTATTTCTTTAGACGACAATTTTTTCTTGTAAGCCTTGTCGGCAAAGATGCTAACGGTGACATCTTCAGTGCCTTCAGTTTTGTGGTCATCGCGTACCATCAAAGGGATTTGTGCCTTCCCAGTGCTATCCATCTTCGCTTTGCCACTCATGCGGGCATAGGAGAGATTAAAGTCGTTTTTGTCGATTCCTTTGCCGCTTAAGGTATAAAAAACTGTCTCATCAGGGGTGCCATTATTAATCGTAAATTGGACGAGTACATTTTCTTTGACTTGTGTCCTCGCGGCATTCATTGACCATGGTTTGCTTGAATCCTTGTCGGGATCATATGATTTTGCAACGATAGCGATTGAGTCGCCAGCAACCCTGGTTTTAAATTTCGAGTCGAGAAAATAGTCAACGTCGAGTGTGGTGTTTTGTGTGCGCTCACTATTGGCAGCAATTTCAAAGATTTGCTTATTGGAGCCGTCTTTTTTAAGCGTCGACTGACCCTGAAGGCTCCCATTCTTGAAATCATTTCTTGTGATTCCGTCACCACTGAATGTCCAGAAAATATCATCCTCTCCATAGGCACTGGATGACTTGATCTGGGATTTGAAAGATTTTCCCTGCTTAACACTGTCCTTATTCAGAGTAAGCTCAAAGTCACTTGAACCCTGCAGGCTTTTTGACATTGGACTCTCAAGAATCAATTTTCTCTAATCGTACATCGGCATGGTTCGTTTGAAGCGTTTGCTTTGATAACTCTTAGACATCTATCAGTCTGTATTCACCAGTTTGTTTTTCCGGTAAAGCCCATCTATCGATGTTGTCTCAGTCTTTAGGGAATATTGGCTGGCTGAGCCTCTATTAATGGGGCCTTTTAACGATGTGCGCACATGATGATGGCGTGTGCAATGGTTCTCGTGCTTGGTGTTTGGCTGCATTGTCTTTCTCCCTTTCTGCCTGTGGCTCATGATGGATCGTTGTTCATTTCGCAAAGTGTTTGAAGGATGGCTCGCGTTGCCATGGCTTTGATGATGGCTCTTGACTCCAGGATCTCAATCATGTGTTGCTGACGCCTCCTGTTTTCCTGATCGATCAAAGAGATGAAATCGTCATGCACTCCCGTTTGAGATGTATCCCCTGGTGAGAAATGCTCCTCAAAGCTTGTCTTCGTTTGGTCGCAATATTTCTGATTCGAACCTTTGAATAGTGCTAGGTAGTGTCCCTCGATGGTCGACGTGAAGTCTGGATTGATTTCGGGAATGCGTCTCGGTAAGTGGGCGCTTATGCGTTTCAGTAGGCCGTTTTGTTGATGGGGCGTGATTGGAAATTGATCGCCCTCGTCAAGCAGGATTGACTCTGCAATCGTTTCTGTAATGTATTCTGAAAAAGACGTATTTTTTGAAGGCTTGCACTTTTTTAAGAACGCTGCACTGAGCCCAAGTTTGCAGGTTTGGTTGAAGTGCTGAAGGAGATATTCGGGTTTGTTGGACTTGCTGAGTGGACTTGAAGCGAGAGTGCAGGGAATCTGAATCAAGTGACAGGTGGATTGAAGTTGTTCAGCCTGAGCACTCCAATCAGGTCCTTCCTGGTTGATCAGCCCTGTGATGAGCCAGCGCTCATAGGCGCTGAACAAACGCCAATGCCAACCTTCATTGTGGAGGGCTTGAGCACCTCTTTTAAGTTGTTTGGTGTTTCTGAAATTCCACTGGTTGAAGTTGGAACGTTGCCAGTCGTCTTGCCGTCTTGTGTAACCAATGATGAGAATCGATTGATATCCCACATGTTCAGCAACCCGACAGATGTTGTAGACGGCGACGTTGTTTTTCTCGAGAAACTCGTGACTCACCACCGCCACATCGGCCTTTGCGAGCTCTTTCAGGATTGATTCACACGTTTGAAGGGCGTTCCTATCGGATCGATTCAACCGTGTGATCAGGTCGGTGGGCTTCAGTCGGACGAAGCTAATCGTTGGGTCAGTTGATGTTCGGCATGCCTTTCTCAGCATGGCCTGAATACTGCTTGATCCACATTTCGCGGCACCGATGTGAATGATCAGGTCGCTCACATCAGATGGCGGGCTCTCTGGGAAAATACATCTGATCAGCGATGGGCATCAGATGACTGAAACCGCAGCGGCAGTGTCGACCCACACCATCCGGGCGGAGTTTGAAGGCGAGATTCAAAGCTTCCTTTGCCGTTCTGATCAGACGGTGCTCAACGCTGCTGAAGCTGCCGGTGTGATGCTTCCCAGTTCCTGCTGCTCGGGTGTCTGCACCACTTGTGCAGCCGTCGTCACGGAGGGACGTGTTGAACAACCCGACGCCATGGGGGTTAAGTCTGATCTGCAGGAACAGGGCTATACCTTGCTTTGTGTGGCTTACCCACGCGCTGATCTCACACTCAGGGCTGGTCAGGAGGATGCGCTCTATGAAGCGCAGTTCGGTCAGTACCAGAAATGATCCTGCGGACCCTTCGCCTGGAGCTGCGCTGGCCGCTGAACATCCCTGCCTCAGGCTTGAGGTCCTTGATCAAGCGTGAGGTCGCTGACCAGGATCACTGGCTTCGCTGGGCTCTGACAGCTGTGACCCGGGATGCGGATGGCCAGAGGATCCTCCAGTTGGAAGCGGTCACGACGGAATGATCCCTGCGCCGATGCCGACTTTGATGGTCGTGCCGACGGGAATCGGTTGTGAGATCGGCGGTTATGCCGGTGATGCAATCCCCAGTGCCCGGCTTCTGGCGTCGGCCAGTGGTTGTCTGATCACCCACCCCAACGTGATGAATGGGGCGTCGCTCTACTGGTTGGACAACAGGATTCACTACGTCGAGGGGTATGCGCTCGACCGTTTTGCTGCTGGAGATTGGCAACTCCGTCCAGTGAGGCGACAACGCCTTGGACTGTTGCTCGATGCGGGGATTGAAGCGGATCTGACCCTTCGGCATCGGCAGCTGATGGAAGCTTGCCGCGCCTCCCTGGGGCTGGACATCGGACCGGTGATTACATCGGATGCACCGCTGGAGGTGACGCTGGAGACAGGAGGCAGTGGTGCCAGTTGGGGTCGGTTGGGACGACCTGATGCTCTTCTGCGTGCTGGCGAATGTCTCAAACGGGCTGGTGCTTCAGCGATTGCTGTTGTTGCTCGCTTCCCCGATGAGGTCGACACAGCAGCACTTGCCGCTTATCGGCAGGGCAGTGGTGTGGACGGCCTGGCAGGAGCTGAGGCGGTGATCAGTCATCTGCTGGTTCGTCATCTGCAGTTGCCCTGCGCCCATGCGCCTGCTCTGGCTCCTCTTCCCCTTGACCCTCAAGTGGACCCCCGTGCTGTGGCAGAAGAGCTCGGACACACCTTCCTGGCCTGTGTTCTGGTTGGCCTGAGCCGGGCCCCGGATTTGGTGGTCGATGGCTCTTGCCGACCAGACGATCTCATGGCGGATCAGCTCGGTGCTGTTGTGGTGCCCCAGGGGGCCCTCGGTGGCGAAGCGGTTCTGGCCTGTCTGGAACGTCAGGTGCCTGTGATCACGGTGGAGAACCGCTCCGTGCTCTCTGTCACATCCGATGCCCTGGCGATGGCGCCGGATGTTCTGCATGCAGGTAGTTACGCCGAGGCTGCTGGGCTGGTGATGGCGCTGCGGGAGGGGCTGGCACCGGAGTCCCTGATGCGTCCGCTTCAGCGCAGGCAGGCCATCGGATGACGGGGCGGTAGCCCCAGGGCTTTGGCGACGCCGGGGTGACAGACGCTGCCCTGAACGGTGTTAAGACCGGAGAGCAGTTCGGGCTTGTCCGTCACGGCCTCCTCCAGTCCCCGGCCAGCGATGCCAATGATGTATGGCAAGGTCACACTTACCAGGGCTTCTGTGGAGGTGAAGGGCACAGCTCCCGGCATGTTGCCAACGGCGTAGTGCTGCACCCCATGGATCGAAACCGTCGGGGAGGTGTGCGTGGTCTCCTGGCTTGTGGCCACGCAGCCGCCCTGGTCAATGGCCACATCCACGATCACCGAGCCGGGTCGCATCTGCTCCACCAGGATTTCATCAACCAGGGTGGGGGCCCGCCCTCCTGGCGTCAGAACAGCACCGATGACGAGATCAGCGGACGGTACAAGCCGTTCCAACAGGCCTCGGCTGCTCACCACACTCATCAGACGGCCGCGGCGATCGGCCTCAAGGCTGCGCAGGCGTTCGGGTGAGCGATCCAGCAGCAAGACCTCTGCGTCCATGGCAGCAGCCAGTCGTGCCGCATTCCAGCCAACGGTGCCTGCTCCAAGCACCACCACTCGTGCCGGTTGTACGCCGGTGCAGCCGCCCATGAGCACACCTCGCCCGCCGTGGGGTCGCTCGAGCAGATGGGCACCAACTTGGGCGGCAAGACGTCCTGCGATTTCGCTCATCGGTGCCAGCAGGGGCAAACTGCCGCTCTCGAGCTGGACCGTTTCGTAGGCGATCCCCGTCGTCCCTGCGTTCAGCAGAGCTTCCCCGACGCTCGGGTAAGCCGCCAGATGCAGGTAGGTGAACAACACCATGTCGTCCCGCAGGAACCTCAGCTCCTCCTGCTGTGGTTCCTTCACCTTCACAACCAGGTGAGCGCCCCAGGCGTCGTCCCGGGACACCACTTGAGCACCTGCCGCCGCAAACGCCTCATCTCTGATCCCCGCGCCATCACCGGCCCGACTTTCAATGCGGACCTCCAGGCCCTGACTGACCAGTTCACGAACGGCGTCCGGAGTGAGCGCCACCCGTTGTTCGTCGGCTTTGATTTCCTTGGGTACGCCGATGCTGGCCATCGGGGCCGTCAGAACGGACGCTGCCATGGGCCGGTGACCCTCATCGGGGGATCTCTTCAATCTGGCGCTGCAGCGCCATCGCTGCCAGAAAATTCACGCTGCTGCAATCGGCAGCCGCCATCCGGTGCCAAACGCTTGCGGACTCACCTTGAGCAGCGGTGGTGACTGGCGGCGCTTGAACTCGGCTCGACGCAGCATCCTCTCTACCCGTTCCACCAACGCTGGCGAAAAGCCCTCTGCAATCAGCGCCTGGCCAGAACGCCGTTCTTCGATCAGCAGCTTCAGCAACGCGTCAAGCTCCCCGTAATCCGGCAACGAATCGCTGTCCTTCTGGTCAGGTCTCAGTTCCGCGCTGGGAGGTTTGGTTCTGATCGCTTCGCCGACCAGCTCTCCCTGGCTCGCAAGCCCGAAATCATCGCGACAGCGACTGGAGTCATCGCTATCCAGCCAGTTGCAGAGAGCGAAGACCGTGGTTTTGTAGAGATCGCCAATCACGGCTAGGCCGCCATTCATATCGCCGTAGAGCGTGCAGTACCCGACGGCAAGTTCCGATTTGTTGCCTGTGGTGAGCAGCAGCTGTCCCTGCTGGTTGGCCACGGCCATCAGCAGGGTGCCTCGAATTCGAGATTGCAGGTTCTCAGCTGTGACTCCCTGGGGTTCCCCATCCAGGGCCGGTGCCAACGAGCTGCCGAAGCTTTGCATTAGCGAAGCGATTGGGACGGTTTGGCTGGCGATGCCAAGGCGGCTCGCCAGGGTTTTGGCATCGTCGATGGAGCCACGGGAGCTCCAGGGCGATGGCATCAGCAGGGTGGTGATGGCCTCGGGTCCGAGTGCTGCTGTTGCAATCACAGCGACCAGGGCTGAATCGATGCCGCCGCTGAGGCCGAGCAGAGCCTGTTTAAAACCGCACTTGGAGGCGTAGTCCCGCACGCCCAAAACGAGGGTTCGAAAAAGAAGGCCTCTGGGATCTGAGGGTGGCAGTGGCAATGGCAGTGGCAGTGCCGGCTGGTGCGATGGTTCGCTGTCCCAGATCTCAAACCACTCCTTGCAAAACGGCAGTTGCAGCAGGTGTTCACCCTTGGGATTGAGCAGAAAGCTGCCACCGTCGAAGATCAGCTCGTCGTTTCCGCCCACCTGGTTCAAGTAGACGACCGGGCAATTCAGACGCACTGCAGCCCGTGCTGCCAGTTGCTGACGCAGCGACGGCTTCGACGCGTCAAAGGGAGAGGCAGCCAGGTTGATCAGCAGATCCGGTGCGTCATTGATCAGTTCGGCTACAGGGTCTGGCCCGCTCAGCCGTTCTCTCTGCAGCTCGGTGTCCACCCAGAGGTCTTCACAGATGGTGAGCCCGAGTCGGAGGCCGTTGTCCAGCACCAGGCTGGAACTCCTCTCGCCTGGTCTGAAATAACGGCGTTCATCGAAGACGTCGTAGTTGGGAAGCAGCTGCTTGTGGGCAACGGGCCGCCATCCCTGGCGGCTCACTTGGACGATGGCGTTGTAGAGCGCCGGTCGACGACCGTCCTGGATGGCAATCGCTGCACCAACGAGAACGGTCAGGTCGGAATGCCGCTGATCAAGATCCCTGCAAAGCTGATCCAGGACTTCTTTCTGCTGGTTCAGGCGTTCCGGTTGCAGCAGCAGATCCCGCGGCGGATAGCCCCAGAGGGACAGTTCGGGCGTGAGCAGCAGATCCGCCTTGCCAGCCTCAGCCTGCTCACAGGCCTTGAGAATCATCCTGGTGTTCCCTGAAAGGTCACCCACCAGAGGATTGAGCTGGGCCAGGGCAAGACGCATCAGCAGTGATGTGGGGTGAGGCCATAAAGCTGATGCTCCAGCAGGAGAGGCCAGACCTGCCCTGGGATCTGACTCGGCTGCGGTTGCTGACGCAGGTTCGAGCTGGCAGTGGCTGGAACGTCCAGATCGAGAATCTCCAGGCGGCCGCCCATCTGGCGCAGCTCTTCTGTGGCCTTGGGGGACAGAGGCCAGCCCTGACGGGG
The DNA here is from genome assembly GCF_000515235.1 of Synechococcus sp. CC9616. Lineage (NCBI taxonomy): Bacteria > Bacillati > Cyanobacteriota > Cyanophyceae > Synechococcales > Synechococcaceae > Synechococcus > Synechococcus sp. CC9616. The sequence continues at coordinate 1,501,757 of NZ_KI911558.1, read as the reverse complement.
GGCGATGGCGAGATGACAGGCCTCCAGGAACGCACTGGCCTGCTTCCAGCGAGGGATCTGTGCAGCCAGATCACTGCCCACAACAAACACGAGTTCCCAGTCGTGCCAGCGTTCGGCTGCCCGCTGCACCGTGGTGATCGCCCATGGGCTGCTCAGAGACTGAACCAGCTCCAGGCGTGGACTGCCGATCTGCCTGACCAGGGCCTGCAGCAAGGACGCGCGCAGATCCAGTGGGGCACCGTGGGATTTCATCGGATTGTCACTGGCCCAGGTGGCGACCCTGTCGAAACGGGCAAGCAATCCCTCCAGCAGGCACTGATGCCCCTTCGTGGGTGGGTCGGAGCTGGTGCCGAGCAGCGCGAGGGTCAGGGCCATGTCAGCTCAGGGCAGCAGCGGCTGCAAGGTCTGCGGGGGCCGTCCACCCCAGCGCTCCATCCAGTAGCGCACGACCGGATCGCTCTGACTCAGTCGCATCAGAAGGGCGCCTGGCTGCCCGCCGCAGCGATGCAGGCCACGCATCAGCTCCTCGGCCACGACCTGGCCGGTTCGTCTGGTGGTGTGCACGGCCAAAGCTGCCTGAGCCAGAGCAACGGGCGCGGCGGGGGCAAGACTCATGCCACCGCTGATGGGTGCCATCAGGATCAGACCCTGCTTCAACGCCGTCAGTCCCAGTTGGATGCCGACCAGGAGGGCGTTGTCCTGGGAGAGGCGCCGCAACAGTTGACGCGCGGATGATGGCGCCAACGGCAGGCCGTAGAGCTGGCACAGTTGCATCACAAGGGCTGTGTCGCAGGCCAGCCCCGCCGCCAGGTCGAGAGCCATCACAGGATTGGCAGCCACCCCTGTCGCCTTGGCTGCGGCAAAGCGTCCGATCAGTCCCTGGGCTCGCCGTCGGTGCTGCTGCAGACGCAGCTGCTGCCGCGCATGCTGGAACCGATCCGCCTGACTCAACGACTGCAAGGCCAGCAGCAGTGATCCTTCCGTTTCGAGCGTTTCGAGCAGTCGAACCCGCAAGGCCTCAACCCTGGCGGCAACCGGCTCACTGCGGACGCGCCCATCCTCGTCAATCACGGGTCGTCGAGGAGCAGCGGCGACGGCTGTCAGTGGAATGTCAGAGCTCAGGCGCGAGCGGATGCTGCTCAGCACCTCTGTGATCTCGTCGGCTTGCCAGCGGTCGCTCCGGTTGAGGACCAGATGGACAGGTTTGCCGGAATCCTGCAGCACCTTGAGGCCGTCCTGATCCGTGCGCGTCAGGTCGCTGTCGATCACCAGAAGCACGAGATCCGCGTCCATGGCGATTCGACGAGCCAGACGGGCGCGGGCCGCGGCCTGGATTTCATCGATGCCGGGGGTATCGACCAGTTCGACCTGATCCAGTCCTGGGATGGGGATCGGCCAGTTCACGGCCTGTTGCCGCCTTGTCTTTCCGTGGGCGACATCCGTCTCCATTACATCCGTCCCGACCAAGGCATTGATCAGGCTGGATTTGCCGACACCGACTCGACCGAAGACGGCAATGCGGAGCCGACGTTGCCTCAGCCGTAGCAGTTGACGGTCCAGCACCACCAGGGATCCCGCCAGCACGCCCTGTTCGCGTCGTGTGAGTTGCAACTCACCGCGCCAGCGCTGCAGCAGCTGCCAGCACCGATCGATGCTGGCTGGAGGTGGGATCACAACCTGATTCATGGGCCTCATGCTGCCGGCTTGCGCCACCCCCCCGCCAGCACGGCGAGAACGGATTCCGCACCGATGACGCCAACGAAGCCGCCGAACTCATCCACCACGACGCGTACTCCGCTGCTGTCCCGGCGAAAACCGGTCAGCAATCGATCGGCACGAATCATTTCGGGGACGTAATCCACCGTTTCACTGAGATCTGCAGGGGTCAGCAGTCCTCGGTTCTCGAGCAAGGCCGTGAGCAGGCGCTCTCGACTGGCCACCCCTAGCACCTTGTCCACCTGGTCTCCCAGAACCACCCACCAGGCAGCGTTGTTGTCCAACAACAGCTGGCGCTGAGCCTCCAGGCTGAGGGCTCCATCCAGGGTTGGCGCTGCCACCCTCGGCGTCATCAGGTCCCGTGCTGTGAGGTCATTCAGCTGAAAAACCTTGCCGATCATCGCGGCCTCATCCGCTTCGATCTGGCCTTTTTGGGATCCGAGTCTGGCCAGCAGGCGGATCTCGTCTTCATTGGTTGAGAGCTCGGCTTCCGCGGTGATCGCTGGCAGCAGCCGTTCCAGCAGTAACACCAGTGGCTTGAGCAGCAGGCCGAGCCAGTGGAGAACCGGGGCGCTCGCCAGTGAAACCGGCAGGGCCAGACGGCTGCCGAGCGCTTTGGGCAAGATCTCGCCAAGCAGCATCACCAGCACGGTGAGGCCTACAGAGAACAGTGGCAGGGCGATACCGCCAATGCCTCGTTGCTCAAAAACCCAGGCGGCGTAACCACCGAGCATCAGGCTGCCGAAAATGTTGAAGCCGTTGTTCGCAATCACCAGCACCGAGAGGGTTCTTCCCAGGCGCTGACGCAGCTGCGCCAGGCGCCGCGCACCCGCAACCGGCTGACGGCGCGCGGCCAATTCGTGAACGCGGATCGGACTGACCGTCAGCATTGCCGCTTCCACTCCTGAGCAGAGTGCAGAGCCGAGCAGCACAACGACCACCAGCAGCAGCAGCACCAACAGGTCAGAGCCCATTGCTGATTTCCGTGAAGCTCATGTTATCGACGTCAGGCAACCAGGAGCTTCGAGCTGCCATCCTGATCAACTGATGCGGGCGTGATGGCCATGGATCCAGCTCTTTATGGCCGACGCCGTGAGCGATTCATGGCGGAGCTGGGGTCAGCCGCTGCCGTGATTCCCGCTGCCCCTCTGGCCACCCATCACGCGGATTGTGAGTGGCCCTTTCGCCAGAACAGCGATTTCTTCTACCTCACCGGTTTTGATGAGCCGGATGCTGTGGCGCTGTTGCTTCCCCATCGGCCGGAAGGAGAGCGCTTCGTGCTGTTTGTGCATCCCAAGGATCCTGCCGCCGAGGTCTGGACCGGGTTTCGTTGGGGCACTGAAGGTGCGGTTGAGCGGTTCGGGGCTGACATCGCTTACCCGCTGGATCAGCTTCAGGGACGGCTCACCGAGTTTCTTGATGGAGCAGACGCAATCGCTTTTCGTGTTGGTCGTCATCCGCAGGTGGAGCCGCTGGTGTTGCAAACCTGGGGGCGTCAGCTGGATCGCGCTTCGCGATCCGGCAGTGCCGCCCTCGGCCTGGTGGCTCCATGTCCGATCCTGCACCGTCTGAGGTTGTGCAAGGAACCCCACGAGCTGGATCGCATGCGGGAGGCCTGTCGTCTCTCGGCGGAGGCCCATGAACTGGCCCGCTCGATCACCGAACCCGGGATGAATGAAGCCCAGATTCAGTCCGCGATCGAAGCTCATTTCCGCAGCAGCGGTGCCCGTGGTCCGGCTTATGGATCGATCGTTGCCGGCGGAGACAATGCCTGTGTTCTCCACTACACGGCCAACTCGGCAGAACTGCGTGATGGAGATCTGTTGTTGATCGACGCCGGTTGTTCGATCTCGGACTACTACAACGGCGATATCACCCGCACCTTTCCGATCAACGGCCACTTCACCGCTGAGCAGCGAGACCTTTACAGCCTGGTGCTTTCAGCCCAGCAGGCGGCGATCGATGCGGTGCGTCCCGGCGGGACGGCTGAGGAGGTTCACCTCACGGCACTGACGGTGCTGGTGGACGGCCTGATTGAGCTGGGCTTGCTCAGTGGTGATTCCGAGGGTGTGATTGAACGGGGCGACTACCGCCATCTCTACATGCATCGAACCGGTCACTGGCTGGGACTGGATGTCCACGATGTCGGGGCTTATCGGCTGGGTGAGAAGCCAGCCAACCTCACCGAGGGGATGGTTCTTACCGTTGAGCCAGGGCTTTACGTGAGCGATCGTCTGGCGGTGCCGGAGGGTCAGCCGGCGATCGATGACCGCTGGAAGGGAATCGGGATTCGCATCGAGGACGATGTGGCTGTGGTCAACGGGGGCTGTGAGGTGATGACAGCCGCGGCGCAGAAGAGCCTGGCAGCGATGGAGCGTCCCTAGGCCACCTGCAGCAGGATCCAGAACAGAAAGATCACCAGCTTCATCAAGCCTTCGATGCCGGTGAGTCGAGCGTGGGGGTAACTCAGAATCAAGGTGAGGGCCAGAAGCACCATCTCGAAGGGCTCCAGCCCCAGGATGACGTCGGTGTTGGTGATGACCCCAAGAACCAGCACAGCAGGCACCGTGAGGCTCACGGTGGCCACCACGGAGCCATACAGCGTGTTGATCGAGCGTTGCACTTCCCCCTGCGAAGCCGCCTGCACGGCATTGAGTGCTTCCGGCGCCAGGATCAACATGGCCACCAGCACGCCGGCCAGGGAGCTGGGCAACCCCAGGTCGGTGATGCCGGTTTCAATGAGCTGGCCCATCGACTCAGCGATCAGGCACACCACCAGCAGGCCGACCACCAACAACGTGGCGGCTTTCCACAGCGGCAGGCCAGGCTCTTCAGCCTCGAGGATGTCATCGTCGCGGATGATCAGGTTCTCGCGTTCGGTGTAGAGGTTGCTGTAGCGCCCCATCTGGGCGGTGAGAAAAACGGCGTACACCCCCAGTGCCACCACGGACAGCACCACATTCACCGGAGTGCTGAAGTTCGCTTCCGTGGTGCTGCGGCTGAAATTGGGAATCACCAGGGCCAGTACGCACATGGTGCTGATCAGATCGAAGTAGGTGAGGGCACCCAGCAGGTTGGGACCCACCATCTGGCTGGTGTCCACCTTGCCGTCGTCGCAAAGGGCACCGCGGCGTACTGCTGCCAGCACGTTGCAGAGACCGGTCACTCCAGTGAGGGCGATCATCACCACCGAAAACATTGAATCCCTGGCCAGGGTCGGGTTGCGTTCGCCGGTGAGCATCGTGCTGGCGACGAGGGCCAGTTCGATCGTCATCACGGCCGCTGTCAGCACCAGGGTTCCGTAGGGCTGTCCGATCAGCTCGGATACCCGGTCAGCCTGGTTGGCCACGCTGCGGGAGAGCAATAGCACCACGCCGCTGAGCAGAATCAGTCCGCCGAGCACGACGGAGGTGGGTTGTACCAGCAGCCAGCCCATCACGCCGCTGAATTCGATTGCAGCCAGAGCAGCAAGACCAACCAGGATCGGGAGCAGCAGTGGGATTAATCCCCTATTTCGTTGAGAGGCTGCGTCGGTCATGGGGTCAGTCCTTCCATAAGGATTGGGAGCAACTCCCGGGTTGCGTCCACGATGCGGTCGGCGCCGGCGTCCTGCAGCTGCTGGTGATACCTCGTCACATCTGTGATGTGCGGTGGGGCCACAGCAAGGCTGCGCCAGGGAAGTTCCGGTTGCCGCTCGCGGGCATTGAGCACCGTGTGCACATCGGCCACCGTGTCGCCGATGTAAGCGATCCAGCGGGGCACTTCGCCGGCGGCCAGCTGCTTGGCCATGCGAATCAAGCCGGTGGGATCCGGTTTGTCGGGTGCATCGCCCATGGCGATCAAGGGTGGATCGACCAGACCTAGACGTTGGCTGAGGACGAATCGGGCGGACGCCGGTTCGGCACCGCTGACGAATCCCCAGCGGTGCCCCTGGGCCTGGAGCTGATCGAAGAAGGATTTCGCCACCAACAACGGCTCATCTCTGATGAAACCGCTCCAGTTGGCGGGATCACCATCGGGATTGCCACCGAAGTAGAAGTCGCTGAACACACGCACGAGGCTGCTGCGCATTGGCACGCTGCAGCCCCGACGCCTCAGCAGCTCGAGACTGGCATCCCAGTCGTTGTTCCAAAGCCCTTCCGACTTGAGGACGTCGATGTCGTTCGGGCTCGGCTTCCAGCCGCAGTAGTGATGAACGGTTTCCTGCAGCGCCCGTCTGTAGCTGCCTGCGACATCCCGGATGACACCGTCGATGTCGAACAACAGGAGGGAGGGTTTCAGGAGAAGAACGGCTGGGGCGGCTGGTAGGTTAGTTGTTTGTTCTGATTCCTCGAGCGCACATACATGACGGTCTCCGAAGGCGCAGCAACCAGTGAACAGGAGGCCGCCAGCGCGGCCGTGGAGGCCAGTCCAGCTGTCGCTGTTGAAGCGGACAAGGAGCCTGCCAAGCAACCAGCTGGTGAGGCCGCCGGAGAGGGAGAAGCTCGTCCCGTTCTCCGTGGTGGAGCGGCGGCGTTGGCCTCAGCAACGATCGACGCGGATGGAGTCCCTTCCGGCTACACCCCCAAGGCTGACGAGGGCCGCTTCCTGTTGAAGATTCTCTGGTTGCCGGACAATGTAGCTTTGGCTGTTGACCAGATCGTGGGTGGTGGTCCCAGCCCCCTCACGGCTTATTTCTTCTGGCCTCGGGAAGATGCCTGGGAAACCTTGAAAACAGAATTGGAAGGCAAAAGTTGGATCACCGACAACGAGCGCGTTGAAGTGCTCAACAAAGCCACCGAAGTGATCAACTACTGGCAGGAAGAGGGCAAAGGCAAGACTCTTGATGAAGCCAAACTCAAATTCCCCGATGTCACCTTCTGTGGCACTGCCTGATTCTTGATCTGATCTGACTCATTGGTCAGCCCAATGGCCCGCCTTGGCGGGTCATTTTTTTTTGTCTTTCAGAGATGTGTGTGACCTGATTGCCCATAAAAAAACCAGAGCCATTGGCTCTGGTTCTGTCATCAATGGAGCCCAGCTGGATCAGTCGCTGGATTTGCTGGCTTGAACCCGGGCCTTGGCCAGACTTAACTGCTGTTGTGCTTTCACCTTCTCAGGTGATGCAGGTTGGCCTTCCATGCCGGTAACGGCTGTAGAAGCAGCCTGGAGTTCGCTTTCAGCGACGCTGGGATCAATCGTGCTGCCGAGTTCTGCGTTGTTTACCAGAACCGTCACTTCGTCGGCATCAACCTCAGCGAAGCCTCCAATCAGGGCGATGGAATTCCAGCCACCGTCTGCACGCACCCGAAGAACACCCACATCGATGGCGGTGAGGAGGGAAATGTGGCCGGGAAGAATGCCCAGCTGCCCAGTGGTGCTGGGCAAAATCACCTCATCAGCGCTGCCATCAAAAACGTTCTTGTCGGGGGAAAGAACGCGGAGGGTGAGGGAACCACTCATCAGTTGGCCTCTGCTGCAATCTTCTCGGCCTTGGCTTTGGCTTCATCGATGTTGCCAACCAGGTAGAAGGCCTGTTCGGGCAGATGATCCAGCTCACCGGCCAGGATCTGGGTGAAACCGGCGATGGTTTCTTCCAGCTTCACGTATTTGCCGGACATACCGGTGAAGATCTCAGCCACAAAGAAGGGCTGAGAGAGGAACTTCTCGACCTTGCGGGCGCGATCAACGGTTTGACGGTCTTCCTCAGACAGTTCGTCGAGGCCAAGGATGGCGATGATGTCCTGAAGCTCCTTGTAGCGCTGCAGGGTGGACTGGACATTGCGGGCCACCTTGTAGTGCTCGTCTCCGACCACGGCTGGCTGAAGCATTGTGCTCGTGGAGTCCAGGGGGTCCACAGCGGGGTAGATGCCCTTGGAGGCGAGAGCACGATTGAGAACCGTGGTCGCGTCTAGGTGGGCGAAGGTGGTGGCTGGAGCAGGGTCCGTCAGGTCGTCAGCAGGCACGTAGACAGCCTGAATTGATGTGATCGAACCCTCGAGGGTGGATGCAACGCGTTCCTGCAGGGTGCCGACGTCGGTACCGAGGGTGGGCTGGTATCCCACGGCGGAGGGCATACGTCCCAGCAAAGCCGAAACCTCGGAGCCCGCCTGCACAAAGCGGAAGATGTTGTCGACGAACAGCAGAACGTCCTGCTTGTTGACGTCCCTGAAGTGCTCGGCCATGGTCAGCGCCGAGAGACCCACACGCATCCGAGCGCCGGGGGGTTCGTTCATCTGGCCATAGCAGAGGGCCACCTTTGATTTGGAGAGATCCTCGGAGTTGATCACTCCGGATTCCTTGAATTCCTCATAAAGGTCGTTGCCTTCACGGGTCCGCTCGCCCACGCCGCCGAAAACAGAGACGCCACCGTGTTCTTTGGCGATGTTGTTAATCAGTTCCTGGATCAGCACGGTTTTGCCCACACCGGCACCACCAAACAGACCGACCTTGCCTCCCTGGCGATAGGGCGCCAGCAGGTCGATCACCTTGATCCCTGTTTCAAAAACCTTTGGCTTGGTTTCCAGCTCGGTCAGCTTTGGTGCTTCGCGGTGAATCGGAGCCGTCGCCGTGGCGTTGACAGGGCCCTGCTCATCAACGGGTTCTCCCAGAACGTTGAAGATGCGACCAAGGGTGGCTTCACCGACGGGCACGGAGATGGCAGCTCCGGTATCGACAGCCTCCATGCCACGCACCAGACCGTCGGTGCTGCTCATGGAAACGGCACGCACGCGATGGTCGCCGAGGAGTTGCTGCACCTCTGCTGTGAGGGCGACATCCTGGCCGCTGGCGTTTTTGCCCTCAATCCTGAGAGCGTTGTAGATCCTCGGCAGTTTCCCGGCTGGGAATTCCACGTCCAGAACCGGGCCAATCACCTGACGAACCACGCCCTTGGTGCCGGCGGATGCAGGAGCAGAAGCGACCATAAGTAAGGAAGAGTTGGGTTGAGGCGCAGCGCGCTCGTGGCCTTTAGAGCGGCGCAAACATACCACCGGCTCAGTTGTGTGGCGGTGTGAAACATCGGGACGGTCCGGTTCGGTCAACCGCACAGATGGCCGCTGGCCTTGGGGCCCCTCGCCTTCATACGTTGGCACTCGTCGGCTTTGAGTGCTAGCTCGTGTCGATGTAAGCGCTTCGGCGCCCATTCCCTGCTTCTGAAAGAACTCATGGCAGCTGTATCTCTCAGCGTCTCCACCGTGAAGCCTCTCGGTGACCGCGTTTTCGTCAAGGTCTCCGAATCTGAGGAAAAAACCGCGGGCGGCATCCTGCTTCCTGACACCGCCAAGGAAAAGCCCCAGGTGGGCGAAGTGGTTCAGATCGGCCCAGGCAAGCGTAATGACGACGGCAGTCGTCAGGCCCCTGAAGTCGGTGTTGGCGACAAAGTCCTGTACAGCAAGTACGCCGGTACCGATATCAAGCTCGGCAGCGACGAGTACGTGCTACTCACCGAAAAGGACATTCTGGCTGTCGTCAACTGATCGGTCGTCAACTGATCGTTCGTTGAAGGATCAATCGTCCAGGCATTGATTGCTCAAGATCTGTTGTCAGGACAAGCAACGTCTGAGTTGAGTCGAGTGAGTACGGCTTTGTTCAGTTGCAGACGACAGAGCACCAGGACTTCAAAACACTTTCATCACCAAGGAATTTCTCCATGGCAAAGCGCATTATTTACAACGAGAACGCCCGTCGCGCTCTCGAAAAAGGGATTGACATTCTGGCCGAGTCAGTTGCTGTCACCCTTGGGCCCAAGGGCCGCAACGTGGTGCTCGAGAAAAAATTCGGAGCCCCCCAGATCATCAACGACGGCGTCACCATCGCCAAAGAGATCGAACTCGAGGATCACATCGAGAACACCGGTGTTGCCTTGATTCGTCAGGCTGCGTCCAAGACCAACGACGCCGCCGGTGACGGCACCACCACCGCCACCGTCCTGGCTCACGCCATGGTGAAGGCCGGTCTTCGCAACGTCGCTGCTGGCGCCAACGCGATCACGCTCAAAAAGGGCATCGACAAAGCCTCCGATTTCCTGGTCAGCAAGATCAAGGAGCAGGCCAAGCCCATCGCTGACAGCAATGCCATTGCTCAGGTCGGCACCATCTCCGCCGGAAACGACGAAGAGGTGGGCACCATGATCGCCAGTGCCATGGACAAGGTCGGCAAAGAGGGTGTGATCTCCCTGGAAGAAGGCAAATCCATGGAGACCGAACTTGAGGTCACCGAGGGCATGCGCTTCGACAAGGGCTACATCTCCCCTTATTTCGCCACCGACACCGAGCGGATGGAAGCCGTCCTGGACGAGCCCTACATCCTGCTCACCGACAAGAAGATCGGCCTGGTTCAGGACCTGGTTCCTGTGCTTGAGCAGATTGCTCGCACCGGCAAGCCTCTGCTGATCATTGCTGAGGACATCGAGAAGGAAGCCCTCGCGACCTTGGTGGTGAACCGCCTGCGCGGTGTGCTGAACGTGGCCGCCGTTAAGGCCCCTGGTTTCGGCGATCGCCGTAAGGCCATGTTGGAAGACATGGCTGTTCTGACCAACGGTCAGCTGATCACTGAGGATGCCGGCCTTAAGCTGGAGAACGCCAAGCTTGAGATGCTCGGTACGGCTCGTCGGGTGACCATTAATAAGGACACCACGACGATCGTTGCTGAAGGCAACGAGGCGGCTGTAGGCGCCCGCTGCGAGCAGATCAAAAAGCAGATGGACGAGACCGACTCCACCTACGACAAGGAGAAACTGCAGGAGCGTCTGGCCAAGCTGGCCGGAGGCGTGGCTGTGGTGAAGGTGGGCGCGGCCACTGAAACCGAGATGAAGGACAAGAAGCTTCGTCTTGAGGATGCCATCAACGCCACCAAGGCGGCTGTGGAAGAGGGCATCGTCCCTGGCGGTGGAACCACCCTCGCTCACCTTGCTCCTTCCCTAGAGGAGTGGGCCAACGGCAACCTCTCCGGTGAAGAACTCATCGGTGCCAACATCGTGGCTGCGGCTCTGACCGCTCCTTTGATGCGGATCGCTGAGAACGCTGGTGCCAATGGCGCTGTTGTGGCCGAGAACGTCAAGTCCCGGGCCATCAACGAGGGCTACAACGCCGCTACCGGCGATTACGTCGACATGCTGGGTGCCGGCATCGTTGACCCCGCCAAGGTGACCCGCTCCGGTCTGCAGAATGCTGCGTCAATTGCTGGCATGGTGCTGACCACTGAGTGCATCGTGGCTGATTTGCCCGAGAAGAAGGAAGCTGCTCCTGCCGGCGGCGGCATGGGCGGCGGTGACTTCGACTATTGATATAAGTTCGAGTATTAGTAAATTCCCCTGTCAGAGTTGGCGGGGGAATTTTTTTGAGTTGAATTATTAGAGATTATTGTATTATTGTTAGAAGGACTTAAGGGGCGTCTTTTTTGATGAGTGAATCATTTGAGCTGACACTGGATGAAAAGACAAAAGTTTATCTAGAGCATACTTATAAAAGTATTGGAGGGACAATTCTTGAGTTTGGCAGTGGGGGCTCTACACTTTTGGCTCTCCAAAGCAATCCAAATAATCGAGTTTATTGCTGCGAAACTGACTCCGCATGGCTCGCGAGACTCTTGTTAAATATTAATAATTTGGGACTGATGAACAGAATTGTTCCAGTTCACTTGGATGTTGGCTTGACTAAGGAATGGGGGTATCCAGATACTGATTTAGAGGGTATTGGTGTTGTAAGGATGCAGAAATTTGTTCGTTGCATGTTAAAGCCATGGCATATTTTAAGGGGTCGTGGTGAATGCCCTAAATTTGTTTTTATAGATGGCCGTTGGCGAGCAGCATGTTTTTTAGTTGCTCTTTTATATTGTCAGAAGTCTATGCAAGTTCTATGGGATGACTATGCAGACCGGGAGTATTACGATGTATTTAGTGATTTAATTATTCCAGACGAAATGATCGGACGTTCTGCGCTATTCAATGTTGATCCGAGTAAATTTGATGCATGTGATATTATTGATAAATATGTTCATTTGTTTTCGGACTGGCGTTAAGCGATTGATGCAAGTGCTTGCTAGCCCTTGCAAGTCTGAGTTTACTAGTGACAGGGACAGGGATTGTTGTTTTAAATAATACAGCGCTCGCAATCTTATTAACAGGTGTCTGCTGGGAGATGCGATTACGCATTAATTATCATATATTGTGCCGCTAAAAATATTTTTATATGTAGATATTATTGTTAAATCTTCTTTGATGAGCTGATCAAGATGTTTTGCGGTTGCGAGAACCATTCTCTGTGCACGCCTCAGTTTTCTTTTCATTTTAGTTTTTTTTGTAAATTGCCGGAAGTCATGATTGTACGCTTCTAATTTCTTTGGCTGTATCCGTATTCTTAAGCTCTTTGATTTGTAGTATGGATATGGTTGCCGTCCCCAGCGATTAACTTTTAGGAGGCTATTATCATTATTGTGCTTCCTCCCTCTGCATAGTGAGGCAAGATATTCAGGCTCTGATCGATATATTTGATGCAATACAAACCATTTCTCAGGAGTTTTTGGGTTGAGTCTGTCGAGGAAGTCTTTGTTGATTTTACATCTATTAAAGGATGAATTGTCCCCATCGCTTAGTTGAACTTTGCGCAAAGAAGAAAATGTATTTTTGGGATTGCTTTGATCTTCGAATATGAAATTATGGTGGCTGCAAGACTTTAATTTAGGGCTAATTTTTACAATTGACTTTACGTGATCCATCCTGTAGAGAGTTGTAGGATTATCGAAAATATTTCCAAATGCTTTTTTTCTGTTTCCAAAGTCGTCTGAGTACCACAAAAATGAAACTACATCGGAATCTAGGGATCGCCGTAAAAACTTCTTGAAATTCCCGTCTAGATTTCTTTGTGTCAGATATTCATCTAAATCAAGAATAAGTAAATGAGTGATGGACTCTTTGGATTTTTGAGCTTTTTTCAACGCCCTGTTGTATGCCGTGATTTGAAAAGAACGCTTTTTTGCAAGAGATTTTTTAAAAATTTTATCAGCTCTTACAAAATTGAATCTGGGCTCGACTTTTCTGATGCCTTTGCATATTTTTACGCTATTATCGTCTGTATTATTAATGTAAATCTCGATGCTATCTATGCCTATCCGAAAATGGTGAAAAACCCATGGGGCGATATAAGGGGCTTCATTTTTTGCAATGGCAATAAGTTTGATATTTAGCTTCTTGTTTTCTCGCATGAGGCGGACTTTACTTAGAGGATCTTAGATCATTTGGTATGGATTTCGCTTTTTCTGTTCAATGTTAGGGGCACTCCTTTTTTGTCAGCCGACCGTTTATGGCGAGCGTGCGCCTGAAAAATCTGCCTAGTCAGGCCAAAGGGGTTGATTTAATGTCTCTAATTTTATTAAGTAGCCTGGTGATTGTTGTTACCCTATATCTTTTTATAATTAGTTTGTGAGTCGCAGGTCGCGATAAGTTTGTAGTGAAAATTGTTTTCTAATCTGAGTCTGTCTTTTAGATTTTTTTGTTTTTGCTTCGTTTGGATCTTGATCGTAGCCATGCAGAAAATTATGAGTTCATGTGACCCAGGACTTTGGTAAGGAGTCATTAAATCTTCTACGCGCCCAGGTGTAGGTGGGCGCGTAGAACTCGCGAATCTCCTGAAGGACTTCGTTCAAGCCTTCGAGTTCAACATTGGATTTTGGTGATGCGTGAACAACTTCACCAAACTCCGGCGATATTGCAGGGCATTCGAGAAAATTGGTCAGCCGATTGATCTCAGCTTTTGTAAACAGTGTTTCATAAAATCCGTAATAAATTTCCTCAGGATTGAAGACGCTCTCCAGCTTTCTTGAAATGATTTCGTATTGAGTTCTGTTGATGCAGGACTTTGATTTGTAGAAATTTTGAAGTTTTTTGAACTCTTCTTGGGGTGTTGCTTTTACTTTCGTGCGCTCAAATTTGAAGCGATTGTTCATTCTCAGCTGCGACCAGACGCGCTCAACCGGGTCGCGCATCAAGAAGATGATCTTGGGGTGAAACTTTTTCTCTATAAGGCCGTCGCGAATTAATGAGAATCTGTCAATCGATAATGTTGAGTATGCGGGTGTGATATCACCAACATGCGACACGTCTGGCTGCCTGAGGTAGAGATAGTCAAAAAAGTCGAAATAGGCCGCTGGCGAGAGCCTCATCAGCACTTTTTGACTGATAAGAAGATCCTTGTCTTGCTTGAGTCGGCGCTTGATGTGTCTATTGATATTGGCTTTTTTGGCAATTTTAAATTTGTTGTTGGTTGTCTTGTTTTGGGTGAATAGTTTGTTGAAAACATGGAATTCTTTGATTCCTCCGTTGCTGAAAAAACTTGCTTTCTCCAGCTGGTTTGCAAGCCATGTTGTTCCTGCCTTCTGAGCTCCGACTCCAAGAATAAAAAATTTGCCGTTATCAAACATCAATTCAACATGATCTCCTTGTTCAGGCTCTGAAATTAACTCAGCTCAGCCAGCCGGCACTCAAAATCACAGCAAGGCTAAGAAAGACGGCCAAGCAGGTCCAGGTCAAACGGTTCAAGGTCGCCTCCGCGCTGCTGGCGCTGCTGAACATGGAACTGCCGCTGGCAGCAAGGCCCCCCATGCCACCCCCTTTAGGGCTGTGCAGCAGCACAAGCAGAATAAGGATCATGCCACTGGCAACCCAGACCCAAGAAAGAACGATGGTCAGCATTGGATCAGACGGAGAGGGGAAGGCGAGCGGATAGGGGCGTGTTGTCGACGCTAGGCATCGGTTCGATCAGGCTGGAACCTGTCATGGCGTCTGGTTTTTTGAGATCAAGGATTTCGAGGAGGGTCGGGGCAATGTCTGCCAGTCCTCCATTGCTGCGCAAGGAAATGGCATTGCCGTGGTTTGGCAGTTTGCGTCGCTCTCCCTCGATCAGGATCACAGGAACAGGGTTGGTGGTGTGCGCGGTCCAGGCTTGTCCATCAGATCCTTGCATCAGTTCGGCGTTGCCGTGATCGGCTGTGATCAGCAAGGTCCCACCCTGGCGTCCGACGGCATCGAGAAGACGGCCGATGCAGGCATCAACCGTGCTGATGGCCTCTGTTGCGGCATCCATCACGCCGGTGTGCCCCACCATGTCGGGATTGGCGTAATTGATCACGATCAGGGAATAGATGCCTTTCCTGATTGCGTCGATGCAGCTGTCGGTTAGCTGACTGGCCGACATGGCTGGTGAGAGGTCATAGGTGGCGACGCGTGGCGACGGCACCAGGTGACGATCCTCTCCGGCCAGCGGTTGCTCGATGCCACCATTCAGGAAGTAGGTCACATGCGGGTACTTCTCTGTTTCCGCTGTGCGGTACTGACGTAGGCCCGCTTCGGACACCACCTGCCCGAGCAAGTGATCGAGCGGTTCTGGTGGGAAGGCCACGTCGACGGGCAGGTTCTGTTCCACCTGGGTGAAGGTGACAACGTCGAGATCTGGGGTGTGTCGTCTTGGGAAGCCTTCGAATTGCTCCAGGCAGAGCGCCTGAATAATCTGCCGGGCCCGATCCGGGCGGAAGTTGAACATCAGAACGCCATCACCGTCCTGCATCACCGTGGAGCTGAAGCGCACGGGCTCTAGAAATTCGTCGGTGACTCCGCTGGCGTAACTGGCTGCAAGGGCCTCGCCAGGGTTGAGATCGCTGATCGGAATCTGTGGGTCGGTGTAAAGGTCGTAGGCCTTTTCGACGCGTTCCCAGCGCTTGTCCCGGTCCATGGCCCAGTAGCGACCACACAGGCTCGCGATTTCGCCGATGCCGGCTTCAGCGATGGTGGTCTCGACCTGATTGAGAAATTCTGATGCGCTTTGTGTCGGCGTGTCGCGTCCGTCCGTGATCGCATGGATCGCCAGATGCGCGACCCCGAGCTGCTTCGCCCAGTGGATCAGACCACAGAGATGGTTTACGTGGCTGTGAACGCCCCCGTCGGAGCAGAGGCCCAGCAGATGTAACCGCCCACCGCGGGCATTCACTCGCTCCACAAGGGTTGTGAGGGCTGGGGTCTGGATCAGCTGGCCGTTCACCACGGCATCACTGATCCTCACCAACTCCTGACGGATGATCCGACCGGCGCCGATGGTCAGATGCCCCACCTCGGAGTTGCCCATCTGTTGATCAGGCAGTCCAACCTCCGCGCCACTGGCCTCAATCAAGGTGTGGGGATAGGCGTGCCAGAGAGCATCCATCACCGGCGTTTGAGCCTGACGGATGGCGTTGTGCTCGTTTGCATCTCGGTGACCCCATCCATCGAGGATGGTGAGAACGACAGGCGCAGTCGATCCGGAGTGATTGGAACCGTTCGAAGTGCTGCTGTTTACGTTCACCGCAACCGTCGGTTCATTAGCACTTATGCAGAATCAATTTACCGCTCCATCTGCCCTGGAACGTTTCTTTCCGGAGATCACCACAACTGCGCTGAACCATGAGTGCCCCGTCTGAGGACGACCGGATCGAAATCCTGTCCGATCGCGAATTGGGGCGCACCCTTGTTCGCCTAGCCACGCAGGTCCTTGAAACGGTCGATGACAGCCGCAATCTGATGCTGCTGGGAATCCCCACGCGTGGGGTCCAGCTGTCTCGCGTTTTGGCCTTGGAACTCGAACGCCTCAGCGGCCATGCCATCGCCCAGGGTTCGATCGATCCAACCTTTCATCGCGATGATCTGGAGCGCATCGGAACACGCCTGCCCCAGTTGACCACCCTGCCCAACAGTGTTGAAGAGCGGCAGGTCGTGCTGGTGGATGACGTGATTTTCACCGGCCGGACAGTTCGGGCAGCACTGGAAGCGTTGCAGAGCTGGGGACGGGCTCAGCGGGTGATGTTGTTGGCGTTGGTGGATCGCGGCCATCGCGAGTTGCCGATCCAGCCTGATTTCTGTGGCCGGGTTGTTCCGACCAGGCGCAGTGAATCAATCGAGCTGCGCCTGCGCGATGTTGATGGTGAGGAAGGCGTGTTCCTGAAACGGCTCAACCAGCGGGAGTGAGCTCGTCAGCGCGGAAATGCGCCTTGTAGCGGCCGAACGCCACGATCACCGGAAGCGTGGGACTGATTGGTCGTCCCTTCCACTCATCAAGCACCTTGAACACTTCACCAGATGCCCCCTTCATATCGAAGGCCTGGCCTCGATGTTCGGGGTGGTTGAAGACCACGACCGACGACGCGACCGTCACCTTGTCACCCGCCTGCATGAAAACCAGATCAACCGTGCAGGCATTTTGTCACGGGCTGCCGTCGCTTATGCGACGGCAGAAACTCTCAGGGCCGTCTTCCACCACCCGTCCCCCCAGCTGGTCACAGGCCGAAAGGAAGGCATCCCATGGGTCGTTCCCAGCATCCAGTGACGACTGAACGGCAGTGTCGAGTTCTGGACCTGCAATCACTTCAGGACCCGATTCCCCATGCTGCTGATGCTCCTCCGTGGCACGCAGCTCTGCAATGGCGGTCTCAACGGTTTGACGCTGACTCTTGGCCTGCTGTTGCCACCAGGGATGGTCCAGGCGATTGAGACTGTCGAGAGCTTCCCACCAACGCTCTGCTTCGACCAGCTCCTTGATCCGCTCGTGGTTCAGACGGTTGCGGTTCCAGGTTTCCTTGAGCGTGTCACTGAGGGCGCTGCTGCCTGGTGAGCTGGCAGGCGTCAAGGGGGAGAGAGTCTCGAGCGCTTTCTCCAAGTCTCCATCGCGGAACAGCACAAGGGCGCGGTTGCGAAGTTGTTCCTGCCAGAGCGCCAGCTTGTCGCGATCCTGCTGCTGACTCTCAGCATTTCCAAGCCCGGACTCGATCAGCTGGGTCTGCAGTTTGAGCGCTGCGGAACTCTGGCCGTCGTTCCAGAGGATTTCGGCTTGTTGGCGTCGGCACAATGCCTGTTCCTCAGGAGCTCCTGATCCCAGCCAGCGCAACGCCGACAGTTGTTCGCCGTAGTTCAGACAGGCTTCGAGATCACCCTCCTGGGCAGCCTGCTGAAGCTTTCCAGGGAGCTGTTTTTCCCACCACCAGGCTGAACCGGCAATGGCCGCAACAACGCCGATCGTGGCCACAAGCCAGAGGCGGAGAAGCAGAAGGCGACGCGGCGCCAAATGGGTTGAATCAATTCTCAGACAGTTCTATAAATCCAGATGCCGATGCCCCACCTCTGGTGGACGGCCTTCACAGCGGATGTCAGTCACCGAACCGTGCCGAGGGGGCGCGAGCTGAGGTCGTCACCGGTGCGGAGATCGGAGATCTCCGCAACAAGCTGAGCCTCTTCATCGATGCGCAATAACAGTCGCAGGCAATCCTCGCCAGGCTGTCCAGGAGGATCCAGCGGCAGAATCGCAACGCTATCGGTCCAGGCCTGATGGGTCACCTCACCGGCATCGAGGCGACGCAGGGTCGGTAAGCCGTCGATGTAAACCACATCGTGTCGACCCTCTGTCGAGGGTTCGCCCAGCATCAGTTCAAGCTCTTGCTGATCCTCACAGCTCGCTGCCATCCGCAGCTCAAGTGGCTCCGAACTCGGCCAGGGCTGTCCTGCCACGAAGAGCGGATGCCAGCGATGGCACTGACCTCGCTGATCCCACACGCGCAAGGAGACTCCGTGATGGAGGACATCCTTCACCGTGACGCCTGGTGTCAGCTTCAGGGCGCCGAGAGCCACCGCCTCCACAGGCGGTGGAGTGAGCAGAGCGGCCGGTGCGGTGTGCTGCTTTAGCCATTGCCGCAGCCAGGGCATCTGGGCCCCGCCTCCCACCACCACCACGCCAACGAGGTCTGAGAGGTCACAGTTGTGACGTCGTCCTCCGGCGAGGGTGGTCTCCAGGAGCTGTTCCAGGGCCTCCGCAAGACCTTGCTGCTCCAGCAGATCATGCAGGTCGGAGCGAGTCAGCTCCAGACTCTTCTGGCTGCCGTCGTCCGGGTTGACCCACAACTCCTTGATCAGGTCTCTGTCCGCCAGGGCTTGATCGCTTAAGCGGCACTTGAGTCGTTCCGCCGCATCCAAAAGAGCCGGCGAGCTGGTCAGTTGAGGACAACAGCGTTTGGCGATCCAGCGATCGATATCGCGGCCTCCGATGCGGATCCCCGCCTTGCCCAGAACGTTGGCCGTGCGCAATTTCTGGCGACTCGTCTCCGCCAGGGATTGCCCTCCCAGGCGCAAGAGCTGGGCGATCGGCGCGGCCCGGCCCTGGCCGCCCTCCAGGGCAACAAGAGCCAGGTCCAGGGTGCTGCCGCCCAGGTCCACCACCAGCAAGCGCGACCCAGGGGCAAGACCGGCCCCCATGGCCGCAGCCGTGGGCTCATCCACCAAAGCGATGTCCTCAACAGGCAAGTTGGAGCAAGCGTGCAGCAGCCAATCGCGGTAGCGGCGGTAGCGCTCGACGGGGGCCGTGAGAACCAGCCGGGTCACGTTGAGATCCTCTGGCAAACGGGACCAGATCTGTTTGATGAGCTCTTCGCCCGCTCGTTGCGCCCGTTGATCGTCTGAGGAGGCTCCGATTTCCCGTTTGAAATCCCTGGCAAGGCGCGGATCCTCCTGATCGGCCAATCCGGCTTCCACTACCTGGCGGCCGATGAGGGGCAGTCCGGACGCCGACCAGACCAGGCTGGGGATTTCTCCAGGACGCCGGCTGATCGGTGGAAGATCAAGAAGGTCTGGCGTGGCTTGCTGTTCGCCCTGGAATGCCACCACGGTGGTCGTGCTGCCTAGATCGATCGCCAGGGTGCCTTTGTAATCGGAAAGTTGAAGCTTTTCTTCTCCCACGCGGTTCCAGCCCTGCCAGTGGGCACGTTGAAGTCAGGTTGAGATTATGGGGACTGGCTCGGATGGATCGTCTGCAGCAACTGATTTTCTCGTTTTATCGGGAAGATCCTCGTCTTGAGGAGTTGCTGGAACCAATTCGGGACTGTCGCATGCGTCGCAGCTGGGGGAGTATCCGCATCGAGTGCCTGGATGTGGCGCACCTCGAGGAGGTGAGTGATCTGCTGGCCTACCTGCGGTTACCACTGGCAGCCCTCGGCCTGGGTCGCCAGATCGTTCTCAGAGTCCCTGGAGAGCGTCAGAGGACCTATCCGATGCATGTTCCTTTTCGCAGTGATCAGTTGGCTTGAAAGGAGAGCTTTAAGATGTTGGATTCCCCTTTGCTCGATCAGCCATGAACTCGGCCGGCATTGATTCCAAGGATCTGGCCAAGCGTGGTGAAAGCCTGATTCGACAGTCCAGCAATCGATATCTCACCACCGTTCGGATCGCCTTCCGAGCCAAGCAGCGACGGTTCGATGATTTTGATGGGCTGCTGGAGGAATCCAGCGTCAAGCCGGTGCAGCGAGCGATCGTTGAACTGAGTGACGAACAGGATCAGCCCGATTTGCTTCCTGGGTGATCCAACAGGAGGGTCCTGGATGGCGTTTTGCCCGGGACCCGAACCGAGCTGATTACCAGTGTTTGATTGGAGGGGAGACCTGGGCTTTCGAGCTCACAGATCCTGAGTGGAGAGATCTTGTGGGCTTGTTGAGCGCCCTTGAAGATCAACATCGTTCCCTCGCTGACCAGCTGATGGAGGAAGAATCCATCGATCTTGAGATGGAGCGTGGTGTCTGGTGGGCGTCCCTGGAGGGCGATCGGAATCACTGGCAGCTCTCTCTGGTTTTGACGGGGAGCCAAGGGCGAGGTGTCGAAGGCCACTGGCCATCTCCTGCTGCCATGGCCATCGTCGCCGCAATGAGATCGGCTCTGGATTCGCAGGATTGATCAGGGAACCTGATCGTTTTCAGCCGGTCGATTGTTCCGCAGGGAAATCAAGGCCTTTGCACATCGTTTCCACAGGCTGAGTCCTCTTAAGCGTCGTTGTGCTGGAGAGCTGTGGAAAACGCTTCGAATGTGTTGTCCACTCTTGACGCGGCAGCAGCGGCATGAGCCGTTTCGACAACAGCTCACATCCGTTCTGTTGCAAGCTTGCTACGACTGCGATCTCAGTTGGAGAAGGTCGGGGACCACCGATTTGGGGCGCTCTTGACGTGGTCTCTGTCATGTGGAGAACTGGTGTGCGTTCCAGAGCGAGGAGATGCAGAAAGGTTCGGATTCAGATGCCCACGCAGAGGATGGTCTGATCAGTTTTCAAGCGGAGATGCCAGCGCCCCTGCAGGAGGCGATGACACGGTTCATTGAGTGCCATCCCAATTGGGATCAATACCGACTGGTTCAGGCGGCACTGGCGGGATTCCTCGTCCAGAACGGCATTGAGTCAAGAGAGATCACCCGCGTCTATGTGGGCAACATGTTCCGACGTGAATCACTCCTCCATGGTGTCTGAGTGCGGCAGCAGGCCATCAGAACCAGGGCGCTGAAGGGGAGGCTGAGCAGCAGGCCAAGGCTGGCCCCGATCAGTCCCAGGAGGTTGAGTCCTGTGATCAGTCCGAGCAGAGCCAGCACCTTGAGGGCATTGCCACCCACAAGCTGACGGCTGTGGTCCATCGCCTGAAGGGCCCGGTGGCGGTGGTGAATCAGCAGGGGTAGCGCCAGCACCTGGCTGAACATCCAGCTCAGCAACAGAGCGCCACCGAGGATCACCGACAAGCCAGCCAGGGTGGTGCTGATCTGACCAAGAGCCCAGCTGAGGCTCTGGATCGCTGCGATCCCTCCCAGCATCACCAGAGCCTCAAGCAACAGCAGCGCCAAGCTCTGACGCAGGATCCAGCGCCAGGGCATCGTGAGCCTGGAGGACTCCCCGGCTGGCAGCAAGCTGTCGGCCAGCTGAAGCAGAGCCAGCATCGGCAGGAGCGGAAGCACCAGGCTGAGCAGAACAGTGAGATCGCCCAGTCGCCCAAGCCAGGCGTTGTCGAACTGACGCAGGTCCTGTCCGATCACGGCCAGTCCTGCGCCACTGATCAGAACGAGGGCGGCCAAACCAACACATCGCCAAGGCGCCCGTCCGAAGGCCATCCATGACCTCGGTAACAAGGTCAGCAACGGCAGTCGTTCATGCCTTCGTTTGGTTTCGGTGTCAGTGGAGTGCACCAAGCCTGTTCAGTAAGTCGCCGGCTGTCTCCTCAGGGACCGGCAGGATTGAGAGACGGTTGCCGCGCTTGGTGACGGGCAATTGCTCCACGCTGTAGAGCTCCCTGAGCTGGTCAAGGCTGAGCATGGTGTTGAACTCGCCGAGGAATCGCAGGCGAGCGCAATCCCATCGCGGCGCATCCTCTCGGGACTTGGCGTCGAAGTATTTCGCGTTCGGGTCAAATTGAGTGGGATCGATGAGGCCTGTTTCGATCACTTCCATGAGGCCGACGATGCCAGGTGGTTTGCAATTGGAGTGATAAAAAAAAGCTCGATCACCGGGCTGCATGCTGCGCATGAAGTTGCGAGCCTGGTAGTTACGAATTCCATCCCAAAGGGTTGTCCCCTCGGCTCTCAGCTGATCGATCCCGTATGCGTCGGGTTCGCTTTTCATCAGCCAGAAGGCCATGACTGTGGATACAAGTGGCGTTATTCAACCCATCATCGGTCCGGCGAGATCGTTTTGCTGAAAGCCTGCTCGATTCGGCCCAAAGGTGTCAGATCGTGTGTTGAATCAGATCCCTGAAGTGATCGCCTCGGGCTTCGAAATCCTTGTATTGATCAAAGCTGGCGCAGGCCGGAGAGAGCAGCAGGCTGATGGCCCCAAGGCGATCGGCCTCATCGAGTGCCACAGGGACCGCATGGCTTAGATCTGGACAGCGATGCAGCGGGCCGTCGTAGCCGCTTGAAGCAATCAGGGTGTGAAGCTCATCGGCGCCGCTCCCGAACAGCACCACGGAGCAGGCCTTGGCATGGAGCTGCTTCAGCCAGCCATCGGCATCTCCCCGCTTGGTCTGTCCGCCAGCGAGAACGACCACAGGTGCATCCATGGCTTTGAGGCCAACTTCAGCGGCGGCGTAGTTGGTGGCTTTGCTGTCGTTGAACATCGAACAACCGTTCCGAGATCCGATCCGCTCCAGACGGTGGGGAACCCCAGGGAAGCTGGCCAGGCCCGAGGCGATCTGATTGCCGCTGAGACCGATCATTCGGGCTGCAGCGGCAACCAACAGCAGATTCTGGCGGTTGTGACGTCCAGGCATCGCCAGGACGTTTGCGGAAAACAGAGGGCCTCCCTGGTCACAGACAAGTCCCTCGTCATCGATCCAGAGATCAGCGGGGCATCCACCCGGCTCAGGCCCATCGGCACTCACCCAGAAGCCGCGGTCCCAGCTGTTGCGATGCCGGCGCAGATCGGGGTCATCGGCATTGAAGATGGCCAGTCCTGAGCGTTCCAACAATCCACGTTTGATCGCCCGGTAGTTGTCCACCGTTCCGTGACGCTCGAGATGGTCCGGCGTCAGGGTGGTCCAGATGCCGAAGCGGGGAGTGATTTCTGTGGCTGCTTCGATCTGATAACTGCTCAGCTCCATCACCAGCCAGTCGGGGAGAATGGCATCCGGTTGCCTGAGCTGCAGCGCCATCTCAGCGGCTGAGATCCCCATGTTTCCCCCCATGGGAGCGCTCAGACCGGCGGACTGGAGCACATGGCTGAGCAGATGAGTCACGGTGGTTTTTCCGTTGGTGCCCGTTATCCCGAACCAGGGGATGTGGGTCAGGGCGCGCCAGGCGATGGCCATCTCCCCGAGCACCTGGATTCCTTCATGTCTCAGGGCTTCGAGGGTTGGATGATCCCAGGCGATTCCAGGACTGATCACCACCATGTCCAGCGCTCCGCGCCAGCGATCGAAGCTCTCCGGCAGCAGCGGCAGGCCCAGGACTACTTCGATCCCCAGTTGACGGAGTGGTTCCGCCCGCTCTTCGACCAGTGGATCGTCCCCGCGTTCAATGACGCTGACTGGCAGGCCTTGTGAGTGAAGAAGTTTGGCGGCGCCCATGCCGGAGCGACCGAGCCCTACGACAACCGCGCGATCCACAAAAAACCAATCCCTGATTGGGAAGTGGGCGATACTGGATTTGAACCAGTGACTCCTACAATGTCAATGTAGTGCTCTACCCCTGAGCTAATCGCCCGATCAGATCAAGCTTCGCTCCGTTTCGGTGCGATCTCTGACCGGTTATGGAGAGTAGCAGTCAGTGGTCGTGTCACGATCGACGCATCTCCACTCGCCAGCGGTCCCGTTTGGTGCGTGAAACAGAGAGCACTTCAACGGTTCCACGGTCCTGCAGCTGGAGGGAATCGCCCACAGCAAGTTCGCGGCTGGCCTGCCGGATCGCTCCCCAGTTCATGCGCAGACGCCCGGACTTGATTTGAGCCAAGACTTTGGCCCTTGAAATCCCGAATCCAGCGGAGGCGATCGCATCCAGCCGGCAGGAAGCCTCCACGCTTGCGAACACCCTTGCGATGCGTTGTGCGGGCAGTTGCAGCTGATCGATGGTCACGGCTTCGCAGCGGATTGGCACATCCCGCACGGCGCCGATGCTGCCGTTCAGTGCTTGTGCGCACTCCAGGCTGCACAATCCCTGGCCGCCTCGGTCACCGCGTACCCAGAGATCGCCAAGCTCTCCCGGTGAGGCACCCATCTCCTGCAGGGCCTGACGCAGGTCCTCCGGCCTGAGTGGATCGAACAGAAAATTTCCCTCGACCAGCAGCCCCTGCACTGGAATGGACAACGATTCCTGATCGACATCCTCTTGATCAACATCCTCCTTATCGGATCGTTGACAGAGCAGCCGGCATCGCTCCGCCCCTGGATGGCCACCATGACGCTGCCAACGCAGCTCGCTCAGGCCTCCAAGCCTGGTCAAAACCTCCTGCTGGATGGGGGCATCGAGAAACTCTGTCCAGCCCTGTTGCCAGGTGCGCAGCACCTGTTCGGCGAGATCAATCACGGCACTGAAGCGCGGAGGATCACCGCTCCCCCGCAGCAGTTCGTTGCGCGGCAGGTTCACTGCTCGCTCAGACGAACCACCTGCAACGGCCGACTGCGTTGCACGGTTTGCCAAGGGAGATCGATGCCGCTTGGTGTCTCCATCAGAAGCAGCCAGCGACCTTCCTCCCGTCGGTTGCGGAGGATGCGAACCCCGTCTTCGTTTTCGGAGTTGACGCTGGCAGCGGCGGCGTAGCTGCCCATCAGGCCAGAGCCCATGCCCAGGAGGCCCCCGATCACCGGCTGGCCCCATGGTCCAAAGCTGTCGAAGGTTGTGAGTGTGGTGATTTTCGTGAAGGTCAGCCCGGCGAGAAACCCGAAGGGCATCAGCCAGCGAGCCATCGCTTTCTGTCGTCGCTGCCGGGTGAGGTTGGGACTCAGCAGTTCCACCTGGTCGATGACATCGCTGTTGGGCGGAATGGTGAGGCACTGCATCAGGGGAAGGTCGGTGTCCTTCAACCACTGCGTCAAACGCTCTGCCGCATCGGCATCGGAAAGAACCACCACGCAGATCGCCATCCGCTCACAACCAGACCCCTGAATTCTGAACCCTGTCCTCTGAAGTGCGGGGGGTCTCCTGGTCTGCTCTCTAAAGTTCGGCGCGGCAGTGCTGCGCCCTTTCATGACGAAAGTTCTGGTTTCCGATCCCATCGACCAGGCCGGAATCGACATCCTCAGCCAGGTGGCTCAGGTCGATCAGCGCACCGGTCTTTCCCCGGAAGAACTGATCGGAATCATCGGCGAATACGACGGGTTGATGATCCGATCGGGTACCCAGGTCACAGCCGATGTGATCGCTGCCGCCAGCCAGCTCAAAATCATTGGTCGAGCTGGAGTCGGCGTCGATAACGTTGACGTTCCCGCCGCTACCCAGCGGGGCGTGCTCGTGGTGAATTCACCCGAGGGAAACACGATTGCGGCAGCAGAGCATGCGCTGGCCATGATGCTGTCCCTGTCTCGCCATGTTCCGCAGGCCCACGCGGGAATGCGAGACGGAAAGTGGGATCGAAAGAAATACGTCGGCAACGAGCTCTACAAAAAGACCCTCGGCGTGGTCGGCCTCGGCAAGATCGGCTCCCACGTTGCCCGTGTGGCGCGTGCCATGGGGATGCAGGTGATCGCCTACGACCCTTTCATCGCCGCCGATCGCGCCAAGCAGATGCAGGTCAGCCTCACTCAGCTGGATGAGCTGTTCCGGACGGCCGACTACATCACCCTCCATATCCCGCGCACCCCTGACACCGAAAACCTGGTGAATGCCGAGCTGCTGCGCTCGATGAAATCGACCGCCAGGATCGTCAACTGTGCTCGTGGGGGAATCGTCGACGAGTCGGATCTGGCTGAAGCGGTGGACAACGGCGTCATCGCTGGTGCCGGCTTGGATGTATACGCAAGCGAACCACTGGCTGCCGATTCACCTCTGCGATCCGTGGAACGGGGCCTGGTGCTGACCCCCCACCTCGGAGCCTCCACCGAAGAGGCCCAGGAAAATGTCGCCATCGATGTGGCGGAACAGATTCGCGATGTCCTGCTCGGGCTGCCGGCCCGCAGTGCCGTGAATATTCCCGGCCTGAGCGCGGAGATCATGGAACGGCTCAAGCCCCATCTGCAGCTGTCGGAAACGCTGGGCCTCCTGGTCAGTCAGCTGGCTGGCGGTCAGGTGCAGGAACTGGAGCTTCGTCTTCAGGGTGAATTCGCCAACCATCCCTCCCAGCCGCTGGTGATTGCGGCGCTCAAGGGAATGCTGAGTTCAGCCCTGGGGGACAGCATCAACTACGTGAATGCCTCTCTGGAAGCCAAAGCCCGCGGGATCAATGTGCTGGAAGTGAAGGACGAATCGAGCCGGGATTTCGCCGGTGGCTCCCTGCAACTCACCTCCCGCGGAGCTCAGGGCGGTCACAGCGTGACCGGAGCTGTGTTCAGCGATGGAGAGCTGCGCATCACCAGCATCGATGAATTCCCGGTGAACGTGTCACCCAGCCGCCACATGCTGTTCACCCGTCACCGGGATATGCCCGGAATCATCGGGCACCTGGGATCACTGCTGGGTGAGCACAACGTCAACATCGCATCAATGCAGGTGGGGCGGCGCATCGTTCGAGGCGATGCAGTGATGATGCTGAGCATCGATGACCCTGTCCCGAGCACTGTTCTGGACACCATCAAGGCGGTTGAAGGCATTCAGGAAGCGCATCCGGTGACGCTTTGATGTGGTGGCGTCTGGCGCTGCCCTGTCCCGCTGAGCTTGAGGAATCGCTGTTATGGAAGCTGAGCGACCTCGGTCTCCATCGCCATGCTTTGCAGCACGCTCCTGAGCAACGCGATCAAGTCACATTGCTGCTTTGGCTGCCGCAGCCGGAATGGTCGTCCACCGATCGCAGTCAGCTGATCCTCACCCTGGCCGCTTTGGCCAAGCCCTTCGGCATGGCATTCCCCGAGGGACGATGGGATGAGGTGGCTGATGAGGACTGGAGTCTGAGCTGGAAGCAGCACTGGCAGCCAGATCCCGTCGGGGCCCGATTCTTGATCCTGCCTGCCTGGCTGGAGGCACCGCCGGAGCACCGGGAGCGACTGGTGATCCGGATGGATCCAGGCAGTGCCTTCGGTACCGGCAGTCATCCCACCACGCGCCTCTGCCTGGAGGCTCTGGAGGCCAGGCCACCGGTCGGTGAGCTGGTGGCGGACCTTGGCTGCGGCAGCGGTGTGCTGGGGCTGGCGTCCCTCGGACTCGGCGCTGAGGCCGTGGTCAGTGCTGATACCGATTCCTTGGCCGTGCGAGCGACAACCGACAATCGCGCCCTGAACGAATGGGAGGCGGCGCGGCTGAGAGTCGTTCTGGGTTCCCTGGATGAGCTTCTGCAGCTGCTTGAAGGTCGCCAGGTCGATCTGCTGTTGTGCAACATCCTGGCGCCGGTGATCGAGGCGCTCGCTCCGGGCTTTGAGCGTCTGGTTTCTTCAAAGGGGCGGGCCCTGCTCAGTGGCCTGCTTGTGGATCAGGCGCCACGCTTGAAGCGGGTCTTGAGCGATTTGGGTTGGCGGGTGATCAGGGAAGCGGAGCAGGGACGCTGGGGATTGCTGGAGGTCAGCCGCAGCAGCACTTCGAGCATAAGTTGAGCTTATCGGTGCACCCCCTCCGATTGGACCTTGCCTGCACTGGCTGGTGAACCGACTGCATTGGGGTCTGATTGAAGTAGACAAGTCCAGTCCTGCAGGCTCGGCATTCCGGGCACCTGTACGTAATCAACCATCCATGGCTTCCTACAAGGTCACCCTGGTCAACGACAGCGAAGGTCTGAACAAGACCATTGAAGTGCCTGACGACCAGTACATCCTCGATGCCGCTGAAGAGCAGGGCATCGACCTCCCCTATTCCTGTCGCGCTGGAGCCTGCTCCACCTGCGCCGGCAAGATCACCGCTGGAACTGTTGATCAGTCCGACCAGAGCTTCCTGGATGACGACCAGATCGAAGCCGGTTTCGTGCTCACCTGCGTGGCCTACCCCACCTCCGATTGCACAATCAAGACGCACGCTGAAGAAGAGCTCTATTGAGTTCTTGCCATCCGGGGTAGTTCGCTCAGCTGCGTCTCCCCCCGGCAGCACCACCCTTCGGGGTGGTTTTTTATTGGCTGTCCGTCTTCCATAGTCACGTTCACCTTCCGCCAGCCGTGAGCCGTCCTGTCGTTGATGCTCTGCTGGCCGCCGGCAGCATCCATACCAGCCCTGGGGGCCAATACAGCTTCAGAGTGCTGGGGCCCTGCTGTCGCCTGTTCGATCGTGAGGAATTGCCCTGGCCCTGTTGCAGGTTGGCCTGGCGCAGTAAAGAACCCAGCTGGCGTCGGGTGGGCCGACGTTTCGTGCCCGACCTGGCAGCACGTCGATCCCCCTCCTATGCGGTGGAACTGCTTCAGCCTGGATCAAGGCCAACATCCACCGTGTTGACCCTCTTCTCTCAGCAATTCGCCAGAGAATTTCAGGAGTGGTGGTACAGCCGCCATCCCCGATCTATGGAGGAAGACAACGGCATGCCTCCATCGCAGGAAACGGACGTGTTGCCCGCCGCCGGGAATCAGAAGTAGATCTTGCCGCCGCCCCAGGCGGTGCCCTGGACTCTTGGAGCTACAAGGATGTAGCCAGCCATCAAGCGCAGGTCTTCATCGGTGAGATCGCGCATGGCGGGATACAGCTCAGCGCTGCGGATGCTGGGGTGCAGCTCCGAGATGCTGTATTCGCCGTCGTAGGAGGTTGGATCCTTCATGTAATCCACCAGCGCGTCGACGTTGTCCCTCGGCGGTGTCGCCAGAGCGAGGGTTTCAGGATCGAGGCCGACGTTCTGGTTCGTTTTGGTGATGCCCCCGGCGTGACACGTTCCGCAGCTGGTGTTGAAGACCTTGCGACCGGTATTGATTTCTTGCTCTGAAAAGGTGACCTGGACACCGTCTGGATTGTTGGGGACCGTGAGGGTCTCCGCATCCCATCGGGCGGCTTCGGCAGGACTGGTGAACGCCAGGCCGATGGTTACCGGCACCAGGATCAGCAGCCCCATCAGGGACCGTCGCAGAAGGGAAAGGAAAGAGTCCATAAAGGATGCCGGGATCTGACGGGTGCACAGCACCAAGCTCTTGTATCACGGGGGAGTGACCCTCCGCGTCGGGATCACGAACTGTTGCAGCGGGCCGTCACGTCCAGTTGCATGAAGTCCCGGGCCAAAACCGTGTTGGGAAAGATCGCCTGAGCTTCCGCCAGCAGGTCGTCAGCGGTCACCGAATTGCCTGGGGCATAGCGGGGACTGAGGTGGGTGAGTGCCAGGAGACCGACGCCGGCCTCTGCGGCGGTCTGAGCCGCCATCGTGCTTGTCGAGTGCTGCTTCTGAAAGGCCATCTCCGCTTCCTCGTGGGCAAAGGTGGATTCATGGATCAGCAGATCCGCCCCCCGCGCCAGATTGACCGCCGCTTCGCTGAACACCGTGTCGGTGCAATACACGATGCTCACGCCGTCGCGATCCGGCCCGCACAGATCGCGACCATCGATCACGCGGCCGTCGTCCAGCTCGACTGATTCGCCGCGTTTCAGCTGGGCGTAAATCGGTCCGGGGGGAATGCCAAGGTCCTTGGCTTTGGCCACGTCGAAGCGTCCGGCCAGGGGTTTCTGTTCCACCCGGTAGGCATAGGCCGGGACGCGATGAGTGAGTGGGGTGCAGCGCACCAGCAGTTCATCGTCCTCATACAGCAGGGTTCCTGTCTCAGCGGCTGGTCGGCTGCGATGAACCTGCAGGGGGTAGCCGATCCGGGTGGAGCTGTTGCGCAGTGCCCCATGGAGAAAGCCTTCGAGGGGATCTGGTCCGTAGAGGTCGATCCCCTCATTGCTGTTGCCCGAGAGTCCCAGGCTGGCCAAGAGGCCCGGGAGGCCGAACACATGGTCGCCGTGCATGTGGGTGATGAAGATCCGGCGCAACTGGGAGAGCCGCAGATCACTGCGTAGGAACTGGTGCTGGGTGCCTTCGCCGCAGTCGAACAGCCACATCTCGGCCCGCTGCGGAAGACGCAGCGCTACCGCAGAAACGTTGCGGGCCCGAGTGGGGACGCCGGAGCTGGTGCCGAGAAAAGTGACCTGCACGGCCGCTGACCCTCAGTGTTCATGCTGCCACCTGGCTGACCCGTGGCGATCACGTCACACTGGTGCGTCGAGTTCATCGCTGTGCGTTCCGCTCCTTTATTCGGTGCCGCTGCTGTTGCGGGTTTCGCTGCCGTGGTGATGCTGCCGGGGGTGGCCGTCACCGCCTTGAGAGAACCGCAAATGCGGGTCTTGCTCAAGCAGGCCCCCCGGCTGATGCTGCGTGCGGATGGTGGCGAGCCGATGCGGGTGCGTGGTCTCAGCGGCGCCGAGCAGCGCTTGCAACGTCTGGAGCTGGATCACCGCCGGCTCGCCCCAGGTGCTGTGGTGCGTGTGGAGAACGATGACCCTCGTGGCATCTGGCTTGGTCAGCGCCGCTATCGGGGAACCCTGCTGATTCAGGCGCACGCCGGCCAGCTGCAGGTTGTGAATCAGCTGGGGGTTGAGACCTATCTCGCCAGTGTCGTCGGCAGCGAGATGCCGCATCAGTGGCCGCTGGCAGCTCTGCAGGCCCAGGCTGTTGCGGCGCGGACCTACGCCCTCCGGCAGCGCGGCAGTGGCAAGGGCTGGGATGTGAAGGCCACGGTGGCCAGTCAGGTGTATCGCGGCGTGGAGTCCGAAACCGACAGCACCCGGGAAGCGGTGCGGAGCACACGGTCCCTTGTGTTGGTGCATCGAGGACGGCTGATCGATGCGGTGTTTCACAGCAGCGCCGGTGGTGTCACGGAGTCGAGCGCCATGGTGTGGCGCCAACAGCTGCCGTATTTGGTCAGTGTTCCCGATCACGACCAGCACAGTCCTGTGCATCGCTGGCAGGAGCGTTTCGATGCCGTCAGCCTTCGCCGACGCCTCCCTGAAACCGGTGGTCTTGATTCAGTTGAGGTGCTGAGTCGCAGCGGCAGCGGTCGGGTTCGTCAGGCGCGCATCCTTGGCCCCCGTGGCGTTCTTTTGTTGACAGGCCCGGAACTGAGACGTCGGCTCGGTCTCAAGAGCACCCTGGTGAACTTTGAGATGGTGAGCGATCAGGAGCTGCCTGGTTTGCAGCCTCTTCCAGCGATTGCTCCACCGGCAACGGCGTCAGCATCTGCTGGCTCCCGGATTGATCGGATCACCACGTCGGTGGCTTTGAAGGGCTCATTAAAGGGGGCTGCCACCACCCCGGTGCTGCGATCGGCTGCACCATCGTTGCTGCCGATGAGGATCCAGCGCGGATCTACGGCTGGCTATCAGCTGCTCGTACGCGGCCAGGGCTATGGCCATGGCGTTGGCATGAGTCAGTGGGGTGCCCACGGTCTGGCGGAGCAGGGAGCCGATTTCCGCTCGATTCTTCAGCACTACTACCGGGGTGCTGAAGTTGTTCCGTTCAGGACGTCTCACGACCCATCTATGGCGCAGCAGCCTCCTATCGCGCCACTCTGGAGAGGTTGAGCCGCCAGGGCACGTGCAGGGTTTCCCCCACCGGCTGGAGCAGCGGCCGACGAAAGCTGCATTGATCGAGGCCCTGTCGTCCCATCTGGAGAGCAAGCTCCGCCAGCGGTTGGCGTCGCCTGGGCGTTGCAAGCCATTGGGACTGGCCACCGGCCGGACGATGGAACCGCTTTATGCAGCCCTGGTGCAGCGGCTGTCCGCCTGGGATCCAACCGATCTGGCTACCCTGCGAGCAGGCTGGAGCAGTTTCAATCTGGATGAATACCAGGGGCTCCCGGCAGCTGATTCACGCAGTTATCGGCGCTTCATGGAGACGCATCTGGGCGGGCCGTTACAGCTTCCAGCACCATCGCTGCGTTTGCCCGATGGCACAGCAGAGGATGGGGAGACGGCAGCAGAGGATTACCGCATGGCCCTGCAGGCTGCCGGCGGGATTGGTCTGCAATTGCTGGGCTTGGGGAGCAATGGCCATGTCGGCTTCAACGAGCCCCCCTGCGGTCCCCGAACCCGTTGTCGCGTCGTGACACTCTCAGGTTCCACGCGGGAGCAGAACGCCGGAATGTTCGGGGGCGATTCAGCCACAGTTCCAATGCGCGCGATCACCCTCGGGCTTGATGAAATCCTGATGGCGGAGGACATTCACCTCGTAGTAACCGGTGCTTCGAAGGCGCCTGTTCTTCATGCGCTGCTGGCGTTGGAGCACCCGGACGACCGCCTGCCAGCAAGTTGGCTGGGAAGCCATCGCCAGGTCTGTCTGTGGGCGGACGCAGAGGCACTTCAGCATCCTTAACGTCGCTGCAATCGCTTTCGACTCCTGAGTATCGATCCCCTCGAACGAGGCCTCGAACAGAGCTTCGAGACGGAACGTCTGAGTCGTTTTATCCGCGACTGTCAGGACATCGACGAACTTCGTCAGACCGCTCTTTTTCTGGTTCAACAGATTGCCCAGCAGAAGGCGGCCAGCAATTGGATGGCCAGTCGGGCCTCCGAATCCGAGAACGCCCGTCTGGAAATGCTGGCAAAGATGATCCGCCGGCCCGATCAGGAGGAATCATGAATCCCTATTCGGGTGATGTGTCGTTGGTTCTTCAGCGTCACATTGCAGGAATCAGCCGACGACTGCCGTGAATGTCTCAACACTGGCGATGTACATGCAACTTCTCGATCGCGTGGAGGAGCTTCTTCCCTGCCGGCAGGAATACCGACTCAAGGCGGCGTTGAACGAGGCCAAGATTCACTTCCTCACCTTGGAACCCGACGACCTACGAGCGGTCTGGCAGGAATTCTGCTGAAATCTCCAATGCTGTTCAGCCGGGCTGGCAGGGACCATTGGCTGTAATCTCGACCAAATCGCCAAGTTCAACGCTGTCCAGCAGGACCTCCAGGTCTGACGCTTTCACGTTGAGACATCCCCCGGTCACTTTCCGGCCCACGCGTATGTCGTTGTTGGTTCCGTGAATGGCAAAGCTGTACCAGCGAAACGTGCCGGCGTACTCGTTGAATTCGAACGGCTGAGGCGTCTCGGGAACCGGCGCCAGGCTGATGTAGCCGCTGCCGTATTCACCGGTTTCACCATCCCCTTTGAAGTCGATGCTGCTCATGTTGCTGAACAGAGTCGTTTTCAAAAACTCCTCGCTTTTTCCGGATTGCTCGATCAGCTCCGGATCCATGGCGAAGTTGTCGTCCGTGAGGATTGCATTGACGCGAAAACGCCCAATTGGAGTGACGCCTTCGGTGAACGTGCTCCCTTCGCAGGCGATGCCGTATTTGCCGTAACCAACATTGAAGGCGTGATTGCTTGAGGGTGTCTGCAGCACTCCCATGCTCTTCACCGGTTCCTCGACGTCCAGCGTGATGCGAAGCATTGGCTCTCCGTCCGTCTGTGTCGCGGAGTTCGAGGAGAGATCGTTCGACGAGCTCTGACAGCCTGCCAATGCTGCGGACGCGCCAATCGCAACGGCTAGAAGAAGACTGCGCATGATATGGACCCACGTACCGGCATCATGGCTCGAGAAAGACGCCGAGGTTGGCGTTGACGCTGCGAACGTCATCAAGACCTTCCAGTACCGCGAGTAGCTTCAGGCATTGCTCGGAGACATCCGGATCCTCGATGTCGATGTTGCTGAGTGGATGCCAGCAGTGTGACCACTCGCTGATCGTCCATCCCTGCTGCCGCAAGCCATCCTGGAGAGCCTCCAGGGCTGTGTAGGACCCAAAGACGATGGCTTCAGACGTCTCGTCGACCAGCTCGTAGCCATCCGCGTTCAGATCGAGAAGGCTTTCGAGCAGCTGCTCTTCTTGGGCGGCATCTGTACAGATCAGGACCTCGCTGCGATGTTCAAACAGGTAGGCGACGCACCCCGATTCACCGAGATTGCCTCCGTTTTTGCTGAAGGCCAGTCGCAGGTCCGCTGCGGTGCGATTTCGATTGTCGGTGAGAGCCTCCACCAGGATTGCCACACCACCCGGGCCATACCCCTCGTAACGCACCTCTTCCAGCTGGCTGCCTTCGCCCCCCTGGCCGGATCCCTTGGCGATGGCGCGCTCGATATTCGACGCTGGCACCCCGGCGGCCTTGGCCCTGGTGATCGCTGTTTTTAATTGAAAATTGCCGGCTGGATCCGCCCCAGCGCGAGCCGCCACGCTGATTTCACGGGCCAGGCGTGTGAACACGGCACCACGTTTGGCGTCGACCACCGCTTTTGTGCGTTTGATCTGGGCCCATTTGCTGTGGCCAGCCATCGAAGAGCGTCACAGTCAACATGAGATTGAAGGCTACCGAATCAATCGAATTTGGCCGTCAAGGTATCGGATCAAAAATCTGATACCTTGACGCCGTTTCTTCAGGAAATGTTTCAGCGATGATGATGTGATCTTCACACCGTTATCGCTGATTGATGGTGTTTGTTTGTGGGCATATTTGCCCTGGCTGTCTCTTGGCTGCCAGGTTCATAATCATCTCTTGTTCGTCAATGTTGGCTGAATCAACGTTTTTTCAGAGGTTGAGGCCACCTGTGGTGAATTTTCTCGGTCGTCGGCAGCGCATTCAGTCGCAGCAGTATTTCATTTTTGGGAATTCATGTTGTTGAGCGATGGGCTTGTTCGCTGATGATCTTCTTTTTGCTGTGCGTCTGAGGCCGGACCTTTCAAGGTGTTTGAATCGCTCCTGCTTGGATTTATCGCCTGTTGTTGATCAATGGTTGTGAAATGGGTTGTTCATTGATCGCCCCGCTTCTGCGCTCGTCTCTCTGACCTACATGCTTTAGGGGAGTATCAGCGTGATGCGCTCATCCGATGGCATTGAAGACCACTTTCGGCCTCAGAAGGTCCTCGGAGTCCCGCAGGCCGATCCCTGCCAGGCTTCGGTCGTGATTGAGAACCAGTAGGACGCTCTCGCTTCCTTCGGCGATCGACACCCGACGGCCACAGCGCCAGTCTGTTTCTTCGGTTGCGCTGAGCTGGCGGCACGGCAGATGTGTCAGTGCCATTGCCGGTGAAAGGGGTGGTGGCGGGTCGCTGTCCTTCTCCGGAAGCGGAACCGCCTGATGGTCGTGAAAGCCGAGGGCCTGGGTTCGGCGCAGATGGCGGAGGCAACCACCACAACCGAGGGCCTCCCCCAGGTCCCGGGCCAGGGCCCGGATGTAGGTCCCAGCCGAGCAGTGAACCTCAATGGAGAGTTGCCCGCTGCTTGGATCCCAATCGAGCAGGTTGAGGTCATGAATGGTCACCGGTCTGGCCACAAGGTCCATCTGCTCACCACGGCGGGCTCTTCTGTGGGCTCGTTCGCCATTCACGTGAACCGCCGACACCTGAGGCGGCTTCTGCTCAATGTCTCCGCGAAATCCGTCCAGCGCGTGATTGAGTTCGCTGCCGTTCATACGGGGCCAAGGAGCCTTGCTCAGGATCTCTCCATCGAGGTCGTCGCTGCTGGTGATGGTGCCCAGCTGGAGCACTCCGCGATAAGTCTTCTCCCCTGGCAGGTAGGGCAGCAAACGGGTTGCCTGCCCAAGGGCGATCGGCAGGACACCGGTGACCGATGGATCCAAGGTCCCACCATGGCCGACGCGTCTGAGCCCATAGCTGCGCCGCAGGCGGCTGACGCAGTCGTGGGATGTCATTCCAGCGGGTTTGTCGATCACCACAAAGCCGAAAGGACCGTTCACGTCCGCTGATGAGTCGTCATGTCGACTGTTGCACCCGGCCGGATGCGACAGTGACGCGCTGGTTGTCGTGATGCCATGCCGCAGCTGTGCAGCAGTCGTGAGGTGGATGTTTCAGCCTTTCTTGATGACGGCCTGAATCTCAAGGCGCACCTCGGCAGCTATCTGAATTTGTCGATCGAGGATGTCGATCAGCGGCTGCCCAGCAGCACGGAGGAGTTGGCGGATCTGCATCCCGGTGCCTTCCGCGCCGAGGACGCCACGGCTTTTTACGAGGACACCGTCGGGACCGGGCATTTGCTCGAGCTGGCCGCCTGGCACCTGAGCAGTGCTGACTACATCGCCGATACCCTTCGCCTGCAAGGCATGTTCGCGCGGGGACAGGTTCTTGATTTCGGCGGGGGGATCGGCACCCATGCGCTGTCAGCTGCGTTGCTGCCGCAGGTGGACCATGTCTGGTTTGTGGATCTCAATCCCCATAACCGGTCCTTTGTGCAACAACGGGCGGATGCCCTGGGGATCAGCCACAAACTCTCTACCCATCGCGACCTTGCCGAGACGGCGGCCGTTCGTTTCGACACGTTGGTTTGTCTGGATGTGCTGGAACATCTGCCCGACCCCTCTGCGCAACTCCTGGAGTTCCACAGCCGCATGCAGACGGGATCAGTGGCCTTGCTGAACTGGTATTTCTTCAAGGGGCATCTCGGTCAGTACCCCTTCCATTTCGATGATCCAGGGCTTGTGGAGCAGTTCTTTCAAACCCTGCAGAGTCGATTCCTGGAGATCTTCCATCCGCTGTTGATCACGACCCGCACGTACCAGCCGATTGGATGAGATGAAACTGCAGGGCCTTCTCATCCGTTTGATCGTGATCAAGAAGGTGGTGGTGGCCACGCTTTTGCTGCTGGTGAGTGTGGCGGCCGCGATCAGCAGTCAGGACATGGGTCGACTGGCACTGCTTGCTGATGATCTGGTGGATGGTGATCGCATGGTGCTGGCCCACCTTGCTCAGCGAGCACTGAATCTTGGGCCGGATTCTTTGCGGGCGATTGCTTTAATCACCGGCACCTATGCCTTGCTGGTGTATCTGGCAGCTTGGGCGGCCTGGAATGAGCGACGTTGGGGTGACTGGTTGCTGGTGGTGTTGATGGCGCTGCCCCTGCCCTATGAAGTCTTCGAACTGATCACACAACAAAGCCCCAGCGACGCCATCGTGCTGGGGCTCAATCTGATCGGTTTGTGGATTGTGCTGACGCGGGCAAGGCGTCATGGACACAAGGCATTGCCAGGGATCTGAGGCGCTGGCTCAGACAGCCTGAGTGATGTTGATGCGCTTGCGGTTGCGCAGGCCGCGGCGAATGCTTTCAAACTTCACCACGCCATCGGTGAGGGCAAACAGGGTGTCGTCCTTGCCCTTGCCAACGTTGACCCCAGGCAGCACGGATGTGCCGCGCTGACGAATCAAAATTGAGCCGGCAGAGACCGTTTCACCGCCATAGGCCTTCACTCCCAAGCGCTTGGAGTTGGAATCGCGGCCGTTGCGTGTGGAGCCTGTGCCTTTCTTGTGTGCCATGGGGAGGAAGGGATTGAGAGGAAGGAGAAACAGATGTTGGGAGCGTCAGCTGATCGACTTACCGCCCACGGTGATGGACTCCACCATCACACGGGTGAGTTCCTGCCGGTGACCATTCTTGCGCCTGGTTTTCTTCTTGGGGCGCATTTTGTAAACGATGATCTTGGCGCCACGACGATGGGCCATCACCTTCAGGGAGACGCTGGCGTCCTTGACGTAAGGCTGACCGAGGGTTGTGCCCTTGCTGTTCTTCACCAGCAGCACGTTCTCCAGGGTGACCGTGTCATCAACCTCGGCATGGATCCTGTCGAGGTCGTAGTACCGGTTGGGCTGAAGCCACATCTGGGTGCCGGATGCTTCAACGATCGCGTAAGCGTCGGCTGATTCTCCAGCGGCTGTTGATTCAGTCTTGGCAGCTGCTTTGGAAGAAGCCTTTGCAGCGTTGGTGTCCTCAGCAGAGGGCTTGGTGTCGGCCATGGTTAGGAGACGCGGTCAGGCTCGGAGGGAACCGATTTGGCCTGAGCCGCAATCGAAAGACAAACAAAGATCTTCGGTCCTCGAGCGCCCCTTCGTCAAGATTCACGTATTGAGTCGAACTCCGCCCAAGGATGGCCCGGCCGGCCCTAACCGTTGCTCTGTTGCTGAGGACCCCTGAGCTGGTCCAGACCTGTTGTCAGTGGTTGCCGGGAAACCGCTACAAGCCGATCGTCGTTGACCTTGCCGAGGAGGGAGGTCTGGCGGCACTGATCGAGCGACGGCAGGAGTACATCGACGCGGTGGTGGTGGAACAGCCTCTGCTGGACCCAGTCACCCGTGAGCAGCTCGTCAGCTCCGGCTTGCTCTTCCCCGCCGTGGTGGTGGGTGAGGTGAAGGGCCATGTGGACTACCACTCCGAGGAACTGCATTTACCGGCCGATCAGCTGGAACAGCTGGGTTACAACATCGATGCATCGATTTCCCGGTTCCTGCGCCAGGGGCGGATGGATGGCCGTCAGGACGACAATGGGACCGGTGAGGTCTGGAAGCTTTCCAGTCGCCTCCAGGAACGGCTCGGTTATCTGGGGGTTTTCTACAAACGTGATCCATCGCGATTCCTGGGCAGCCTTTCGCCGGATGAACGCAAGGAATTGCTTCAGTCGTTGCAGCGCACCTACCGCGATCTGCTGATCAGCTATTTCCGAGATCCGGCTGCTGCCAACCAGGCCTTGGAGAGTTTCGTGAACACGGCCTTCTTCAGTGATCTGCCGATCACGCGAACCGTGGAAATCCACGTTGATCTGATCGACGAGTTCTGGAAACAGCTTCGCCTTGAGGGGCATAAGAACGACTTTCTTCAGGATTACCGCCTTGCGCTTCTCGATGTAATGGCCCATCTGTGTGAGATGTACCGGCGTTCAATTCCGCCGGACATCCCCCTGTCCGGGTCAGCCTCTGGCCGCACCCGCCGGGAGATCGAGCCCCCCGATGCCCCGGAGATGTCGTTATGAGCCCCCGCAAGACCTACATCCTCAAGCTCTACGTGGCAGGGAACACGCCCAACTCGATGCGGGCGCTGAAAACCCTGCGCAACATCCTTGAAACCGAGTTTCGCGGCGTTTATGCCCTCAAGGTGATCGACGTGCTGAAGAATCCGCAGCTGGCGGAGGAGGACAAAATCCTGGCCACGCCAACGCTTTCCAAGATTCTCCCGCCACCTGTGCGTCGCATCATCGGCGATCTTTCCGACCGGGAACGGGTGCTGATCGGTCTTGATCTGCTTTACGACGAACTGGCGGATAGCCCGCTCAACTCCGGTTTGATCGACACCGTTGATGACGAGGACGACACATCTCCCGGTGATTCTTAAGCGAGATGGTGATCAATAGCTCCCGTTGTGGACTTCTCACTAGCGTCTGATCGTGAGCGTGTAGGCATGCAGTTCCCCCCCGCCAGTGGCCCTGCTCAGATGCAGGTACAAAAGCTCCCGACCGGGATCGAGGGCTTTGATGACGTCTGTCAGGGCGGTTTGCCGATTGGACGCAGCACGCTGATCAGCGGAACGTCCGGCACCGGCAAGACCGTGTTCTCGCTGCATTTCCTTCACAATGGAATCAAGCATTTCGACGAGCCCGGCATCTTCGTCACCTTCGAGGAGTCTCCCCTCGACATCCTTCGCAATGCCGCCAGCTTCGGCTGGAACCTGCAGGACATGGTTGAGCAGGACAAGCTGTTCATTCTCGACGCCTCGCCGGATCCGGATGGTCAGGATGTGGCGGGAAGTTTTGATCTCTCAGGCCTGATCGAGCGGATCAACTACGCCATCCGCAAATACAAGGCCAAACGGGTCGCGATCGACTCGATCACGGCGGTGTTTCAGCAGTACGACGCCGTCTTTGTTGTACGTCGGGAGATCTTCAGGCTGATTGCACGTCTCAAGGAGATCGGTGTCACCACGGTGATGACCACCGAGCGGATTGATGAATACGGTCCGATCGCCCGCTATGGCGTTGAGGAATTTGTCTCCGACAACGTTGTGATTCTGCGCAACGTCCTGGAGGGGGAGCGTCGCCGGCGCACCGTCGAGATTCTCAAACTGCGCGGAACCACTCACATGAAGGGTGAGTTCCCCTTCACGATGGGAGCCCATGGCATCAGCATCTTCCCGTTGGGAGCGATGCGCCTCACCCAGCGCTCCTCGAATGTGCGGGTCAGCTCCGGCGTGCCACGCCTCGACGAGATGTGTGGCGGTGGCTTCTTCAAGGATTCGATCATCCTGGCCACCGGCGCAACGGGAACCGGCAAGACGTTGCTGGTGTCCAAGTTCATTGAGGACGCCTGCCGCAACAAGGAACGGGCGATCCTGTTTGCCTATGAGGAATCACGGGCTCAACTGCTGCGCAATGGCACCAGCTGGGGGATCGATTTCGAGCAGATGGAGCAGGACGGTCAGCTCAAGATCATCTGCGCCTATCCCGAATCAACAGGCCTTGAAGATCACCTGCAGATCATCAAAACCGAGATCAGCCAGTTCAAGCCCTCGCGGATGGCGATCGATTCCCTGTCAGCCCTGGCTAGGGGAGTGAGCCACAACGCCTTCCGCCAGTTTGTGATCGGCGTGACCGGTTACGCCAAGCAGGAGGAGATCGCCGGCTTCTTCACGAACACCTCAGAGGAGTTCATGGGGAGCCATTCGATCACTGATTCCCACATCTCAACGATCACCGACACGATCCTGCTGCTGCAGTACGTGGAGATTCGCGGTGAGATGGCCCGTGCCCTGAATGTGTTCAAGATGCGCGGCTCCTGGCACGACAAGGGAATTCGTGAATTTGTGATCACCGGCAACGGACCGCAGATCCAGGATTCGTTCTCCAACTTCGAACGGATCATCTCGGGTGTGCCCCATCGGGTGACTACCGACGAGCGCAACGAGCTCTCAAGGATTGCCCGGGGTGTGTCCAGCGAGGACTGATCCCTCAGACCTCCTGTTCAGCCAGAGAGCGTCGTTCCGACTGGAGTTGCAACTCGTCTGCATCGGCCTGCTGCAGCGGCAAATCAAACCAGAAAATTGTGCCCACCTCCAGCTCGCTGGCCATCTGCACTTTGGAGCCGTGTTTCTCGAGAATGCCG
The DNA here is from genome assembly GCF_000515235.1 of Synechococcus sp. CC9616. NCBI lineage: Bacteria > Bacillati > Cyanobacteriota > Cyanophyceae > Synechococcales > Synechococcaceae > Synechococcus > Synechococcus sp. CC9616. The sequence goes on along the minus strand of NZ_KI911558.1, from coordinate 1,460,818 downwards.
CGCACGATCGAGAGGCCCAGGCCCGTCCCCACCTCGGTGTGAACTGAATTTTCAACGCGGTAAAACCGGTCGAAGATTCTTTCCTGATCGGTTTGGCTGATGCCGCAGCCGGTGTCAGCCACCTCCACCCGCAAGCGGGGCAGTGGTGATGTCAGCTGGCAGGTGGGGCCGTCTGCCACGGACGTCTCCTGCAGCTCCACCCGGCAGCTGTCCGGCCAGGGATAGGCCCGCAGGGCCAGGACACCGCCGGCACGACTGAACTTCAGAGCGTTGCCGACAAGATTGTCCAAAACCTGAAGCAGTAGATCCCAGTTGCCGAGTACCTCGGGTAGGTCGGGGGACACGTCGAGTTCCAGGCGCACCTGTTTCTCGTCCGCATTGAGGCGGTAGGTGCGCAGGGTCTGCTCCATTGCCGGCCGCAGGCTCATTGGCTCGAACTGCACTGCACGGCCTGACTCCAGACGGGAGAGGTCGAGCACGTCATTCACCAGACGGGTCAGACGATCGGTTTCGGCATTGGCAACACCAAGGAATTCCCGCTTCTCGTCGTCACTGAGCTGGTCGCCGAGGTCGTAGAGGGTTTCGACGTAGCTCTTGATGTTGAACAGCGGTGTGCGCAGTTCGTGGGAGACGTTGCTGATGAATCGACTCTGGGCCGCATTCAGCTCCACCTCGCGGGTGAGGTCCTGAACGGTGACGGCGATTCCCTTGAGCGATTCACCACTGGCATCGCGCACCGCCTGCATCACGATGCGCAGAGTGCGGGCAGGCTCACCGACGTTGCAGCGCAGATCCTCGCTGTCAGCTCCACTGAGCAGCAGGGCGTCCAGGGGAGCATGCACCTCGATCGCCAGCAGATCCGGCAGTTCCTCCACCAGTTCCTGTCCTTCCAGGTTGCGGCCTTCCCAGCGGAACAGCCGCCTGGCGGTGGGGTTCGCCAACACGATGCGCCCCTCGGCATCCAGCAGGATGGCCCCATCAGCCATGGTGGCGATCAAGGACTGCTGCTTCACCTGAGCGGCGGTGAGCTCTTCGATATTGGCCTCGTCATAGGCCTCCAGCTGAGAGGCCATGGCATTGAAGCCGGTGAGCAGTTCTCCCAGTTCCCCGCCGACGGGCAAGGCGATCCGGGCCTGGAAATTGCCGGAGGCGATCGAACGGACGCCGCGCAGTAACTCTTTCACCGGACGGGTGATGGTGAGGGCGTTGAACACCGCTCCAAGAATCACCAGCACCCAGATGGAGATGAACACCGCCACCGTCACCTCGCGGGTGAGAGCTGCGCTGGCCAGGGCGGTTTCGTTGGGGTTCACGCCTAGGCCAAGAACGCCGTAGTAACGCCCGTTGCGGATCAGGGGGACGAAAACGTCGATCACCCGTCCCTTGGGAGTCAGGTGCTGACGGACCAGGGGGTTCTGGGGGCGGCGGCGCAGTTCATCCGGCAGCTCAAGGCGACGGTTGAGACGCAATTCCCCCTCCCCACCGGCCGGTGTGGCGCTGATCGGAATCCCTAAATAGATAACCCCATCCGGATCGGCGAAAAAGATGTAGCGAACGCTGCGGCTGGAACGCCAGAACTTCTCGGCGACATCTGCCAGCTCCCGGTCCTGTTCCTGCGCCACGAGTTCGGTGACATTTCCAGCCAGCAGCAGGCCCAGGTCCCGGGCGTATCGGGTGTCGTTCATCACGGCATCGCGCTGGATGCCATTGAGGGCGAAGAACGTGATGCCAGTCATCATCAAGCTCACCACCAACGTGGCGATGGCGAGCAGCTTGGTTTGAAGGCTGAATTCCTCCCACCAGAGAACGATGCGGCGCCAGACGCCGTCCTGATCGTCGGGCGGTCCTCCTTGTGGAGGGAGGGCCCAGTCAGCGGTGGCTTGAGTGCCGCTGGTCATCAGTCGGTCCGCACCTGGTGCCCGATATCGCGACGGTAGTGGATTCCATCGAAATGCACTTGTTTGAGGCCGCCATAGGCCGCGGCGAAGGCTGCATCGAAATCACGGCCCTGAGCGACCACCGCAAGCACGCGCCCACCTGAACTCACCAGGTTGCCGGATTGATCAAGGCGGGTGCCGGCGTGGAACAGCTGCAGCTGCGCATCACTGTCCAAGCGAAGATCGATGGAATCGCCCGTGCGGGTGGAGTTCGGGTAGCCCTTGGCAGCCGCCACCACACAGGCGCTGCACTGGTTGCCGATCGTCAGCGTTGGCGCCAGATCCAGGCGGCCGTGGGCACAAGCCTGCAGGACCTGGGCCAGTTCCGGTCCCAGCAGCGGCACCAGGGTCTGGCATTCGGGATCGCCGAAACGGCAGTTGAATTCGATCACCTGTGGCCCGTTCGCTGTGAGCATCAGCCCCGCATAGATCACACCGCGGTATTCGATTCCACGTGCCCGCAGAGCCTTCAAGGTGGGCTCAAGCACCGCCTGTCGCACCTGCTCCAACCCGTCCTGATCCAGCAGTGGTGCCGGTGCATAGGCCCCCATCCCTCCGGTGTTCGGGCCACGGTCGCCCTCCTCCAGCCGTTTGTGGTCCTGGGCTGGCGGCAGCAGCACCATGCGTTCCCCATCACAGAGAGCGAACACGGACACTTCCGGGCCTTGCAGCCGTTCCTCGAGAACGAGTTGGGCACCGGCCGCCCCGAAGCGTCCGCCAAAGGCCTCTTCAATCGCGGCCTGCGTCTCGGCGATGCTCTCGGCCACGGTGACGCCTTTCCCCGCCGCCAGGCCATCGGCCTTCACCACCAGGGGGCAGTTGACCTGCTTCAGCACCGCCAGCGCCTCGGCTTCGCTGCTCACCGCCCAATGTCTGGCGGTGGGAACGCCGGCATCCTGCATCAGTTGCTTGGCCCAGGCTTTGCTGGCTTCCAGCTGCGCCCCTTCAGCTCCAGGACCGAAGACGGCGATGCCCGCCTCACGCAGCGTGTCGGCCAGCCCGGCTGCCAGGGGGGCTTCCGGTCCCACAATCACCAGATCGATCGCCTCTGCGCGGCAGTGGCTCAGCAGTCCAGCGGCGTCGGTTTCAGCGATCTGGACCTGCTGATCACTGGTTCCACCACTGGTTTCACTTTTGGTCCCACCGTTGCCCGGTGCAATCCAGACCACTTCCACGGAGGGGCAGCGCCGCAGTCCCCAGCTGAGGGCATGCTCCCGGCCACCGCTGCCGACGATTAACAGTCGCCGCAGTGCCGGCAGGGTGTTGGGACGGGTGCTCGAGATGGCCATGGGCGCAGGCGGAGCGTGATGTGCCTCGTAGGTTTCCTTTGTAGACCGCAGACCGCCATGGGGACCGCACCCTTTGCTCTGGTGATGCTGTTGCTGGCTGCGGCACCCTCCGCTCCGGAACAGCTTTCCTCGCAGGAGCCCCAGCCCATGGCTGAGGAGTCCTTCCAGACGTTGCTGCTCGAAGGGACTCTTGCAGAGCTGGAGCATGGCTGCGTTGAAGCGGCCGCCTTCGGATTGTCGGATCGTCAGCAGCAGCTCCGAGACCGTTTGCTCAGCTTCAACACGACATCTCAAACGATGGATGAGGTGCTGACCAATGCCCGGGTGTTGCTGATCTGTCGTTCTCCTGACGGAGCTCGCACGGTGTTGAGCCGTTATCTCCCGGGATTTGGCGCTGAACGGGAACGCTGGTTGCGGCTCAGCTGGCAGGCGGCCGATGCGGCCCTGGATCATCCGCGAGCGGCCCGGGCGTTGCGGCGGTTGGTGAATGGAGATCTGATGGCGCTTGAGCAGCTGGAACTGGTCGAGGCTCCTGATGCTTCAGCAGAACCGGGTGAGCCGATCACGGTGAATGGGCTTGATCAACTGGCGCACCATGAGGCAGCTGCCGGTGATCGGCTTGCGGCGGCGGAGGTGTTGCTGTCCGGACGGACCACTGGAGCTGTGGCGGCGCGGCGACTGGGACTGGCAGCGGAACTTCTGGAGGAAGCGGATCTTGATCGCGCCGATCAGTTGCTGGAGCTGGCTCTTGATCAGGCTGCTGCCGATGAAGCCTGGGGTTTGGCGGTGGATCTGCTGCGTGTGCAGTTGCGTCTGCAGCTCGCTGCCGGTGGCGATGGCGAGCGTCCCAGGCAGCGATTGGAGCGACTCACGGCTCGGTTGGATGATCAATACAGCAGCTGGCAGCTACAGGGCGGAGGAGAACCGGGGCCGTCCTTGCGTTCCCCGCGGGAGCCCGGTGGCCATGCTGATGTTGGGGAGCCCACGGATGCACCGACGCCATGACCCCTGATCTCGGTGTGCACATTGGCCTCGGACACCAGACTTCTGCACCGACTGCTCAGGGCAGTGAAGCCAAACGCCGCGGAACTTATTAATAACTACTTTGGAAGTGTCAAAGGCAGCTTGCTTCTTGAGTCGTTAACACCGTAATCAGTATGGATGAGCTTTCGAGCTAAATGCAAGATCGAATGAATCTCAATATGATGTGATAAATCTCCTTTGACACTTTGATCCTTTTAGCTTGAAGCTTGTTTAAGGTCGCCTTGCGGCTGTCATTCTGAGGGAATTGTTTTGGCAGATCTCGATCGTTGAAGAGCATTGGTTTGCGAAAGCCCTGTCTCGGAAGCTGTCTCGAAATACCAGATCGAACGCAAGACTATGCTTAGAGTAGGAGGCCATTTAGAAAGAAGATGTTCGGCAAATTTCCGGTGCTGCGCAGAGTGTCTATTTACATCATTTTGAGCTATGCAGCCTTGGTGCTTGTAAATAATAGTGGCTATGAACTGGACAATATGTGGATCATCTATGCACCGATGTTTATAGGAATTTATATCTTTTCAAGATGGCTTGATAGCAAGCTTCCAGCCCCCACCGCAAGCCAGGAAAACGAGAAGCAAGACTGAGCGGCATGTTCGGTCAACATTCGATGTTCCTCTGCCGCTTCGCGCCTGCTTCTCTACTGTTCGTCAGTGAGGCAGGCTGCGCATCAGCCAAGACTCATAAATAAAGAATAAAAGGAAGAAAATAACGATGCTGACAACGAGGAGTTTGCCGCTCATTTGTTGGTCTCCATTGGATGTGGCCTTGATGCAACTACGATGAAAAGTAACATAATTAATCTAAGGTCTCATTGAATAATCGGAAAAGGTTTCTGTACTTCTTGTGTACGTGCTTATACATTGTTCTTGAAATCCATTACGGGCTGTCCAGTGTAGGAGAATGATCCTTGTCATAGCCAAGAGTGTCTTGCGTTGTTCAATCGTTTTGTCTTGCGCTGAAAAGCTAGTTATGAGCAATCGACCGACTCATCGTTGCGGCCATACCGGCACATCATTTTTATGTCTTCTGTTGTCTCTCAAGCTTTTCTCTTTTTGCTTAATGTAGATAAAATTTGCCATGCAGTTGCAATACTTGGCTTTCTGAATCCTGTAGTCATCATCCATTTCCTCAAAACCCATGCAGTTCTTTTTAAAAACATCGGATGGATTTTGTTTGGTATCAGCAAAGACTGGAGAACCGCTAAGTAGCAAAGTACCGATGAGTGGAACAGTTAGCTCTAAGTAATGACCTCATGGAAAATGACATCAAGTTCTGAGCCCTTATATCGTATGCATCAGGACGCACAGCTGACCCCATGGCGGGTTTTTATGTACTTGTAGATCAGATACAGAAAGGCTTGTTAATAAGGGCTAGAGATGGAGAGTCCATGCAGCCCTAAGCATGCTTCGCGTCACAACTGCCTTTGCGGCTGCCTTATCCCTGTTCTTGCCAGTAGGACGCTCGCTGCTTGTAGGGCTGACTCCTGGCGGTGGAATTGGCGCAGCGCTGCTGTCGATAAAGGCAGCCTACGCACAGAGTGCTACCGATCTGTTGGATTCAGGGCTTGATAAAGCAGAAAGTGGAAATCTAAAAGGGGCTATTGCTGATTGGACTAAGGCAATCGAGATGTATCCTCGATATGGAATTGCTTATTACAATCGTGGGGTTGCAAGATATGCATTAGGCGATTTTAGGGGCGCCATTGCTGATTACACAAAAGCAATCGAGTACGATCCTAATTATGCTTCGGCCTATAACAATCGTGGCAATTCCAAGGATAGATTAAAGGATCATCAGGGGGCCATTTCTGATTACACAAAGGCGATTGAGATCAAGCCTAAGTATTCAAGAGCGTATTTCAATCGTGGCAACTCCAAGGATGAATTAAAAGATTATCAAGGAGCGATTTTTGATTATACAAAGGCGATTAAATTCAGTCCCGAATATTATAAGGCTTATACCAACCGCGGCATTACTTTAGAAAAAGCAGGTAATCTGAAAGACGCCTGTAAGGACTGGAAAAAGGCAGTAAATCTAGGGGATACCAAGCCGATTGAATGGGTAAGAAATCAGTGCTGACATCTGTCGCTGTCTGATTCAAACGCTTTCAATGCATTCCCCCGTCATCCAATGGCGGGGTTATTTGTTGCCCGTGGTTCAACAGTGCAACAGCGGGGAACACTTCAGGCAGACACCTCTGACCAATGCCCCTTGTTGGCAACCGCATAGTGTCAAAGATTTATTTGAAAAACGCCTGATACTGCATTTGTTTGATGTTTTTACTCATAATGCATGCTAGTTTGATAAGAGTATTTTTTTGGTTTGATGAAATTTCTTGGTGAATGGATCCCGCAAACCTCAGACAAGCGAAAAATAAAAGGTTATATTGATGTCTCCGAAGATCATGGATATGATGACACCATTAAATATTTTCAAATCAACAAGAATGGTGCCCACAAGATATGGGGACAAAAAAACTCGTCTAAGCGAGGACGTCTAGAGTATAAAAATTCTGCAAAAGCCAGCAAGTTAGATGGTTGGAATAAGAAGACAAGCTTCGTGCTCCTTATGGCGGATATGGCGCAATTAAATGAGTCGTTCGGAAATGCAATCCTAGATTCTGATTGCAATATCATATTTTATCCAAAAGAGCAATTTAAATCGCCTCAGAGTGTATATAGCCAGCACTCCTATTGGGAAGAGGATCTCTATTCGGTGACCCAGCTATCCAATGTCTACCCATCGGATAGCAATTTTATGGAGCTTTCTAATCTTTTTGATAGTAGCAATGCCGTTCCTACGGGGCAAATCACTTTTTTCTCTAAAGGTCAGTCAAGTTGTTAATTTCTTGATGGTTCGCTTGCGGCCCGTCCTGAGATAGATGTTCCCTAATACTCATGTGTGTTCAAATAAATTCTTTGTCGGCTCGGATTACAGTAATTTCTTAGTTCAGTTTATGGATTGTCAATTTCCACACTTCTCGCTAACGGGGGTATTGGTTGAGCTGAGGGGGGAGCACTTCAAGCAGTTACGTCTGACCCATGACTCTCGACACCCGTATTGCCCTCTGCTTGCTTGAACAACTCGGCGCAGAACTCAGAGCCATTGACCCTGAAACTTTCAAACCCTGGCTATTTGGCGGTGTTCAAGGACTAGGGAAGCCAGCAGTAGAGGAGCTGCTGCTGAACTGGCTAGCCCCTTCCTGACTGAAGAAGAGAAGGACAGGCTGATTGCTTGGTGTATGGGAGTGAGCCTGTAGTGCTTCAGGTGAGAAGGCGATCTGCTCTTTCGATGAGAACCTTCTCTTTTAGCCAGCTTCCGGCGCCCAACCCATTTGCTTCCTCGTGCCTACAAAAACCGTCAGTCCACCGGCTCGCAGTGGTTGCCATCACAGCTCAGACCGCACTGCGGCTGTTTCATGCCGTACTGCCAAGGTCTACGCATGGCCCAGTACATGTCTACTAGGCCGAAGAGGTAGGAACCGAAGCGTTGCAGAAGGGAGCGGTGTTTCATGGCTTCAACGTGCCAACGCAACAGAGGCCTCGACAATGGATCGCACTGGATCCTTAACAAAGCCAGCTCTTCAGTTCTGAGAACGATGTTTGTGAGAGGGTGGTAACCGCTAGGACGTAGGCGACTTTGGCAAAAGAATCCCCCGCCAGAGGCAGGGGCTGGGGGTTCATTCAGCCGCGATCACTTGGTGTAGGAAACGCCCCGGTAGGTCAAGCCTGGATGTGGGTTTTGAGCGACTTCCGCGCGACAGGTGTTGTAGTGCTCACGGCGGTAGGTCAGCTGAACACAAGCTTTGGGTGAAGGTGCTTGAGCTTTGTAGGACTGTCCTCTGTAGAGAAGAGCTGTCATGACTGGTTCCTCAGAAAAGTCCAAGTCCCCGTTCCGTGGCTTGGATTGTCTGCGCCTCGCTGTGGCGAGGTGAACGTTTTGGTAGCAGTTGCTACAAGATTTTTATACAGGGTGGGTCAGCCCCTCTGACGTTCAGGTGGATGCAAACAGCGTTTTTCTTTGCAGTTACATTGCCTAAGGCGCCCAGCCCATTTCCTTCTGCCAGGTCGGCGCCCATTGACTGAGGCGTTGTTACTGGATCCCGTTGCGGATTTTCTCGGAAAATCTCCTGTTGCTGTCCGACTCGTCCTGATAGACCCGGAGCAATTCCCTCATCTCCGGCGATACGGCTTCGTGGCGAGCGGCCGCCGTCGCCTTGGTTTTGATGCATCTCAGGCTGATGCAATCAAAGGGGTTGGTCTTTATCCATCCCTCGTCTTTAGCCACGTTAAATAGACCCTTTACAGACCTGATCCTTGACTTAGTTGTATTGCCACCACAGGTATCAATTAAATGGTCTCTGTATTTCCTTGCATCATCCTCAGTGAATTCATCAATGCATTGACGGTTTACAACTGACATCGCCTTGCTGATGTATGCCATCCAAGTTCTCTTAGTTGATGGTGCAGGTTGCTTCAGGCGTGCTGCCAGGTTCACAAGATCCTCAGCTTTTCTGCCCTTACCTTCCTGACGCTCTACGAGCCTCTGCGCCGCCTCTTCGCTAAATCGGGGATAGAGGTCTTGAGGCGTTAGCTGGTCCTCAACAGTGACCTCAACCTCTTGCCCATCAACTTCCTTGAAGTCCCTGGTGATGACAGTCAGAGGATCAGGAGTCAGGTTCTCGTCAATGTGCTTCAGCAGTGCTGGTGTGACCTCACCCCGATGCTGAGCAATCAGCACGTCCGTCTTGTTCAAGCCCTCTACAACGGCCTTCCTGGCCTCTGTGAGCGTGTTCCCTGCCTTCCAACGCCATAGGCGCTGACCGATGGGCCTAACAAGGTCTGCAGGCACCTTCCGTTGGAAGTAGAAACCTGCCCTTCCGGGTAGCTTGACGAGGTACGGCGTGGCGGTGGTAATCACAGTTTAGCCTGACCACCACACAATGCCTGCTATTACGGCGGATCATGCCTGACCACGGAGAACTGCTGTACGAGGGGAAAGCCAAACGGATTTACGCCGTGACCAATCCCGATCAGGTGCTGGTTGAGTTCAAGAACGACGCGACGGCCTTCAATGCGCAGAAAAAGGCCCAGCTGGCTGACAAGGGTCGTCTGAATTGTCAGATCTCAGCACGTTTGTTCGAGCTGTTGGAAACAGCTGGCATCCCCAGTCACTACGTCGGTTTGGCGGGGGAGACCTGGATGTTGGTGAAACGGGTTGAGATCATCCCGCTCGAGGTTGTGCTGCGCAACATCGCGACCGGATCGCTCTGTCGTCAGACACCGATTGCTGAGGGAACCCCGATCAGCCCCGCCCTCTTCGACCTGTACTTCAAAGATGATGCCCTTGCTGATCCCCTGCTCACCGAAGCACGTGTGCGCTTGCTCGGGGTTGCTGACGAGTCCCAATTGTCAGCGATTGAACAACTGGCGAGACGCGTGAATGCTGCGTTGAGCCCTTTTTTTGAGGGAATTGGTCTGCAACTAGTTGATTTCAAGCTTGAGCTCGGCATCACAAGCTCCGGCGAGCTGCTGCTGGCTGATGAAATAAGCCCAGACACATGCAGGCTCTGGGACCTGAACAGCACCGACGCCAAAGATCGGATTCTGGACAAGGACCGTTTTCGTAAGGATCTCGGGGGCGTCATGGAGGCCTACGGGGAGGTCCTCAAACGGGTCCAAGCCTCTACCTCTAACCCCCGGAACTGCATGTAAGTTCAGCGCACGTTTTGTGGCTCCGGCCTGGAATCCGTCTCGATGATTCGACGTTCCTCCTGCCGCTCCGCAGTTGCTGTCCGGCAGGGTGCACTTGGATTGGCTCTTGGATTGCCTCTGCTGGCAGCTCCTTTGCGAGCTGAGTCGGTGCCCGATATCGCTCAGTCGGACCCCCTTCCGGTTGAGGTGATTCCTGAGGAGGAGGTTTCTCAGGCCTTTGAAGAGACAGTCACGGAGACCGAGTCGGTCGAGGTTGATCAGGTTCCTGGTGACGCGCCAGTCGTCACCGAACAGGAAACGCTGATCGAGCAGGAAACGGTGATTGAAGAACCTCGGGTTCTGATCTCTGAGGTTCTGATCGAAGGAATCAGTGGTCACCCTGAGGAGGAGCGTCTGCAGGTGGCTGCCTACGACGCCATGCAGGTGCGTCCTGGGAACCTTGTGACCCGTTCAGAACTTCAGCGGGATCTCAATGCCATCCAGGCAACCGGTTGGTTCTCCGATGTGCGCATCACTCCTGTAGACGGGCCACTGGGTGTGCAGGTGATCGTGCAGGTGGACCCTTTCCCCACCCTCACGGCAGTTGAACTGAATCCCCCCTCCGAGCAGTTGCCCACCGCCGTTGTGGAGGACGCCTTCGGTGCCGATTACGGCCGCACGCTGAATCTCAACGACCTGCAGCAGCGCATGAAAGAGCTGCAGAAATGGTTCGCAGATGAGGGCTATTCCCTGGCAAGGATCACCGGCCCGGAAAGGGTCAGTCCGGACGGTCTCGTGACCCTGAAACTCACCCAGGGAATAGTGGCGGGCGTGGAAGTTTCCTTCATAGATAACGAGGGAGAAACTGAGGATGAGAACGGCAATCCGATCAAGGGAAAAACCAAGAACTGGGTTGTTACCCGTGAAATCTCCACCAAACCCGGAGATATTTTTAATCGCAAAACTCTCGAGGCCGATATCAGGCGCCTTTACGGAACCAGTCTGTTCAGCGATGTGAAGGTGACGCTGAAGCCTGTACCTGAGTCTCCAGGAGAGGTGATCATTGTTCTGGGCATCGTCGAGCAGTCCACCGGTCAGCTCTCTGGTGGCCTCGGCTACAGCCAAAGCCAGGGTGTGTTCGGCCAGGTTCAGCTGCAGGATTCCAACCTGTTCGGGCGCGCCTGGAATCTCGGGCTCAATCTTACCTACGGCCAGTACGGCGGCTTGGCGAATCTCACCTTCACGGATCCCTGGATCTACGGCGACGCGCATCGCACGTCCTTCTCAGGAGCCCTATTCCTCAGCCAGGAGGTGCCCCAGGGTTTCCAAAGCGAAAGCAATGGCAACATCCGCACGGTCGACGGCTATGTCGATAACGGCAATAAATATGCGTATAACACCAGAAGCGATAACAATCCTGCCGACCGCAAATTCAATTCTGTTAACAAGGCTGAGGATGAGTATCCAAATAAAAGTTGGTTCGAATTCGAAGGCGATTCGATTGCTCTGCGTAAAACCGGAGGCAGGATTGTTTTCGTTCGTCCACTGAACGGAAGCCCCTATGAGCCTGGACCCTGGAAGGGCTTGCTGGGATTGTCCATCGCCAATGTTCGGCCCATCAACTTTCTGGGCGAGTCCCGTCCTTACGGTGCCTCAACGTACAACTACAAGAACGGACGCACGAAAAACAAGGATGTGATTTGTGTGTCCTACAACTGTGCGGACAGCAACGACCTGGTCTCATTCCGTATCGGTGCGACGTACAACAATTTCAACGACCCTCGCAATCCCACGAGCGGCAATTTCTTCACAGCCACAACGGAGCAATTCGTGGGAGTGAACGAAGATTCCCCCACCTTCAATCGTTTGAGGGGAACGTATACCCAGTTCTTCCCTGTGAATTGGTTGAAATTGCACAAGGGTTGTCGTCCCAAGCCGGGAGAGGTCGCTGAGTGCCCTCAGGCCATTGGTGTTCAGGTGAAGGCAGGTGCCATCGTCGGAGAAATGCCCCCCTATGAAGCCTTCTGCATGGGTGGTTCTAATTCCATCCGTGGCTGGTACGACTGCGACCTTGGCGTTTCTCAGAGCTTCGGTGAAATCACGTTGGAATACCGCTTCCCCCTGATCAGCATCCTCCAGGGTGAGGTGTTCGTGGATGCCGGCACCGACTTCGGTACCCAGAAGAACGTCCCTGGTAAGCCAGGCCTGCTGCTGAACAAGGATGGATCCGGCGTATCGGTGGGTACTGGCGTGATCGTGTCCACTCCGGTGGGGCCGCTTCGTTTGGAAGTAGCCAGCAAGGACTTCAGTGGCGACTGGCGCTTCAATCTGGGAGTCGGCTGGAAGTTCTAGTGACCAACTGGCCACAGGACTATTCAGAAGCATGGACTCTGAGTCGTGCGGTGTCGCGCGCGGGAGTGGGTCTGCATAGCGGTCGTGAAGCCGACGTTGAGCTGCTGCCCTCTGATCTGGCTGGAGTTCACCTCAGTTTCTGCGGTGATAGCCGTCCGCCGCAGCTCCTGCGTCCCGATCAGGTTCGCGACAGTGCCCTCTGCACAACGCTCGTGCTGGGGGAGCGGCGAGTCGCCACGGTGGAGCATCTGCTGGCGGCCCTTGTGGGGTGTGGCCTCAGCCATGTGGAGATCCGGTTGAGTGGCGATGAAGTGCCGCTTCTGGATGGTTCAGCCCAGAACTGGGTGGAGGCGATCGCGGAGGCGGGTCTGACGCCGGCGAGCAGTCCCCGCCCCCAACAGCCCACGCTGCAGCAACCTCTGGTGCGTGCACGGGGCAGCAGTGTGATCACAGCCACGCCAGCGGAACGGTTCTCTCTGGTTGGTGTGATCGACTTTCCTCAGGCAGCCATTGGACGTCAGCAGCTGTCGATCGAGCTCACCCCCGAGCGGTTCGTAAATGAGATCGCGCCGGCTCGGACCTTTGGATTCCGTGATCAGGTGGATCAGTTGCGAGCTGCGGGCCTGATTCAGGGGGGCGCTCTCGACAATGCCCTGGTTTGCGATGGTGATCAGTGGCTCAATCCACCCTTGCGATTCCCGGATGAACCCGTGCGCCATAAGATCCTGGACCTGATCGGTGATCTGGCCTTGGTGGGTTTCCCGCAGGCCCAGGTGCTCGTCTACCGGGGATCCCATGGACTGCACACCGAGCTTGCCGCCGCACTTCAGGACGCCAGCCTCACCCCTGCCCTGTGACTGATTCTCCCGCCGTCGATGTTGTGCTCAATAGTGAGCAGATCGCTGGCTTGCTGCCCCACCGTTATCCCTTTGCCCTGGTGGATCGGGTGATCGCCTATGAGCCTGGCGTTTCAGCCGTCGCGATCAAGAACATCACGATGAATGAGCCCCAGTTCCAGGGCCATTTCCCCGATCGCCCGCTGATGCCGGGTGTGCTGATCGTTGAAGCGATGGCCCAGGTGGGTGGGTTGATTGTGACCCAAATGCCCGACCTGCCAAAGGGTCTGTTCGTGTTTGCCGGTATCGATGGGGTTCGGTTTCGACGTCCCGTGGTCCCGGGAGATCAGTTGAACATCCGTTGCGAACTGCTCAGTCTCAAACGCAAGCGCTTCGGTAAGGTCCGCGCCGAGGCAACGGTGGATGGTCAGCTGGTGTGTTCCGGCGAGCTGATGTTCTCTCTGGTGGACTGAGACCCATGAGCGAGAAGCGATCCATCCAGATTCATGACAAGGCGGTGGTGGACGCCAAGGCGGAGATCGCTGCTGGGGTGGTGATTGGTCCGGGTGCCGTGGTCGGACCAGATGTGGTGATCGGCGAAAACTGCTGGATCGGCCCGAATGCCGTTTTGGAGGGGCGCCTCACATTGGGTCGGGATAACAAGGTGTTCCCTGGTGCTTGTCTTGGCCAGGAGCCTCAGGATCTCAAGTATCGCGGAGCCTCCACGGAGGTTGTCATCGGCGATGGCAACACGATCAGAGAGTGCGTCACGATCAACCGCGCCACCGATGAGGGGGAGCGCACCAGCATCGGCGATCGCAATCTGTTGATGGCTTATTGCCACCTGGGCCATAACTGCGAGCTTGGCAACGGCATAGTGATGTCCAATGCCATCCAGGTGGCCGGCCACGTGATCATTGAAGATCGCGCTGTGATCGGTGGTTGCCTTGGGATCCACCAGTTCGTGCACATCGGTGGCATGGCGATGGTGGGCGGGATGACACGGGTAGACCGGGATGTTCCGCCGTACTGCCTGGTGGAGGGCCACCCCGGCAGGGTGCGGGCCCTGAACAAGGTGGGGCTGCGTCGCAGCGGTCTGGCCTCCAGTCGCGGCGGAGACGAGCTGAAGCAGCTGCAGGACGTCTGGAATCTGATCTATCGCTCCGATCACGTGATCGCTGAAGGCCTGAAGCAGGCCCGCGAGCAGGAGCTTCTGCCTGCGGCTGAACACCTCTGCAGCTTTCTGGAGGCATCGATCAGCAAGGGCCGTCGAGGGCCGATGCCAGCTCTAGGCAGCCGCTGATGGTGCGGCTGCTGATCAGCACCGGTGAAGTGTCCGGTGATCTGCAGGGCAGCCTGTTGATCGATGCCTTGCGTCGGGAGGCATCGCGGCGCGGCATCAGCCTTGAGTTGTTGGCGCTTGGTGGTGTGCGGATGCAGAAGGCCGGCGCGGAACTGCTGGAGGACACGGCACCGATGGGTGCCATTGGCCTCTGGGAGGCAATCCCCCTGATTCTTCCCACCCTGCGGCTTCAGGCGCGGGTGGACCGGATGCTGAGATCCTCCCCCCTCGACGGTGTGGTGCTGATTGATTACGTGGGGGCGAATGTGCGTCTGGGACGCAAGTTGCGGAAGCAGCACGCAAAGTTGCCGATCACGTACTACATCGCTCCACAGGAGTGGGCCTGGCGTTTCGGCGATGGCAGCACCACGGAGCTGCTGGGTTTCACCGATCGGATCCTGGCGATTTTCCCGGCGGAGGCGGAGTTTTATTCCTCCCGTGGCGCAGATGTCACCTGGGTGGGGCATCCACTGCTGGACAGCGTCCGGGACCTGCCCGACCGGCAGGAGGCGCGGAGCCGTCTGGGTCTGGCGCCGGATGCCCCGGTGCTGCTGCTCCTGCCAGCCTCCCGTCCGCAGGAGCTCAAGTACCTGATGCCCCATCTGGCGGAGGCGGCCGCTCAGTTGCAGGTTCGTTTCCCTGGCTTGCAGGTATTGGTCCCGGCGGGACTGAAGCGGTTTGAGCAACCGCTTGAAGAGGCCCTCAAGCGGGCCGGGGTTCAGCAGGCGCGGGTGATCGGCGCGGGAGAAGCCGATGGCTTGAAGAAATCCCTGTTTGCGGCAGCTGACCTGGCTCTCGGCAAGTCAGGCACGGTGAATCTGGAGTTGGCGCTCCAGGGGGTGCCACAGGTGGTGGGCTATCGCGTCAGTCGGGTCACAGCATTTGTGGCGAAACACCTGTTGCGTTTCCAGGTGGATCACATCTCCCCGGTGAATCTTCTGCTGAAGGAACGACTGGTGCCGGAACTGCTTCAGGATCAACTCACCGCAGAGGCGCTGGTTGCAGAAGCGCTGCCTCTTCTGGAGCAGGCTTCTGTTCGTCAGCGGATGCTCGACGGTTATGACCGTCTGCGCGCCACCCTGGGGCAGCCCGGCGTCACCGATCGTGCCGCCGCGGCGATTCTCGATCAGGTAACGGCATGACGCGGGCGCTGGCCATCTTGATGACGATCTGGTTCTGGTGGGCTCTGCCCGCCGGAGCAGCGGATCTGGAAACAGCGGTGTTCGCTGGGGGCTGCTTCTGGTGCATGGAGCATGACCTTGAGTCCCTACCTGGCGTCGTGGAGGTAATCAGCGGCTACAGCGGCGGCCATGTCGACAACCCCACCTACCGCCAGGTGAGCAGCGAGACCACCGGCCATCAGGAGGTGGTGCAAGTGCGCTTTGATCCTGCTCAGCTCCGTTACAGCGCGCTGCTGCGCAGTTACTGGCGCAATGTCGATCCAGTCGATGGAGAGGGGCAGTTCTGTGATCGAGGGGATTCCTACAGGCCGGTGATTTTCACCGCTGACGCGGCCCAGGCCCATGAAGCGGAGGCGAGTGCACAGGCCGCTGCCCTGGAGCTTGGACGACGACGGTCTGATCTGATGGTGGAGATGCGCAACGGAGAGCGTTTCTGGCCGGCGGAGGACTACCACCAGAACTACGCCGAAAACAACGCGGTGAAATACAACTTTTATCGCTTCAGCTGCGGGCGCGATCGGCGACTCGACACGGTCTGGGGAGAGCGAGCAAGACAATCAGCGGCCTGGACCAACCCCGGCAAATCCGAGTGAATCCTTAAGAAGTTGATCATCAACCTGTGAAAAATATAAAATCCGCGACAGGTTTTGAGGCATCCAGTTCTCAGTGAACAGCAGGGTTTTCCCCCCTAGTCCATGCTTGATGCAGCTCGTACCATCAGAAGCGAGAGAGCGGGAGGGTATGTATGTATTTGCTGACCATTAAAGATGGTCTAGGGACCCGTCATATCGGTCCCTACGACTCACCGAAGCACGCTTCGGATGATCTGGATCGCGTTTTGTCGTCCTGTTCGGATCGTGCTCGCTGGCAGATCCACGCCCTGGAAACGCCTGATCGTTGTAGTGGTGCGCCGAAGTTAGCCGTCGCTTCCTGAACTGCCGCGACGACGTCGGCCTGGAAATCCTTTCGTCATGCCGCTGTCGATCATCAGGCCGACGCCGGCGTTGATGCAGATCAGGCTGATGGTTCCATACCAGAACCAGGGTCCGGCCTCTTTCCCAAGCATCTGCAGCACGCGTCGACTGACGGCTTCACCGAAAAGGCAGAGCCCCACCGGTAAGAGCAGAACTCCCAGCTGTGCCTTTAAGTACCAGCGGAGCGATGAGGGATTCATTGTTCAGGCCGCCTGGTTGCAAACCCAGTTCACCAGGGTTCGCACGCCATAACCCGTCGCACCCGGTGGGTCAGCTCCTCGGCCCTTGTCAGACCAGACCGTTCCAGCGATGTCAATGTGGGCCCAGGCCGTGCCCTTGGCCACGAAATGCTCGAGAAACAGTGCCGCGGTGATCGATCCACCAGGCCGTGGCCCTGTGTTTTTCATGTCCGCCAGTTTTGACTTCAATCCGTCCTTGTAGGACTTGCGCAGAGGCATTCTCCAGAGCCCCTCGCAGGCCGTATCGGCTGCCCCCTGCAGCCCTTCAGCCAGGACTTCATCGTTGCTCCAGAAGCCAGCCATTTCGTCGCCCAGGGCGACCACGCAAGCTCCGGTCAGGGTGGCCAGGTCAACGACAGCATCCGGCTTCTGTTCGCATGCGAACAGAAGAGCATCGGCAAGGGTGAGGCGCCCTTCGGCGTCGGTGTTGTTGATCTCGATGGTGGTGCCGTCTGCGGCGGTGACGATGTCGCCGGGATGAACGGCCGAACCGTTGATCATGTTTTCGCAGGCAGCCACCACCATGTGCACCTCAACGCCTGCAGGTCGCCGTTCGGCGATCGAACGCATCGCACCCAGAACGGCAGCACTGCCGCCCATGTCGAATTTCATCATGTCGATCTGGGCGCCACCCACTTTGAGGTTGTAACCGCCGGAGTCAAACGTGAGGCCTTTGCCCACAAGGGCCAGCCTTCGCTTGATATCACCACTTGGTTTGTAGACCAGATGGATGAATTTGGGTTCGAGGTCAGAGCCCTGACTCACCGAGAGATAGGCACCCATGCCGCGGGTCTCGCAATCGCTGCGCTCCAGCACGGTGAGCTGCAGGTTGTGATCCTTGGCCAATTGCTGAGCGGTGTCCGCCAGCACCTTTGGGGTGACTTCGTTGGGTGGTGCCGCCACGAGCTGACGGGCCAGCTCCACACCGGCGCAGTCGGCACTCACGCCGTCAAGGCCTGCCTCTGCTGCAGAGGGCAGCCCGATCAATTCAACAGCTTCGGGCAACCGTCGCGGTTCAGGCTCTTTGCGAAAGCGTTGATCGGCATAGAGCGCCAGGCGCACCGCTTCTGCGGCAGCGGCGGCGGCAGCGTTGGGTTCAAAGCCATCCCAAGGCAGCTGCAGGCCAAGGCTGCCTGTGAAGCCGCTCGATGCCTTGGCGGCCTTGGCTGCGGCACTGCGCAGACTGGTCAGGGTGAAGGCTTCCGGCTCGCCAAGGCCCAGAACAACAAGGCGCTTTGGACCCTGGGGATCCAGCAGGTTGAACACCACCTGCTCGCCAGATTTTGCTTTGAAATCCTGCTGTTCCAGGGCGCTGCCGAGACCGCTGAAACGTTGCTCGAGGGTGCCGCGACTGGTGCCGGCATCGTCCTTCAGCAGGCCAACCACCAGAACATCTCCGTTCCAGTCCTGCAGAGCGGCGGATGAAAGGGAAGGCCGCATGTTGCGAGAGCCGTTGCAAACAGTGAGCGTAGCGAGCCCTGATGATGACCCGGTACCGTCTGCTCCTGCTGTCCAGGCTTTGGTGCTTCAGAACGTCGCGCTGCTGGCGATCGCTGCCCTCATCGGGGTCACCCCTTTGGTGTGGGTGATTCTTTACCCACCAGGGACTTGATCAACCCACGTACGGCTGTGGTGAAGATTTGCTGGTGTCAGGAACGATGCTTCAAGAATCACCATTGATGGCTTGTCAGATATGGAGTGATTACCAATTGTATTGATTGTTTATTATGAGGGGAAAATTTTTGTTGGCCAATAAAATATTGATTGCAGATTGAAGGATTGGTTTCAAATTGGGCCGAAACAAACGCAAAAAATTGTTATTGGTTTTGAGAGAGTATTTTAATCGTCAACTCAGCGTCATCTGGAGATTGGAACTACCGCAGGTAATCAAGAAGAGCGTTGAAATTGACTCCTGCCTTTGCGTACATACTAACGACAATACTGATCATTGCAGCATTCAGGCTCAGAAATATTGTTATGATTTTGGCTTCATTTTTCATCATTAAATTTTGGCAGGCAGCATTACGAAGTTGTGGCCTCAATCCTTAGAACAATCCAAAGATCAAGGGGCGCAAAGGCAGAGCGGGAGAGGCGTTGGCTTGCTTGCTGCTAGCAATGGCTTCAGCAGTCAGCTCGTCATGCCTTTTGAATCACCACCGCCGGAAGCGCGTCAGTGCAACAGTTGTGGTGATTTGAAATCACTTAATTTCTTTGCATTGGACAGCAACGAATGTCGACGTTGTGAGGCCCTGATCCAGCGAGAGGCCCTGATTGCGCAAGCGGATCAGGTAGGGGACCAGCTGCCGACGTCTTAAGGAGTTGTGAATAGGTATCTGTGCCATTGCTCGCGTGATTCGGCGCAGCTATCAACGGGATAGATGCAAGGGAGCTCTCGTGAGCAAAGTCCTTTCAGCAGCGAAGTGGTCGTTCGATCTCTTGGCGAAACGCATCGCGGCTCTTCGGTTGAAAAAGGTCTTCAGCCCTTCAACGATCTACAGCGCTGCTGCATACGATGAGTCGCAGATGCGGGAGTCGGATGTGTTGAAGCGGCAGCAGAGATCTGAAATTGAATACGACTGTTAAAGCATCCATTCAGGCTTGAGACATCTAAAGTTAAAACCTTCAGTTCTTCTCAATTGACCTCAGGCACAATCCGTCGGCTCATTCTCACGCTCGCAACGGGATATCTCACCATCTTTGGTGTGAGGAGAATTCCATATCAGTTTGAGAATGAATGGTTGGTTCTTTTGCCAGCATTGATTGTTGTTTATTCCATCACGATCTGGATAGAAGGTCTGATCTTCAAGGACGATGCTTCTGATAAGAACCACGCTCCTTCTCGGGTGAAGACGAACGTTGTGGTGAAAAAAAAGGGTTTTGGATCCGATTGAGTCTTGGTGGGATGTGAATGTCAGGAGAAAACGCGTATCCAAAAAGAGTGTTGATGTGTCAATTCCAGCTACTCTTTTTGTACTTCAGTCATGCATGCAATGTCTGATCTTAGAAGCAAGATCAATGGCGCGCCTGCCAGGGCGAAAGTCATGATCGTTGTGTTGTTGTTCAGTGCTTGTCTCCCAATCATCGCGAAAGCAGTTGGTCAAACAAAATTTTCTTCGCTGGAGGATGCTGAAGCGGCCTGCATTGGTTGGCAGCAATCAGGTGATGTTCATGATTCACTAAGTGAAGAGGATGCCATGCGAACCTATGGCTATGAAATGGGGCAAGGAAGTTGTGACTACGTAACGCCTTCGCTGACAAGGCGCTACTCCAAGCAAATGCAAGGCAAGGAGCTTGTGCGCTCGCGCTATTGCATCAACGATAAGTCGACCAATACGATTGAAGGTAAAAGAAATGATGCCATGGAAAATGGCGAGTGGATTGAGAGGGAGAATGAGGGCTCTTATGAGCTGGTTAAAACATTCCGATACTGAGTTGATGGCGTCAGCGATGTTTCAGCGCTGAGTTCGCATGCGCGTCTGGCTAGGGAGCTGGATTCGCAATACTTCAGGTCTTGTTGAATGGCATCCGAGATCCCAGAGCCTTTCGTAGACAGGTTGGGTGCTGCCTGCGCAGGACTGGCTGAAAGGATGAGTGCACCCAGTAGCGGAAGGATGGTCATGTTGGTTAATCGCTTTAATCTTTGACCATTGCCTTGTTAAAGGTTGAGGCATCAACCGATTTGCATGTGCCGTTGTAGTTCACCTCCGCAGATCCCCCTGTCTTGAATTGTCCCTTGGCTGATAATTTTAAAGTTCCTGGTGGATCAAGATTGATCGTCAGGTCGCTGAACGAAATGTCGTCGTTCCCAATGTTTTTTGGCGGTGCAATGCGTATGACGCGGTTATCCAGCTCAAATGCCATCGAATCTTTGGGGGCGGATGCTGATACTGCCTCTTGATTCTTTAAATCAATCTTGAATAGATCTGAATCCTCAGTGTTCTCTTTGGCTGTTTCGCCTGTTTCGGTTGTGAATTTTGTCGCCACTTGAATCGTGCATTCCCGATAGAGGATCTCGTTTGCGAAGGCGGGAGACGCTGAAAGGAGGATTCCGCTTAGTAATGGAAGGATCTTCATTCTCTGGGACGTGATGCATCGATGTTAGCGAGTTGTTTGCTTGTGGTTGAGAAATCAAATCCTAAGAAAAGACGGTGTGCATTTTGTTCGGGATTGGTCGTTAAAACTGTTGAACAGTCAATCAAAAATTGATCCAAAAATTGATCCAAAAATTGATCCAAAAATTGATCCAGGAATGGATCCATCAATGAGTCTTAGATGTGTTGTTGTTGCTTCAGTTGCCTGGCTCGCTTGTAAACGGTGTTGCCCACCGTTGCCGTGTTTCTTTGTTGAACGGCGGCAGCCAGTGTTGGATCAGTCGTTGCTCCAGGTCCCGTCTGGCCAGGGTCGCCTGGGGGACATCCGTGCAGAACCGGATGCTGAGTTGTTGGCTGATGCCGCAGCGCTGCAAAGCCTCTCCATAGGCGGCCAGATAGCTCTTGCAATCGTGTTCCCCTTTCCAGCGCTGATCGGCAGCCTTGGTTTCCCCTACGTAGAGCAACAGCGGTTGTTCAAGATCGGCTGGTCGATCCAGCACCAGGTAGATCGCGGCTCCCCGGTGCGGGCTCTCGGGCCAACGCCAGAAGCTCAGGGGCAGGGGCGCCAGTGCCAGCGGCTTGATGGCCGTGACGGGATCCTGGCTGTCGTCCCCGAACAGGGAGCCCTGCTGCAAAGGGCACGGCTCCCCTCGAAACAGCGTTGCCTGGTATTGATGCAGCCGCCTCTGCCAGGCGAGCAGTTGCTCGCGTTGGATTGGCAGCTGAACCTCCGCTTGGGGGCTGCCGGAGCTCTCTTCTGGCTTGAACAGGTCCCCCTGACCACGGCTGCCCAGCATCCGTTCAGGTGCGCGGGGGCAAGGAGGGGCCAGCGCGCCGTTGGCCGAAGCACACCCGGCCAATCAGGCTCTCCACGGTGCTGGCGGGCAGGCAGAGCCGTTCCTGCAGGTCGGCCAGATCTTGAAAGCCCTGCCGGCGACGTTCCTGCAGCAGCCGTTGAACCCGGTCGTCCGGCCATTGCAACCGCTGCAGCTCAGCGGTGGCGGCGGTGTTGAGGTCGACTGGGGTTTCCACCGGTTGCAGCGGAGCATCGCCGTGCCAGTGAAAAATCAGATGGGGGTGCCAGAGGGCGGCGAGATCCGCTGGCAGCTCCAGCAGACGGAAAAGATCGTCGGCACAGCTGAATTGCACGCCACCCTGCTGAAGCCGCACAAGCAGGTCGGCTCGATCGCTCCCGCAGCCTGGAAGCTGGACCCACTGATCGCGGGAGGCCCGGTTCACATCCATGGTCCAGCTGGGCGGCGCTGGCGGCTGTGGCGCTGTTGGCTGAGGGGCTGCGACCACTGGCCGTGGCAATTGACCGGTGGCCTGCAGAACCTGCCTGGCCAAAGGATCCAACCAGTGGCGCTGGGGCATCGGGCTGGAGGGAGACGGGCTGACGTTAACGAGTGTTCCCACGGGCTGTCACGGGTTGCTGGGCTGTTATTGCTTCAAACCGCGCACTAAGGCATCACAACCGCCCTGATCAGCGATGTACGCGCGCATCAGCTCCTCCACATCCTCCCGTTTGTTCACCGCCCGACGTTGGCCTGCGGAGATCTTTTCCTGCTCAAGGAAGCGATTGCCTATGGCGAGAGCGTCTTTCGCCGTCATGGTGCCGGTGCTCGTGAGGCAGCGGACGTTGGCCTGGGTCACGATCACCATCACAGTGGTTGGATCCAGCTCTGCAGCCGCCAGCGGCTGCAGCCATGAGGTGATGGCGAGGCCAGCCAGCGGAACTGCCGCCGAAAGGCAGCGGAGGGCAGATCTCATGGGATTAAGCGCTCCATCGGGGCAGATTGGCGGGCAGATCCACCAGGTCGTTATAGAAAGCGATCAGCACGGCCTGGGTTCGATCGCGTGCCTCCAATTTGCCGAGCAGGGCCGTCACGGCGTGTTTCACCGTGTCGATCGAGAGGTTCAGCTGATCGGCGATCTCCTGGTTGGTGAGGCCCCGGCAGATCCCCCGCAGCACGTCCTCCTCCCGCAGGCTCAGGGTCGTGGACAGGGACGGGGACGATCCCCTGCTGAGCCTGCTGTGACGCAGCACCCCGGCGATCACTGGATCGATGAAGGTGCTGTCACTGTCGATGGCCTGCAATGCTCTGAGCAAATGGCCGTTGCCGACCTGTTCGCGGCTACAGAGGCCATTGCAGCCCGCAGCGATAGCCGCCTCAATCGTGCTGCGCAGGGGGCGTTGGATCAGCATCAGGCAGACCAGCTCCGGCCGGATTCTCTTTGCGGATGCCACCAGGGAAGGCCCACTGCCGGAATCGAGCAGATCGGTGCAGATGAGCAGGTTCGCGGTGCCGTTGTGCAGACAGGTGAGCGCCTCCCGTTCACTGGTGGCGGCCCCCTCGATCCGGCCGCTGTTGCCGACCATGTTCACCAGGCTGGTGATCAGCACCCGATCAGCGCTGGCGATCACGGTGCGACGACGCAGCAACAGGTTGCGGCCGCTTTGCATGAACTCACGCATGGCGGGCAGATGCAGAGTGAGATTCATCTCCAGCGAGGTGGGAGAACATTTCTCGCATGGTGGATATGGGGTGAATCCGCACTGCCGTTGGATGCAGGAAGTCTGCAGAATTCTCGTCAGGGAAACGAAATTTGAGCGGATGGCCTTCTTCGACTCCGACATCGTCCAGGACGAGGCCAAGCGCCTGTTTGGCGATTACCAGCAGCTGATGCAGCTGGGCAGTGAGTACGGAAAGTTCGATCGGGAAGGCAAGAAGAAATTCATCGAAACCATGGAGGAGCTGATGGGTCGCTACCGGGTGTTCATGAAACGGTTTGAACTCTCGGAGGACTTCCAGGCCAAGCTCACGGTGGAGCAACTGCGCACCCAGCTGAGCCAGTTCGGGATCACGCCCGAGCAGATGTTCGAGCAGATGGAGTCCACCCTGGAGCGGATGAAGTCCCAGATTGAGCCGCCAGCGGCCGGCTGAAGGTTTTCCGGCAGCACTCGTACGATCCTCTGCGCTTGTGCATAGCGCTGATGCCGGAGTCGTCCCCATCCCTGCCGCAGTGGCTGGAGCGCGGCATGGCCGATCTCTTCCCTGCCGGAGATCCCCGCGACGCCGATCAATCCCTGGCGGCACGGCTCGTGCAGGTTGAGAAGGAAGGACGTTCCCTGCGGGTGAAGCTGGGCATCGACCCCACCGGCAGCAACATCCATCTGGGGCACAGCATCCTGTTCCGCAAGCTGCGGGCCTTTCAGGACGCGGGCCACACGGCGGTGCTGATCATCGGCGATTTCACCGCCCGCATCGGCGACCCCACCGGCAAGAGCGCCACCCGGGTGCAGCTCAGCAAAGAGGATGTGGCCGCCAATGCCTCCACCTATCTGCGCCAGTTGGGGCAGGACCAACCCAAGGAAACGGCGCTGCTCGATTTCGAGACTCCAGGCCGGCTGGAGGTGCGATACAACACCGAATGGCTGGAGGGGATGGATCTGCCGGCGGTGATTGGCCTGCTGGGCACCGGCACCGTGGGCCAGATGCTGGCGAAGGACGACTTCTCCAAGCGCTACGGCAGCGGCACCCCGATTGCCCTGCATGAATTCCTCTATCCGCTGCTGCAGGGTTACGACTCGGTTGCTGTTGATGCCGATGTGGAGCTGGGCGGCACCGACCAGAAATTCAATGTGGCGATGGGGCGCGACCTGCAGCGCCATTTCGGCAGGAGCACCCAGTTCGGTTTGCTGTTGCCGATCCTGGTGGGGCTCGATGGCGTTCAGAAGATGAGCAAGAGCCTCGGCAATGTGGTGGGGCTGGAGGAGGATCCGCTGTCGATGTACTCCAAGCTGGAGAAGGTCGGCGATGCGGCGATCAACGACTACGTGACGTTGCTGACCGATCTCGATCTGGCGACGTTGCCTGAGAATCCCCGCGAGAAGCAGAAGGCGATGGCCCTGGCGGTGACCGCCAGCCGCCATGGGATGGAAGCGGCGCACAAGGCGCAAGTGGATGCGGCCTCCCTGGTGGGTGGGGCCGGCGATGCCAGTGCAGAGGTTCCCGAGGCGTCGTTGGCGGAGGTGAACTTCCCGGCCAAGGCGTTCTATCTGCTCAGTGCCGTGGGCATCTGCGCCAGCAGCAGCGATGCTCGCCGCCAGATCAAGGGCGGTGCCGTGCGGCTCGAGGGCGAGAAGATCATCGATCCCAACCAGGAGTTCGCCTCAGCGGATGAGCTGGAGGGCAAGGTGCTGCAGCTGGGCAAGAAAACCTTCCGGCGCTTGGTGGCCTGACTGCGAGCCGTTGCCCCGCCATCGCGATTTTCAAGCGTTTTCCTGGCTGAATCTGCTGCAGCTGCGTTGATTGTTGTGATGCCGTACTCAGTCATCTCTCAGCCTGGGTTCCCTCTTTTGGGGGATTTTCCGAGAGAGAACTGGCGCAATGGTGCGTTCATCCATGCGAAGAACAATGCCAGCGCTAGCTCTTGAAACTAAATGCAGATCCGATCAGCAGATCGCTGCTGATTTCTTGTCTTCTCTGCAATCGGAATCGTCAGATCGTGTCGCGTATCAGCTTGAGCCGATACCGCTGACGGGAGGTTTCGATGCCCGGCTGTATCGCTACAAGCTTGTTGGTCAGGAACCAAGAGTCCTTCGTATTCTGCGTCCTGAACGTGAAGTCGAGGAGCTTTTGGTTCTTCAGGTTGTGCATCAGATCCTGAATCAGCAGGGTCTCAAGACTCCTGTGATTCATCGTGTTTGTAGAGATCAGTCGGTCTTGGGGGGTGTTTTTGCGGAGATGGATCTGGTGCCAGGTCAGACCTTGGATCAGCAGGATCCAGAGATTTATATGTCGGTTTTGGGTGAGTCGATGGCCACCATGCACGAGTTGGATGTAAGGCCCATGATTGATGCTCTCAGGCGGGCTGGTGTTCCGGATGAGCGGTTTTTAAGCCCTGCCATGGATCAAAAAGTATTGGATATTTTTGGAGAGAAGACTCCTTGGGCTTCTGATCTTATTGGTTGGTTGCGCGATCATTTGCCCCTTGACGGTGAGAATCTTGCTGTGATTCATGGCGACTATCACGGACGCAATGTGATGTTTGAAAATAGTTCTATATCAGGAGTGTTGGACTGGGCATTTTGTATTTCTGATCCTGCTGTGGATCTGGCTCATACGATGAATGATTATCTGATTGTTCCTCGCCAGATTGATCCAGCGATGTCGCCTCAATTTTGGGAACAGATCAATGAGGGGTTTCTCAAGGCTTATCAAGCAATCAGGCCTTTGAATCACGAGTGCATCAAGGCCTGCCGTGTCTTTCACCTCTTTTTCTTTTTAGCTGCCGGTGCCGCTGGTGTTGGCCCCGAATTCACGCGAAAGCCTGAATCGCAGCGCGATTATCTGGCCTTCATTGAGCAAACGACCGGTCTCAGCCTTTCACCCTCAGCCTGAACCTCAATTGAGATGTTCCTGCCGCCGAGACAGGATGGAATCCGGATCACCCACTTGCCTTGGCTCCGACGCTCTCCTCTGCCCCCGCTGATCGGATCATCGTTGCCCTCGATGGCATGGCACCAGAGCAGGTCATGGCCTTTGCGGCGCGGGTGGAGGGATTGCGCTGGGTGAAGGTGGGTCTGGAGCTCTTCGTGCAGAGCGGGCCGCAGGTGGTGGCTCAGCTGCGCGAGCAGGGCCTGCGGGTGTTTCTGGATCTCAAGTTTCACGACATCCCCGCAACGATGGCGGGGGCCTGCCGACGGACGGCGGCGTTGGGGGCGGAGCTGATCACAGTGCATGCCTGCGCCGGCAGTGAGGCGTTGAGCGCTGCCCAGGCCGCGGCGCTGGAGGGTGCCAAGACTGCAGCGCTGGCCACGCCAAGTCTCTTGGCGGTCACGGTGCTCACCAGTTGGGAGCAGCAGCGTTTGCAACAGGAACTCGCCATTGGCCAGGGCATCGGCGAAAGGGTGTCGGCGTTGGCTGAGCTGTCGGCGACTGCTGGGATCGGTGGGTGCATCTGTTCACCCCTTGAGGCCGCGGCGCTGCGTGCCCAGCATCCGGAGCCGTTTGCCTTGGTGACACCGGGGATTCGCCCCAAAGGTGCTGCGACTGGCGATCAGGCCCGGGTGATGGGGCCAGCGCAGGCGATTGCAGCCGGCGCAAGCCAGCTGGTGATCGGCAGGCCGATCACTAAAGCCGAAGATCCCAGTGCCGCTTTTGCTGCCTGCTGCGATGAACTCAGAACTTGAAGTTCAAGCCACCGGAAACGTGCCAGGACGCGCTGCGATCACCACCCCAGATCACCGTGCCGGTGCGTGCGTAGACGCCCATGGATGTATCGCTGAAGTTGTACGTGGTGTAGTCGACACCTATTTCGATCAAGGCGCCATGGTGGGAGTCGTCGTTGAGGCTCCACTTGTTGTTGCCTTCGGCGTTGATGAAACTCACCTTCTGGTTAGCGCCGCTCTGCCCCCAATCGGCCACCCAGCCAACGCGGACGAACGGCATGAACAGGGAGCGTTGGCCGTCCCGGATCGGATGGGCGAATTTCATCGAGAGCTCTGAACCGAAGCGGTCAAGCTCCATTTCGCTGTAACGGAGCCGGCCACTGCGATTGCCGGTTGATTCGCTGAAGCGATCAAGGCTGGTGTTGGTATAGCTGAACAGGGCCTGGGGTTCGAGAACCCAGTCGCCTGAATCAAAGGGTGCTCCAAGGCTCAGCATCCCTGTCCAGGAGTTGCCGCTGCGGTCCCCTCGGTAGGTGTCGCCGTCGTCATCGCGACTGTGATCGCCCGAATAGCCGCCGGCACTCACCATGCCGCGCAGATAAAAGTTGTTCGTCCAGTATTCGGCGTAGCCACCACCGCCCCAGCCGTCGGTGTCCCAGCTGCCGCGCCCGTTGTCGTCACCATCGGAGGCGGCGTAGGTCCCGAAGAGGCCAATGCGTGCCGTCGTGCCCAAAGGGATGTCGAAACCGAGCTGGCCGCCGCCACCACCATAGTCTGCTGTGCGTCCGCTGGATGCACCCGAATAGCTGCGGCCCCCAAAACCGCGCACCCAAACATTCACACCGGGTTCGTTGGTCTCCTGTGAGAAAAGAAGGGTATTGGGCTCAAGACGCTCCACATAGCGAACGTCGTTGAAGACCACGATCGGCGCTTGCGAGTAGTCGATGCCGGTTTGATTGGCCTGAGCGAGGTAGTAATCCCGTAATTTCTGATCCAGATAAGCCTCAGCCACATCGGCATCGAGTGCATCTGTCTTGAGCCAGAGAGGTTTGATCGGCTCACTGGTCGGCTCTGGAGCTGGCCCAGTCTCAGGTTCAAGGGGTGGGTCGACACTCACCTCGGGTGCTTCCTCAAAGGCGCGATACGGGGAGCGTGGTGGGAACAGGGTGCAGGGCCCAAAGCAGGGGGGAATGATGACGAACGCGTCGGGATCGTCTGGCGTTTCCGGCTCATCAGGCGGCTCACCTGTATCACCCGGCAGGCAAACCTCTGCTCCGAAGGGATCAACGATGCATTCCTGGGCCTGGGCAGGAGGGGAGTCCAGGGCAAGACATGCCAACAGAGCCACAACTGCGGAGGGCAGGATCTGGAGCAGCCAGGGATGAATCCGCATCGGCTTGAGAGTGGGCTCGATGACTAAGTTTGTCGAGCGCGGTTGCCGCTCGCTAGCGCGGTTTGCCGATTGATGAATTGGCTGATTGGTTGCCACGGGTGACGGCACTGATGCTGATTCTCCGGCCATCTACGACGACCTGTTCCGTGATCAAACCTTCAATCCAAGCAATGGCGGTTGGAGCTACAGCCTTCAAACGAGTTATAGATTGCCTGAGTTTTCAGGTTGAGCCAGTTCCCGTTCGTGGCTGCCTTTTTCTGGTGAAAGAGATCGCGGATTCAGCCCGGCGGTTGCTTCTTATCGGTTAATGGCGTTACGGGGCTGGATGTCGCAATCGCAGTCCATCACTAGGTTGTGGACAAGGTTTTGATTCATCCAGGTGATGACGTCCGTCGCTCTCGATTGCACGCGTGATGCTCTGGTTCTGGGTGATGCAAGTTGTTCGGGGATCAGACAGCTCCTCGATGCGTCCCTCTTCCCTGCAGCAAAGCTGACCACAAACTTGAGCCCGCTTGCGGCGATCACTAAGGCGTTGCAGCAGCAACGAGCCAGGGGCCTAGACGTGCGCACTTTGCATCTGATTGCCCACGGCGATCCCGGTGTGGTGTGGGTTGGCAATCAGCCCATTGACTGCGCTGCCTTGCTTGCGAATTCAGAGCTATTGGCCAGCTGGGGTCTTAAGCAGATCGCCCTATGGAGTTGCCATGTGGGTGCCGATGGCGATTTCATTGCCTTGCTGGCAGAGCTCACAGGCGCTGATGTTTTTAGCAGCGCTGATTCTTTAGATCGTTTTGCTGTTTTGAATGAAGTGGTGCCAGCGAAATATGGCGAGTTGAAGACGCCCGGAATGTCCATCGCCTACATTGCTGATCCATTCATGTGGCCTGAATCATTTCGTTTGGGACGCAAAAGAAAGAGTCAGAGTCGAGCTGCTGTTCAGAATCTTGAAGTGATGTCGGTTGGAGATACATTTTTTGGAGTTGATCAAGTTAATGATGTCTGGCAGATTAATCCAACATTTGAGGAGCAACCTGATATAGGACAAGCATTTATTAGAGTTTTAAATCTTTCGGACCCTATCCCTACTGGTGACGAGGAACCTACCAAATTAATAACTCCTCAAGGCAGCGGAGAAGGCGCTAATGGGGTCGCATTTGACACGGAAGAAGATTATTTATATTTCTTTTATAAGGGTGTTGTGGATGGGGATGATCGGCCACCGAATTCAAATTCAGAATGGAATATCATCTGGTGGCCTATCGGAGAGGAGCAAGAATGGGGATGGATAAATCCGCCTGGGAATAATTTTGGTTCGAACAATAGTATTCCTGCTAACGCTTCGTTTTACGACGGTTCGCTTTGGTACTTTGGAGGAGGGAACAGTAAAAAGTTATATCAATTAAAGCTTGACTACGAAGTTGGTCCTGTGCCTGCTGCGAGTCAATTAATTGCGCATGAAGTAAAGAAATATCCCCCAGGTGGATATGGGGATATTGCAATTGATATGGAAGGCATCTTGTATGGATCTCAATCAAATAATAAAGATGGTGGACGAACGTTTTTTAGTATTGATCTCAAGCAGTTGATTTCGCCTGATGATTGCCCTGATGGAGATTGCAATCCTTACAAGCTTTTGAATTCCAATTTAACAGTTGAGAAGCCAGATTCTAAAGAGAAAGTATCTGTTGGTCTTCAGCTTTCTTTTAACGAGTCTTACGACGCTCTGTTTGGGCAAACATACGACAACAAAGGAGGTGGATATATACCTGGAGCTTTTTATGTATTCAACTTTAAGGAAAATGATGAAGGTTTTGAAAGAGATGAATTAGGCAATCGAATCATCAATCCGGTCCCTCAATACACGGGGTATAGCGTTCCCGACTTGAATGAATACGTCGGCAGGGGGTTTACGGATCTTGGCGGGGCGACGAATTCACCGGCACCTCCGCTCCCACCTGATTTCACTCTTGAAGCTGCTGGCGCCAGCTGTGACAATGAGAGTGGTGCCGGCTTAAACACAAAAGGGTTGTTCAAGTTTGATGTAATCCTCGATAATCTCAGCGACTGGGAGTATGTGTTTAGGGAGCAAGACTTCTATGGTCCTTTTGATTTTGATCTGACTCTGGTTGGAGACGGCGGATCCAGCGAAGCTTTTTCTTTGGACTCTAGTGATATTAAGATATTAAATTCTAGTGGGAAAAGTATAGGTCTAGTCGGCTCTTCTGGGCCGGATGAAAATGAATTTTTTGTTGATAAAAAAGATGACGATGGCTCAGGGGTTTCGCAGTTTATTTTCGAGGCTTCTCTTCCGATCGCTTCTCTGGAGTCTGGCGACGCGGTCAAGCTGGATTTGATGCTCGCGGTGACAGGGGAAGAAAAGAGCGCACAGGTCATCAGTGATGGCTTGGAGGAATGTTTTCCCGGCGCGATTGAATCAATCAAGGGCAAAGCTGTTTGTGATGATGAGGCTGCAAGTTCTGAGCAGGAAGCGGCGCAGTTCCTGTTCAACGTTGAGCGTGAGGAAACTGATGATGTTCAATATTATCAGTATGAATTAGGTGCTGCTGGTCTCGAGGGGGGGACCTATGAGGTCCAACATTCAGATTTGATTGCTTTCGCTGAAGATGGCAGTTTAGTGGATGAAGGGGTCGAGATCGTTGAGCGGGTTGATGAAGACGTTCTGGATCGAGAGGCTGATGCAGTACGTACGGGTTACATCAAAGTTCAAGGAAATGTGCGGTCATTTGATGCCGAGATCTTGCTGTCAGGCGAGAACTTTGTTGGCAATGAAGAGATCACGCTGACGCTTACAAATGCTTATGAAAGTCCCAATGGCGATGGAATTCAAACCATTGGAGCAACTGCTGTTGAGGGCGCAGCAGCGCTGAATGACGATTGCATTCTTCCGCTGCCATCGGCAGGAGAGGTGCAACGTGTGGAGGCAACATCAGCCTGTGAGCTTGATGGCACGTCAAGTAAGAAAGATGCGGTGTTCAAATTTGAGGTGTCGTTTGATCCGGTTGGAACGGAAGCGCAGTTGTATGGATACAGCTTTGAAGCCTTGGGTGAGTGGAGCGAGAGTGGCTATCGCCTCCAGGAGATTGTCTTCCCTGATGATGTGGCATTGAGGCCATCAAGTAAGACCGCTGGAAAGATTGTTGTGCCTGCGGGCATGGAGACGTTTGAGGTGGATGTGTATGTGAAATCCAACCAGGTGCTCACCGGTGAGGAGGCATTGGCACTCACGATCAGCAATAACTCCAGTGAGGCAAAAGGGTCCAACAGCCTGAAGGATGCCGACTGTGCGCCAACGATTGGAGAGGTGGACCAGGTGACGGGTGTGGCGGCCTGTGAGCCGGAAGGGCTCACGAACAAGCAGCGCGCCACATTCAGTTTTGATGTTGTTGTGCAGCCCGGTGATCTGCCCCAGATCTACGACTACAGCTTTGTGCCATCGGGTTTTCAGACTGGTTCCTCAGGCGATCCGGTTGAGATCACTGGAATTGACGTCGTCAACAGTGATGGCGTTGAGTTTTTAAAGCAGCCCGGCAGAGAGGGACAACTGCAGGTGGATGCCGGTGTGGAGTCGTTCCGGGTGGAGGTCTCGGTGACCTCCAAAGGGGCGATCACGGGTGAGGAAGCTCTGGAGTTATCCCTCGCCAACGACCGGTCGTCGGTCTCAGGTACAGCGAGTTTGGCTGATCATGAGTGCAAGCAAAGTGCTGTTCTCGAGACTCTTGATGGTCTTGGTTATTGCAGTGATTCGGATGACGGTGATACAGATCTGAGCTTCTATTACCGCGCCTCATTTGATCCAGGGCTGCCGACGCTGTACGGCTACGAACTTGGAATAGACAACTTGTCGTTGACGGCTGATTACTCGATCAATGATCTGGAATTCACAGATTTGCAGGGGGACGCGGTGGATGTTCAGGTTCAGCGTGAGTCCGGTGGAATCGGAACGATTCTGGTGGGTAAGGATGTCAGTGATGTGGTGGTGTCTGTTGCGGCCAATGCGACGGGCGAGATCACAGGACAGGAAGCGCTCACCCTCTCCATCGGTGAGCCTCAGGAGAGTGGCGGTGTTGAGGATGGAACGGGGCTGACCGCCAGCGTTGGGTTTGGTGATTATCTCGAAATCTGTGATCCGCTCGGCCCCCAGGTGACCTCCATCAATGCGCAAGTGGATTGCAGTCCGGATGATGATGAGAATGTGCTTGTGTCCAGGTTTATTTACGACGTCAATCTGATTGCGGATAACGCAGGGCCAAAGACCTATGAGTATTCCTTTGTGCCATCGGGATTTGAGGAAGATCGGGATGATTACAGCGTCTCGGTGATTCCATCAGAGGATTACAGCTCCAAGGATCTCCAATCTGGAGCGTTGCAGGGCGAGATACGTGTGGCGGAGGGTGTGGATCACTTCAAGCTGGAGATTGATATTCAGGCTGGAGAAAATCTCGTTGAAACGGAATCTCTTTCGCTGACGCTTGCTGATGAGCGTTCCTCCGAAGAGGCGACAGCAAGCCTGGCGACCAGTGACTGCATCGAGCAGGTGCCGGATTCTCATCTTTATCTGTTGATGAACAATTCAACATCGATGTTGTCTCCAGAGCCATCCACCAGCCAAACCTCTGCTCCCACGATGTTGGAGGCCCAGAACCGCATCGCCTTCTATTCCTTTGAGCAGGCAGCCGCCAAGGCGGGCTTCGGATTCCGCAACATCAATGATGACAGTTTTGAAAGCTTTGGTGAAACCTCGACAAATGCGATCTTGTCCAACTCATCGGAATCACTGGCACAAACACTGCAGGATTATGAACTGGTCGATGATCCATATGATGGCAAAAAGGCAGGTAACTTAACGGTTTATTTGATTACGTATGGGTATATCGTTGACTACCGGCGGGAGGATTTCCGGTCTAATAATTTGCTCGCTGGTGCCTCTCCCGGTGAGGAGGGTTTGAATCTTGCTCAGAGAATTCTTTTGACATCGACGCCCAATAAGATCTACGGAAACAGCATTGAGAACAATCCGAATTGGGAGGCCTACGACCTGCCGGAGCCAACGGAGGATGATTACTTTCCGCGCAATTGGAAAGAGCTGGGGGTGAATGCCTCCAACCTGTATTCCGGAACGGAGATGTTGGGTGCTTTCACGGGCTTGACCCATTTGTTGCGTCAAAAGCGCCGTACGAACGACATCCAATCTGATGAGTCGGTGGCGATCACGGTGGCGACGGATGGCCGGCCGGAGCGACGTCCGTGGTGGGACAACCGGGATGGGGATGGTTCTGGTGTTTCTATTCCTTTGCCTGAATCATTGGGCGGCGATGAGATCACGGCAGCAGGTCTGCTCTACAACAATGACGGTTCTTTTCAGTACAACCTCGATAACGATGGTGTGGCCCAGTGGCCGAAGATGCAGGGCAAGTTGAACAAGCAGATGGATCGTCTGGCCAAGAAACTCAATGATCCAAGCCAACAGTTTGAAGTGGATGTGATCGGTTTAGGAGAGGAGGATGTGATTGGTGTAGGGGCGGATGATGTTGTGAATTTTCCTGCGATTTACGACAATCTCTTTAATGAACAAACCTTTGACGACAGTGATTCAACCTGGGCCTACAACGTGATCGAAGACCTGCCTGACTTCTTTGATTGAGATGGATCAGTTCGCGCTCTGCTTTTGCCCAATGCGAGGTTCGGTGCCGGCGATCAGCCGTTGAATGTTGCTGCGGTGCCGCCACAGCACCAGCAGCATCGCCACCAGCGACACCACCACGTAGGCGCTGCCGCTGCCGGAAATGAGCATCAGCAGCGGTAGGCCGATGGCGGCCACCACGCTGGAGAGCGACACGATCCGGAAGATCGAGATCACCGCTATAAACAACCCAAAGCAGGCCAGCCCCACCGGCCAGGCCAGGCCCAGGAACATCCCGAGGCCTGTGGCCACCGCCTTGCCGCCTTTCCAGCCCAGCCAGATCGGCCAGATGTGACCAGCCAATGCCGCCAGGCCTGCAAGCACCTGAACCCAGTCGTTCAGGCCAGCGCTTTTCGCCAGCAGCACCGTCAGGGCGCCCTTGCCCACATCCACCAGAAACACCACCAATGCCGGCGCCTTGCCCACATTGCGCAGCACGTTGGTAGCGCCGGTGCTGCCGGAGCCGCAATCACGTAGATCGATACCCTTCAGCCAGCGAGCTGCGAGGTAACCACTGGGGATGGCTCCCAGCAGGTAGCCGATCGCAATCAGCAACAGCGTCGTCAGGATCACAGCAGGTCGTCGTCGTCGAGGCGTTCGTTCGGTCCGGCGGCAAAGGCCAGCCAGAGGGGGAACTGCAGCACGGGGATCTCGATGCTGCCCTCAGCCGCATCGATCAGGATCAGTGGCACCTCGCCCCGCTCTTCCAGGCGATCGGCACGCTCCACCAAGGCTTCCGGGCGCTCGAACAACACAACGCCGCTGCTGGGTCCGAAGTCTTCTCGGCTGAGTCCCAGGGCATCCTGCAGCCCGCGTCGCCACTCACCTAAGCGTTCAGGACCGCCCGCCAGAACCAGGCACTGGAACTGATCGCCGTAGAGCTCTCCGATGATCGAGATCAGGCCAGCGCTCACCAGGATGTTGCGGGGACGACTGCCGCGACTGGGTTGAGCACCGCGCCCACCCTGGTTGAAGAACCAGTCCTCGAGCAGTGTCGTGTCGCGAGTGTCGATGCTGCGCCGCAGCGTCCAGGGATCGGCGTAGACATCGGGTTGTTTTAAAAACCGCTCTAGCGCATCGCGGATCAGGGCTTCGTCCGGCTTGAAGGTGTCGGCCACGGCTGCCGCTGCAGCAGCTGGTTCGGAGCTTGTTGCTGTGCTGCCATCCAGGCCCTGCTGATCCAGCGGCGATGGCTTCACCACCATCGGCTGCACCACCAGCTCCAGGCTCTCCACGCTTTGCACCAGGTCCTGCAGAGCACCGCCGAGATACTCCTGAAAGCCCTTCACGCGCCGGGCGATCGCATCCGACTGGCCAGCGAAGGAGCTTCTCAGTTCTGTCTCCAGCTGTTGCTTGCGGCTTGTGAGTTCTGCAATGTCCCGTTCGAGATCTTCACGGCGTCCCTGCAGATCCTTGAGGGCCAGCTCGATCAAGGGGCCAGTCTCGGCCGCTGTTGAACGATGGGCATTGTCCCCGGCGGTTGGCTCTGAGGTGGTTTCTGAGCTGGCCTCTGAGCTGGGCTGGGGATCAGCGGAATCCTGTGGCGTCAGGTCGGTGTCGTCGGGCATCTCGGCTTGGCCTGATGTCGTCACGTCACCCATTCAAATCAATTGGCTGAACTCAGGGACAGAGGTACCAAAAACGAGACGTCGGTCCATCTCCCTGATCATCTCCACAGCGCTGTATCGGCCGACGTGACCTAATGAATGATTTGAGCAAGATTTCAAATCTTGAGACGATGCCAATGATTACGGAAATATTGAGCTTCGGCTTTTTTGTTTCTTTGTCTTGAATCTGGCGTTTTCTACGGGGAAGAATTTTTTACCTTGCCCTGAACGCAATGCAACCACTTGATGTGCCCTACCGAACTTTCTTCACTGAAATGGAGTGAGGAGGGGGAGCTTTCACCACAGGACACATGGAAGTTGGTGAGCAGACTCAGCAAAGTTGAGGATCACGACAAAGCCTCATGCCTCCTGCATTTGTCGTCAAAGCATGCTCACGGAGGACATCGACGATCTCCGCTGCGGCGAGCTGACCTGGATGAATCCCCGATCAAGAAGCCTGAGGGTTCTCGCTGATCACCTCTCTCCATTCGGGGCCGAATGCATTGCACAGCTCCTGTTCCTCTGATTTCAAATAACGCTTGCGTTGCGCCGATTCATAGCCGAACCACTGAGGAGCTGTTTTCTTCAGGACGTCATTTTCTGCCATAGACGAATTTTGAGCGGAGATTAGTCTTAGATCAGTTCATCCTGAACTGTCTGAGTTTCTTTTAATTCTCTACATCCGCAGGTGCTGTTTTGTTAAGGATCGCTGTCGTTCGCAGGCTGCTCCAGGGGGCCGAGTCGTGATTCCAGCTGATCTCGCAGCTCCTTTGGGCTGAACAGGATCGGCAGAAAGTGAATGCTTTTCGTCTCACGGAAATAGAACAAGCCCGGCAGCCAGGGTGCAAACAGGCGCCAGGCCAGCCATTGGTCGTAGGGGAAACGGCGCAGCTCGCGTCCGTTCTGCCATACGATCAGGGCTCTCTCCTCAAATTCCAGCCTGAGGCTGAAGGTCTGGAGCAGCAGAAACAGACCGAAGAGCACCACCACAAACGTTGGCCATGGATGCAATGGCAGCGGCAGCAGAGCAGTGCCAAGAGCCACCACCAGCAAGGGCAGTCGCACGTCCGGTTTCAAGGTGACGTTGTTTGGAGTGGAGCTCATACGCCGAACAGAACCTGGGTAAGGACGACATCCATGATCGACACAAGGATCAGGATCATGACGACGGCGCCTGTGGTGCTTGTGCCCACCTCTTTGGGGCCACCTCGGGTGGTCAGCCCCCAGCCGCAGGCGATGATCGCGATGATCAGCCCGAAGACCACGGCTTTCACCAGCATGAAAGGGAGATCCTCGGGGTCCATCCAGCTGCGCACCGAGGTCCAGAACACCGCGGGGGGGATGTTGTAAAACTCCGTGCTGGTGATCTGTCCGCTCCAGATCGCCATGATGAAAAAGAAGAAGCACTGCACCGGTGCCATCACCACCATGGCGATCATCCGGGGCACCACCAGATACTCCACCGGATCGGTGCGCAGCATGGTGATTGCGTCGATTTGCTCCGTCACCTTCATCGTGCCCAGCTGGGCCGCGTAGGCCGTTGCCACCTTTCCCGCTAGCAGACAGGCGGTGAGCAACGGTGCGATCTCACGCGCCAATCCGATCGCCAGGATGCCGCCCACCGTGGAGCCTGCCCCCTGGCGCGTGAGTTCTGCGGCCACCTGGATGTTGAATACCGAACCGGCAGCCACCGAGATGATCAGCACGATCAGCATGCTGCCGGGGCCGGCCTCCATCAGTTGATCCTGAAGATCCACCATGTTGATTCGACCTTTCAAGGTGGCAGCAACGGCCTGCCCACCGATCAGGCAGCTCGCTCCCAGTCGTTTCAGCCAGCGGGGAGTGTTCATCCGGCGTTGGCCTGCAGGTGAGCCCCTCGATCCGGCCAGCCTCGCATCACCACAAGCCCAAGCACCACCAGAACGGCTGGGATCAGTCCCATGCAGAGCCGGATCGCCAGCAGAGCAGAGTCGGGTTGATCGATGAAGCTCAGGGCGCCGCTGCAATTCCCTCGGCTGGAGATGTAGCCGGTGAGTGAGAGCAGGCTGCCGAACACCGTCATGGTGAGACCAATAATCAACTTTTGGCCAAACACCATCCAGGCCGTGTAGATCCCGGCCGGTTTTTCAGGATCTGCATCGATCGCATCCGGCAGCAGGGACCAGGGAATCAGATAGGCCGTGGCCGCTCCGAATCCCACCAGCGCGATCAGGCCCACCAGCGGCAGCAACTGCAGCAGGTCTGCGGTGTCGGGAAGGGTGGGGTAAACCATTGAAACCAGGCAGGCGGCGATCCAGAGCCCAGCTCCCCAGCGCAATGAAGTGATCCGTCCCCGCTGGTTGCTCATCAGGCTCCAGAGCTGCAGCCCAAGCAAAGCGGCGATGTTGAACGCCAGCAGCAGCAGCGTCGCCTGGGATGAGGGCACATGCACCACCTGCACCAGCCAGATCAAGGCCACAACCTGCATCAGCTGAACGGCAAACCAGAGCAGCAGATACAGCCCCAGCACCCGGATAAAGCGGGGATTGGCCATCACGCGCCTCAGCTGTTGCTGCGGTCGCTCGCTGTTGGGGACAGGGCGTTGGGCCCGTTTAGCAAAAGGCGCCAGTCCCCAGCAGCAAAGCAGGGTGGCGGCGGCGGCCACCGAGCCCGTGATCTGTCCCATCAGGGCGTAGCCACCTCCGCCTTCCCGCAGCACGATCACCGCCACGGAGAGACCGATGGTTCCAGCGAGGATGGACCCGGTGAAACGAGCTGCGTTCAGCCGTGTCCGCACGGTGGTGTCTGGCGTCAGTTCAGTGGCGAGGGCTGCATAGGGCAGATTCACGCTGGTGTACGCCGTCATCAGCAGGATTGCCATCAGTGCGTAATAGGTCGTGCGCTGCCAGAGATCCCCGGGAGGCACCCACCACATCGCGGCCAGGCTGATGCCGAGCGGCAGTGCTGCTGTGAGGATCCAAGGGAGTCGTGGACCCCAGCGGCTCTCGGTGTGGTCGCTCAGCCAGCCGATCAACGGGTCGTTCAAGGCATCCCAGACCTTGAGCACCGTGAGCAGGGAGCCGGCGATGAAGGCCGGCATTCCTGCTTCACAAGTGAAAAAAGGAAACAGGTAAAAGCCCAGTTGGGTGGCTGCCAGACCGGTTCCGGCATCGCCAAGTCCGTAAGCCAGCATCAGGCGCTGGCGGGATCCGCCTTGGGCTGCTTCAGACGATGTCAAGCGTGAGCTGTGGTCGGGCGGACCGTCATAATGAATCTGTACTGACACACTTTCCACCCCCCAGGGGATGTGGTTCATGTGTACCAGTGCGGGCGTTGTGTAATGGTAAGACCTCAGCCTTCCAAGCTGATGACGCGGGTTCGATTCCCGCCGCCCGCTTCGATCAGAGAGACAGGTTCAACGCCTCTTCGCGTGCCAGCAGCAGCACGAAGCTGCGGCTCTCAAGAGGAATATCCACGCCTGTGAACGGCACAGGCTGAGCTGGAAAGTCCTTGCCGCTGGGCAGGGAGGTGTCGATCACCCGCATCCAGGGTGATGCCGGTACGGGCAGCTCGTAGCTGAGTCCTTTTTCGTAGGCGTTGAACCCCATCCACAACAGGGCCCCACGGCTGCCCATGTGCAGGCTGGTCGCCAGGGTGCGGGACCATTCTGCCCAGTCGGGTTTGCTCAGCTCCACACCATGCCACTGGCGCCAGATGTCGCCCTGTTCATGGGGTTGTTTGCTCACGGTCTCCCGAGGTGCCGTCAGCGGATTGAACAGTTGCGGCAAGGCCCGGCGCAGGGCCAGCAGGCGCTTGAGAAACAACTGCAGATCGAGATCGCACTGGTCCTGATTCCAGATCATCCAACTAATGGGGCTGTCCTGACACCAGCTGTTGTTGTTGCCGCCCTGGCTGCGGCCCACCTCGTCGCCCATCAGCAGCATCGGCACCCCCCTCGCCAGCAGCAGCGTGCTCAGCAGGTTGCGTTGCTGGCGCCGCCGCAGGGCAATCACTCTCGGATCGCTGGTGGGGCCTTCAACGCCGTGATTCCAGCTGTTGTTGTGGTTTTCGCCGTCGCGGTTGTCCTCGCCGTTGGCCAGGTTGTGCTTGTGGTTGTAGGCCACCAGGTCCGCGAGGGTGAAACCGTCGTGGGCCGTGATCAGATTCACCGAGCGGCCGAGCGCTGCAGCCTTGTTTTTGTAGAGATCTGGAGAGCCCTTGAACCGTTGCGCCAGGGTCCAGGTGCTGTGGTCGTCCCCTTTCCAGAAGCGGCGTAGGCCATCACGGAAATGGCCGTTCCAGGTGCCGATGCGCTGGGCGGGGAAATCGTCCAGGCGATACAAGCCACCACAGTCCCAGGGCTCGCTCACCAACTTGAGATCACTCAGGAGTGGGTCGGCTTCAATCGCTTCAAACAGGGGCGGATGCTCGAGTGGCGCCAGCCCCTCGCCACGGCTCAAGGCGATTCCCAGATCAAATCGAAAGCCATCCACGCCCAGTTCAAGGGCCCAGCAGCGCATCGATTCCAGGATCAACTGGGTGCTGATCGACTGGTTGGCGGCGATCGAGTTCCCGCAACCGCTCACATCCAGATAGTCGCCGTCCTCTCCCTGGTGGTAATAGGTGAGGTCTGCAAAGCCTCTCCAGCTCAGGATCGGTCCATTGCGGTTGCCTTCGGTGGTGTGGTTGTAAACCACATCCAGCAGCACTTCGATGCCTGCATCGTGGCAGGCGGCAACAAGGGAGCGGAATTCCTGGCGGGCTTTGTGTGGATCGGGTTCCGTGGAGTAGCAGGCATGGGGCGTGAACCAGCTCAGGGGGCTGTAACCCCAAACGTTGTCGCGTCCAGGGGGCGCATCGGCAGGGTCAAAGGCGAACACCGGCAGCAGTTCGATCGCCGTGATTCCCAGCTCCTGGAGGTACGGCAGTTTCTCGATCAGCCCTAAGTAGGTGCCGCGGCGGGCTTCCTCCACGCCCGAGTCGGCCCGATTGGTGAAGCTGCCCACATGCAGCTCGTAGATCACGGTCTTCTGCCAGCTGTTGCGGGGACGGGGGTGGGCCTGGAAGTCGAAAGCCTCTCGCTCGGTCACCACCGCCTTGAGGCAGGCGTGGGCGTTGGTGGATGGCCCAGTGGCCAACATCCGGTCGTAGACGTCCCAACCGGTGATCGCTCGCGCCGCTGGATCCAGCAGCACCTTCGACGGGCGGAAGCCATGGGCTCCCGGCGCCAGAGGGCCGAAGACGCGATAGCCATAGCAGCATCCTTCGCCGAGCCCTTCAACCTCCACATGCCAGTAATCGCCGGACCGGTGCTTGCGGCAATCGAGCTCAATCACCCGCTCTGGCGCATGGGAGCTGCCGTTTTCAAACAGCAGCAGCTCCATCCGATTGGCGGCCGGAGCGGCCACAGAAAAGTTCACTCCCCGCTCGGTGAGGCTGCTGCCCAGGGGCCAGGGAGTGCCTGGGTGCGTGCTGCTCAACACTGAAGGACCGGACAATTTCAAACTAGTGGTTTGCCCCGGTGCTGAACGTCATGTCGATGACCATGGCCCTGGAGGCCGGCCGGCCGCCGCAGCAGTTACGACCCGATCTCTGGTTGTTTCCGCCCAACCGCGACTGTCAGGGCGGCAGTTCCTGGTGGTTGGAACATGCTGGCGAACCAGTCCTGATCGACTGTCCACCATTCACCGAGGCCACGCTTGAGGCCCTTGAGCAGCTGTCGGCGGGACGCACGCCCTGGATCCTGCTCACCAGCCGTGAGGGGCATGGGCGGCTGCGGCGCCTGCAGGAGCGGTTCGGCTGGCCGGTTCTGGTGCAGGAGCAGGAGGCGTATCTGCTTCCCAGCGTTCAGCCCTTGCACACCTTCAAAGGCGATCACACCACGGCAAATGGCTTGCGATTGCTTTGGACCCCAGGGCCGACGCCGGGAAGCTGCGTGGTGTTCGCGCCGTCGCCCGCAAACCTGCTCTTCTGCGGGCGTTTGCTGACGCCACTGTCTCCTGGACGTGTCGGCCCAATGCGCCATGGCCGCACATTTCATTGGCCGCGCCAGCGGCGCAGTCTCGAGAATCTGCGCGACTGGCTTCCTTCAGAAGCCAGTCCTGAACTGGCTTCTGGGGCAGGCCTCGGCGCCTTGCGAGGTGAGCGTCTTGTGCCTTTTGACGGTTGGGAGACGTCCTCGCCATCGTCCTAAAGCGTTGCGGCACAGGACTTGTCGCTTGCAGCTCCATTGCAACGTCCATACGATTGGCGCGCACGGGAAGGCAGCGGCGCTTTTATTTCGCCGTATCAGAGCCGTCTCCGCCTCCACCCCCCCCTTCAAATGAACAAAGCTGACCTGGTGAACCTGGTGGCCGCTCGTACGGAACTCACCAAAACCGATGTCTCCCTCGTTGTTGATGCAGCGATCGAAACGATCATCGACTCCGTTGTGGAAGGCAAAAAGGTTTCTATCCTCGGTTTTGGATCCTTCGAGCCTCGCGAGCGTTCAGCCCGTCAGGGTCTGAATCCAAAGACCGGCGAAAAGATTGCAATCCCTGCCAAGCGCGTGCCGGCGTTCACCGCAGGCAAGATGTTCAAGGATCGCGTTCAGGGTTGATCAGCGACCTGAATGCCTGACGCGACGGGCGGTCCCAACGGGCCGCCTTTTTTGATGCATCGCCAGGGGCTTGAGCTGCCCGATCACCTGCGTCGCCTGCTTGATCAGGGGAATGCCTTGCGATCAGGTGGTTATCGGGGTCGCTTTGCCCCGTCCCCCACCGGGGTGATGCATCTCGGCAACCTCAGAACCGCGCTCGCCTCCTGGTTGGAGGCCAGGCGCAACGGCGGAGTGTGGCTGTTGCGTATCGATGACCTCGACACTCCGCGCAACAGTCCTGGAGCCAAGGCCTCGATCCAGAGGGATCTCCAGTGGCTCGGTCTGGACTGGGACGGCCCAGCCATTTTTCAGAGCCACTACCGCGGCCGTTATTACGCATGGCTCTCCTGGTTGCGACGCGCTGGAGCCCTATTCCCGTGTCGTTGCTCCCGCCGCATGCTCCTGGACCATCCCATCTACCCGGGAACCTGTCGGATGGGTCAGAAGCGCTGGGGATGGCAGGACAAGCGGCTGCCCAGTTGGCGATTGCGGGTTCCTGATGACGACCCCCATGGCAGCGGTGATGTGGTTTTGCGTCGCGCCGATGGTTTTGTCGCTTATCAGCTGGCCACGGTGATCGATGAGCTCTGCTTCGGGATCAGCGATGTGGTCCGTGGAGAGGATCTGCGTGCGTCCCTTCCGGCCCAGTTCAGCGTCTATGCGGCACTCGTCCAACAGCCGCCCCGGTTTCTGCACGTGCCGCTCCTGCGGGATCAACACGGTCAGAAGTTGTCGAAACGTAAAGCCAGTGCAGGCTTGGCCCCCTTGCAGGACGCCGGTTTGGATGCGGCTGCGGTTACGGGGCAGTTGGCGGCAAGCCTTTCTCTGGTGGCGCCTGGAGCACGGCTCACAGCCCGTGAGTTGTTGCAGGACTTGACTCATCGCAGCACGTATGTACTCGATTCTTAAGGAAGCCTTCGGGATCGAATGCTGTGATTCCGCGCACACTGTTTTGAGCACGGATTCAGCTGTTATGCACACCTGCACTACATGCGGAGGCAGCGGTATCCAGCGGGTTTCTGGCCAGCGCTTTCGTACTTGCCTCACCTGCCTTGGTACCGGTCAACTGACGTCGGCTCTGCAGCCAGCCCCCATCCTCATGAATGCCAAGTCGGACATCGAAATGTCCCGGCT
Source organism: Synechococcus sp. CC9616 (assembly GCF_000515235.1). Lineage (NCBI taxonomy): Bacteria > Bacillati > Cyanobacteriota > Cyanophyceae > Synechococcales > Synechococcaceae > Synechococcus > Synechococcus sp. CC9616. The sequence continues at coordinate 1,417,217 of NZ_KI911558.1, read as the reverse complement.
GAGAGCAGTGACTCAGCCTCGTCGCTGAGGACAGAGGACAGAGGACAGAGGACAGAGGTCAGCCGAGGGGAGCCTTCTCCTTATTTCTCACCACAAAGAAAGTGGCCGTGCCGACCACCGCAAGCAAAGGCACAGCCGTGAACAGCAGCAGGGCGATCGCAGTCCAGTCGGTGTACACGGAGCTCGGGCGGAATTCAGGCATCATCTCAGCAAATTGCCCGACGAGCGCATGCGCAGCGGTCCCGTCACAGTCCTGATTGCTTTGTTGCTGGCAGGCGCCTGGGCGCGTCCTGCCCAGGCGTCGAGTTGGTCGGGTTTGCAGGCGAATGCCATGCGCTGTTTGCAAGGCGGCCAAAACTCCGCCTGTCAGACGGCAATCCTGCAGGCGGAATCCCTGGCTCGGCGGGCGACAGCGCGCAATGCCTTTCCCTGTCAGACCCTGCTGCTCGGCCTGCAGGCCGATTTCATCATGCAGCAGCTAGGCGATGGTCGAGGAGCGCAGGCTATTGATGCTGTGGCCGCTACCGGCCGTGGCTGTGCTGGCCTGTAATCGGTGCCAACCAGGCGCCAGGGCTTGATCAGGGAGCTGTCTAGGCGGGGCTGTCTAGGCGGGGCTGTCTAGGCGGGGGAGGCCTCTAGTTTTTGATAGCCAAAGGCTTTGAATTCATCGTCGAAATAGTCGTTGATAATCCGAAGTTGATCCGCGTCGGCGACATCGAGAATGGCTTCATTAGGTAGGTTCTGTCCTTTTTTGAGGTGCGGGAGCGATACCTTGTCTGAAATGTTCAGGTCTGCCAGAAGCTGATCCAGTTCAGATTGGAGGTGTTCAAATTTGAGGTAAGTCACCTCGAGGGGGATGGATGTCTGGCTAGGCGCTGTGTAATGAGCGATGTTCTTTGGGTAAGACTCGTTGATTAATTTCTTGATGAAAACATTGAGCTCGTTTTGAAGCTGTTCCTGTGAAGCGCAGATCACGTCTCCACTTTTTTTGTAATCATCAAAACGCGCCATGTGGTTCAAGCGCGAGAGGATGCTCTGGTACGGGTTTCTGGCGATTGCGATGATGCGTTTGCTGCGCAGCCGTTCCCCAAAGAAATCCCATGCTTCCCGCAATGTGCAGTGGTCTTGAATCGTCCCTTTTGGTTTTTTGATCTGCTCGAACTGGCCTGGCTCGGCTTTTTTGACTGCTTTTATATAGGCATCAAGCTTTTCGGTATCAGCCCCGAAATTCTGTGCGTGTCGATAGCCAAGATCAATCCGGTAGCGTTCATCAACAGGGGTAATTGGGGTGATGATGTCATCGGCGCCACAGATTTTGGATAAGGCAACCTCAAAACTTGTACTGGCAACTTTCCGTCCTTTTAGGAATAGAAAGTTGTGCAGCTCGGAAAAAATCATGGCTGATATCGAAGCGATTGCGATGGCTGGACGCTGCCCGCAGCCTCACGTTGGCTTTGGGCTGTCAATGAATCACATCCAAAGTTGGATGTGATAATTAGCACACTCTGAGCTGGCCTCCATCGTCGGCTCGGATGGCGGCCTAGCTCGTCAGTGATCGCTCGCGATGCATCCAACTGATCCAATCCGCTGAGATCTCCTGAGGGCAAACCGCTTCGCACTCGAGGTTGCTGCTGCAACTGCCAAAGCCTTCCTGCTGCATGCGTTCCTGCATGGCACGGGCTCGCTTCCCGCGCTCCGGTTGACCTTGCGGCAGCTGGCCGAGATGGGCCAGTTTGGCGGCCACGAACAGGCTGGCTGAGGCATTGCGACAACTGGCAACGCAGGCGCCGCAGCCGATGCAGGTGGCGGTGTCGAAGGCGCTGGTGGCCTGATCCCTGCCAATGGGAAGGGCGTTGCCATCCGGCGCCTGCCCCGTTCCCGTTGAGCAATAGCCCCCAGCGGCGATTACTCGATCGAGGCTGGATCGATCCACCATCAGATCCTGAATCAGCGGAAAGGCCGTGGCACGCCATGGCTCCAGCGTCAGCACGGCATCGTCCTGGAAGGAACGCAGATAGAGCTGACAAACGGAGGTGGCGGCCCTCGGCCCATGGGCTTGACCATTCACCAGAAAGCCACAGCTGCCGCAGATCCCTTCGCGGCAGTCGTGCTCGAAGCTGACGGGCCGTTCCCCATCGCTGATCAGTTGTTCGTTGAGTTGATCAAGGGCTTCGAGCAGCGATAGCTCAGGGGAAACGTTCGCCAGCACGTGCTCCTGATAAGCACCCGGTTGATCCGGGTTCTGCTGCCGCCAGATCCTCAGGGTGAGTTTCATCGGTAGCTCCGGGTGGAGGGTTGCAGGGCCGTGAACGTCAGAGGCTCTTGATGGCGGACGGGATCGCCATGGTCGTTGAATTCCCAGGCGGCGATGTGGGCGAAGTTCACGTCATCCCGTTGGGCTTCCCCTTCAGAGGACTGATGCTCTTCACGGAAATGCGCCCCGCAGGACTCCTCCCGGGCCAGCGCATCCCGCAGCATCAGTTTCGCTAGCCCGAAGAAATCGCTGACCCGCAGGGCCTTCTCCAGTTCCGGATTGGGTCCCTCGTGTTCGCCAGGAACGCGGACCTCCCCATGGAACTGCGCTTCCAATCGGGCCACCTGCTGAAGACCATCCCGCAGTTCGTCAGCGTGTCGGCTGATGCCACAACGATCGATCATCAAGGCACCGAGCTCGCGGTGAAAGCCATCCACCGGCCTGTGGCCTTGGTTTTTAAGCAGGAGATCGATGCGGGTCTGGGCGCTGTTGAGGGCGTCCCGGCAGGCGGGATGCTCCTCGCCAATCTCCGATGCCGGTGTACCCGCCAGCCAGGCCGTCACCGTGGCCGGTGCAATGAAATAACCATCCGCCAGGCCCTGCATCAGTGCGCTGGCCCCAAGGCGGTTGGCCCCATGTTCGGAGTAGTTGGCTTCCCCCAGCACGAACAGGCCTGGGATTGAACTCATCAGCTGGTAGTCCACCCAAAGCCCCCCCATCGTGTAGTGAGGCGCTGGGTAGATGCGCATTGGTTTGCGATAGGGATCATCTCCACTGATCCGCTCATACATCGTCATCAAATTGCCGTAGCGGGCGGCAATCGCGTCCCGGCCCTCCTCCTTGATCGCATCGGTGAGATCGAGGTACACCGAGCGTCCGCCAGGACCAACCCCACGGCCTGCATTGCAGAGCTCACGCGCCCGCCTTGAGGCCACATCCCGCGGCGTCATGTTGCCGTAGGTGGGATACATCCGCTCAAGGAAGTAGTCACGCTCCTGTTCCGGAATCTGATCAGCGTCGCGTTGGTCGCCTGCGTGTTTCGGCAGCCAGATGCGTCCGTCGTTTCGCAGGCTTTCGCTCATCAGCGTCAGCTTGCTCTGGTAGGCATCGCCGCTGGGAATGCAGGTGGGGTGGATCTGGGTGAAGCAGGGATTGGCGAACAAAGCCCCTTTTTGATGGGCTCTCCAGATGGCACTGGCGTTGGATTTCAGTGCATTCGTCGACAGAAAGTAGACGTTGCTGTATCCACCGGTGCACAACAGCACCGCACGGGCCGTGTGCACCTCCAGTTGCCCGCTGTTTGTGTGTCGGGTCACCACCCCGCGGGCCACGCCATCCACCGTGATCAACTCCACCACGTCGCGGCGGGTGAGCAGCTGCACACGTCCGAGTTTCACCTGTCGCATCAAGGCCTGGTAGGCCCCGTACAGCAACTGCTGCCCGGTTTGGCCGCGGGCATAAAAGGTGCGACTCACCAGGGCGCCTCCAAAGCTTCGGGTCGCCAGGCTGCCTCCGTATTCCCTGGCGAAGGGCACACCCTGGGCGACGCACTGGTCGATGATGCCGCTGCTGATTTCCGCCAGCCGCTGGCAACCGGCTTCACGCGCCCGGAAATCGCCACCACGGAGCGTGTCAGCAAAGAGTCGGTGGATGCTGTCGCCATCGACCGACACTGGACGTGCGGCATTGATACCGCCCTGGGCAGCGACGGAATGGGCGCGTCGGGGACTGTCGTGATAGGTCAGCACGGTGACCCGATAACCCTGTTGCGCCAGGGTCGCTGCCGCCGAAGCACCGGCCAGGCCGGTGCCCACCACGAGCAGATCGATCTGGCCTTTCCGTACCGGACTGATCAGGGGGAAGCTTTCTTTGCATCGCTGCCAGGCTCCGGCAATCGGACCACTTGGCAGGCGTGGGTCTGGAGATCCGCTCATGACACAGCAGCGACCGTCAAGGCGAGGCTGATCAGCAGAAAACCGCCTCCCAGAACGGTGGCCAGCAGTCGTCCGCCACGACGAATCATGGTGCCGTTCGTTGGTGTAAGCCAGCCGAGGTTTCTGTGGGCGGCTTCACCGCCATGAATGAGATGAAGGGTGATGGTGATGGCTGCTGCGCAGTAAACGGTGGCATTCACGGGGTTGTGCAGCACCGCCATCAGGGCGGCTCGTTCGTTGCCGTCCAGAGGGCGAGGCCATCGCAGCTGCTGCAGATGAATGATCAGAAAAGTAAGGGTGATGATTCCGGCTGCCACCTTGCTGCGACTCGCCAGTGCGGCCAACGGCTGGCCGCGGCGGCTGATCAGCGCGGCGCTGTTGCCCGCCTGGCGATTGCCAATGGCTTTCAGAAGGGTTGTAACGATGTGGAGCAGGGCCGCGGCAGCCAGAGTTGTCTCCAGCAGCGGCAGCCAGATCGCATGATGCAGCGAGCTCGCGTAGGCCTCAAAGACGGCCGGTGCGATCAGGGACGGAATCACTCCTGCCAGATGAACAACCAGGAACAGGATCAGCAACAGGCCGCTGCTGGCTGATCCCAGGCGAATCAGGTCGCTCCTCCACAGGCCCGTCATCAATCCCAGAACACCGGGTTTCGGCAGGGGCGGTATCGGCCGTAGTCCAGATCGCCTGGCATCAGGTCTTCGCTGATCTCACAACAGATCGTATTCAGGGGTAGAGAAAAGCTGGTGCCGTCCTGGTCGAAGGGTCCTTCCACATAAGCGCCGATGCGTTCGGCCAGGAGAAAACCCACGAACAACAGGATGCCGGTGGTCGGCGAGCCACTGCGCTTGAAGGCAAGGATCAGCTGCGAGCCGAACACCCAGTTGATCAGGCGCACGAACATGTCGTAGGGGGGTGGGATCGGGGTGTTGCGCACCCGTTGCAGGCCTCCGACGGCCTCATTGCAGCGGATCGTGATCTCCACCAGTTGGCGACGCCCCATTTCCGTGATCCATTCGTCGGCATGGAGATGCTGGATGTCTCGCGATCGCGCGACGGAGAGGCTGCGCACCGTGCTGTCCTGCGGCAGCTTGAGCTGCCCCAGCAGGTCCTCTTGCATCCGACGCAGGTCTGGATGCCAGAAGTTGCGCAACTCGAAATTCAGCTGCCACGCCTGGGCAAGCTGCAAGCGAACCAGGTTCCGGGTCCGTTCGCTCTGCCACTGGCTGTCGGAGAGGTAGGCCCTCAGACCGTCCACCCAGTAGCGGCAACTGTTGAGATAGTCCTCCCAAAGGGTCCGTGCCTCCCACCATCGGCTGATCGCCTGGGTGTTCCGGAAACCAATGAAGATCGACATCGCGATGCCCAGCACCGACACCGCCTCGTTGCTCAGCAACCAGACTTTGGGGATCTGCAGCCTGAGCTCCAGCAGCGCCAGCAATGCAATCGCCAGCAGGTCGAAACGCACCCGTCCCAGCAGTTGCAACAGGATGGTGAGGTAATCCCAGTGGCTGGTGTCCGTGGGATCGCCGTAGTTGCCTCTGCTGTTTGGAACTGGCGTTGCTCTGGCCATGGAGCGAAGCCGGGTGGTGAGAATGCCTCAACCTTGTCATGGTGGAGTCAGTTGACAACCGTTGCTGGCCTTGACTGGTGCGCCCCGTCGACAACGGAGGCTGATGGCTCTCGTGTTGGCCGTGATCGCCTGCGGACTCGTCCTGTCATCGGGGTGGTGGCGCATGGTGCAGCCCGCGGATCGGCTTCCGCTCCAGCCGCCGACGGAACTGGCAGCCATCGACTGGGGTGCTGCTGAACAGCCGCCAGTCACTGTTGCTGTGCCACCTCTGCGGGTGGGCGCCTATGCCACCAACATCAGTGACATCGATCTGCTGCAGGACCAATTTTCAATCGAGTTGTACGTCTGGACCCGATGGCAAGGTGACCCCGAGATCAATCCGAGTGATCAACTTCGAGTTTTGAACGGCATCTACGACGGCGACGTGCAACGTTTTGACCGGGTGCGCCGTGATCAACTCAACGGCGAAGTTTGGTCGCTGTACAAGGTGCGCTCCGCGATCGTGAAGCGTTGGCGCCTGCAGCGCTATCCCTTCGATGCCCAGATGTTGCAGGTCATGATCGGTCTTGAGGATCCGCTGCAAGCGGTGAATCTGGATGTGGTCGATCAAGCACCGTATGTGATCCACTCTGGGCTGCTGCTGCCCGGTTGGTTGATCAAGGACCCCAACGCCTATGCCTCCAATTTGAGCCTGATGAGCGATCTCGGCCGTCCGCCAGCGCCAGGTGTCGCTGTCCGTCGTCTACCCACTGTGTCCTTCGATCTACCGATTCAGCGCCGCAGTCTGCTGTTTGTGGCCCCTGATTTTCTGGGTTACATGCTCGCGGTGGGGCTGTGCTGCATGAGTTTGTTGATCACCCGCAGCCGCGATGACCTGATTCTTGCGGCCGTGGTGTCGGCCGGAGGTAATTACGTGTTCATTGCCGGTCAGCTCCCGGTGACCGCCATGACGGGCTTCATTGGCAATCTTCAGTTGATCATCTTCCTCGGGATTCTCTACGTGGTGGCCGCCGACGAAATCATCGTTAACCACCTGAGCAACTACAGCGCCAGGATCTCGAAATGGATGCGGGTGCTGCTGTTGCCGAGCTATGTGGGGATCACGATTTTCGGTATTGCCCTGATCATTCCCTGAAGGTCGCTTCATGAGCCCAAACCCCAACGACACGGCACAACCCTCTGGACTGTGGACCCTGATCACCGCGGCGATCACGATCCTGCTGCTGCTGGTTGGTTCACTGATGATCCAGCCCCGCCTGACTTATCGACGGGCCAAGGTTGACGATCGCTTCATCCTTACCGCTAACGAGGTGCGGGCTTTGCCCAAGGGCACCCTGGCCGTCGTTTTGGATCGCAACCCCGGCCAGGATCAGAACGACTTCAGATTTCAGCTGCTCAAGTTGGTGTTGGAGAGCAGCGGTCAGCCCTATGCCATGGGGCTCAGCGAGGAGCTGATCTCACAGGATGAGGCGGTGGCACTCTTGCAGGGAGCCAACACGATGTCGATAACGGTGGGTGTGTACGGCGCCGATGCTGAACTTAACCGTCGCTTGCGTCCGATTCCGATTCCGATCACAGGCGGCCTTCTTGGGTTGCGTGCTGGTTGGAGTCATGTAGATGAGCTCGACGTTCTCGCCACCCTCAACAACCGCGACGATCTGCGTTCCATCGTGTTGCTGCAAGGTTTTGGATGGAGCGATGTGGAGATCTTTGATGCCTCCGGTTTAAAGACTTTCACCGCGGCCTCGCAGGATCTCTTCCGCCTAGTCGACAACCGCCGGGTGCATTTGTTTCCTCGCGGCATCGCTGAACTGGAAGGAGAGGCCCGGCTAGTTGCGGACACCACAACGGACACCGTTCTGGATCCGCACGTCTTGCTGGCCTATCCATTTACCGGCTTCTTCTATGTGAGTCCGAACAACCAGCCCCTGGCTGCTGCGATTCAGCAGGGCTTTGAGGCTGCCGTCGCCGATGGGTCCTACCAGCGGTTGGTTGAACAACAGATTTTCACGCCATGGCTGCGGCATCACCTCAATCTTGCGGACCGTGTTGTGGTGTTCCTTCCCAGTCCCGACGCTGCTGAGGTTATCAACGACGTGGATCCTCAGCACTGGATTGTTCCCTGGAGAGATCTCCTCAATGGACAGATCACCCGTGGTGAGCAGTTGTGTTCTCTGCCAAAACTCAAGGCCCTTTGCCGTTAGTTCAAGTGTGAGAGCGCCAGCGTTTCAGGAACGTGTCGATCGCATCCTGGTTGAAGCTCAGGAATAAAAACAGGATCACCACAAGGGCAGGGGGAAAGAGAACTGATTTGCCAAAGGCAAGCGGAATCCAAAGCAGACAAGACGCTACAAAATATAAACCTCGAATGTTGAGATTTTTTGATAGGAGTTGCAGGTCCTGCGATATTCGGTGACTCTCGCTGTTGCTGGCCAGCAGGGACATCAGGAAAAACATCAAGGCCAAAAATATCATTGTGAACAGCCCAAGAAAATCATGATTGTCGAACCAGTCGTACATGATATCAATTTGTTTGCTGTTGGACGTGATATGAGATGTAACGGCTTTTGTTTTTTCATTCAAGATTAAAATGATATTCCCTACGCCCAGTGATGTCAGGGCAAGAATCAGGCTGTTACAAAGGCTCTGGGTCTTTTGCTTGAGGCCGCCGATTTTCAGGATGCTTTTGTGCACTGTCCAGAGTTCATACAGCATCAAAAAAGTTGCTGTATAGGCAATGAATTCATATCCGATTAATGACACAATAAGTTCGCTTTTTATATTCTTCTCTTTGAGATTGACAAGCGCAATGACAAGCTCTGGTAATTCAAGCGCAATAAATGTCATGGCGATGGCATAAATTCCATCGATCAGGCCCATCCAGGATTCGCCGCTCTCGCCGTCCAGGTGGTGAATCGGGTATTTCGTCGATGGAAATTGGTTTTTATCCATGCCTGAACAATTGCTAAAGCCGATGACCTGACTTGAACAGGCGACCCACGCTTTACGAAAGCGTTGCTCTACCAGCTGAGCTACATCGGCAACAGGATCAATTTATCATTTGAGAGCAAAGTTATGTTCAACTTGTCTGACCCGCAGAAGCGCGAGAACAATTTGGATCCTGAGCTGCGGCGTCGGTTGATTCAGGAATCACAGACCCCCTGGCGTGGGCTCAGGCGAGCCCTCTGGTTCGCTCTCTTCGCCTCCGCCGGGCTGGGCCTCTTCACGATGGCCTTCCGGGCTTCCGCTGGAGGTGCTGTCGAGATCAGCGACCTCGGCATTCAGGTTGGCGCCCTCATCCTCTTCGCTTCTCTGCTCTGGTTCGATCGCCAGCGCTCCAGCGTCTGATCCCGGCTCAGGTGTTGGCTCCGGCTCAGGAGTCGGTTCTGGCTCAGGAGTCGGTTCTGGCTCAGGAGTCTGTTCTGGTTCGGGAGTGGGTTCGGGGGTCGGTTTCGGTGAGGGTGTTGGTGTGGGTTCTGGCCATTCCAGCGGCTCGACTTGGAGCAGTTGCAGGCCAAGGCTGGTGCGCTCCAGCAACAGTTTCTGCTGATCGAGGGCCTCTGTGGTGTCACTGAGTTCGCCCTGAATCAGCCAAATCACAGCTTGCGTCAGCTGTTGGAGTTGCCAAACGATCAGGGCCAGCAGCGGGGCACTCAGCAACAGGGTCGCCAGTCGGGACTGCCCCAGAAGCGGGGAGAATTCCTGAATCAACCCGGCCGAGTTATCCAGCCACCACAGCACTGGCAGCAGCAGTGCGGCAGCCAGCAAGGCGGCGAAGCCACTAACTTTCCCTTGCAGGCCACTGAGGGTTTGTTGCTCGAGGCTTCGCGTTGCGGTTGGGACCCGCACCATCAGCAGAGAGCCCCAGTCCGCCGGGCGTTTCCACAGGGCGACGGCCGCAGCCAGACCCCCGACGCTCCAGATCAGCAAGCGCTCGACCGCCGGCACAGGGCCCGGATCAGCTCCGGCCAACACCAATCGGATCAGGAGCAGTTCCAATGGAACCGCTCCGATTGCGAGACATTGAAGCCAGAGCAGGGGCTCGCGGCGGGAGTTCACGGCATCTCGCGGCGTCAGGTGGTGAGTTTGCGTCGCTGGGTCACCATCTTGAAGCCTTCGATGATGTCGCCGTCTTCCCAGTTGGCGAAGCGATCGCAGCCGATGCCGCATTCGAAGCCGCTGGCCACTTCCTTGACGTCGTCCTTGTTGCGGCGCAAGGAGTCGAGATCGCCTTCGAAGACCACTTCCTTGCCGCGACGGACCCGCACTCGGCAGTTGCGCTGCAGCTTGCCGTTGGTGATGTAACAACCAGCCACTGCACTCTTGCCGATGGTGAACACGGCTCGCACCTCGGCTTCGCCAAGGGCTTCCTCCACCAGTTCGGGTTCCAGAAGGCCTTCCATGGCCATCTGGATGTCCTCCAGCAGTTTGTAGATCACGTCGTAATCGCGCACATCCACGCCGGTGGCATCAGCAGCCTTGCGGGCGCCTGATGCCATGGAGGTGTTGAAGCCAACGATCACCGCTCCGGATGCGGCCGCCAGATCCACGTCTGTTTCAGTGATCTCGCCTGGTGCGGAAAGGAGAACACGCACCTGAACTTCGTCTTTGGGCAGCTGCTCTAGCGAGCCGAGGATCGCCTCCACGGAACCCTGGACATCTGCCTTGAGGATCAGGTTCAGCTCCTTCAGCTCGCCTTCGCTGGCCTGACCGGACATGGCCGTCAGCGACACCCGTCGTGAGGCCATCTGCTGCGCCAGTCGGGTGGCGCGTGCATCGGAGGCTCGATCACCCACCACCGAGCGAGCTGATTTCTCGTCGGGATAAACCTCGAACTCGTCTCCAGCGGTTGGCACTTCACTGAAGCCCAGCGCCTCGACGGCGTAGGAGGGGCCGGCGGACTTCATGCGTTTGCCGTTGTCGTCCACCATGGCGCGCACCTTGCCAAGCACCGGGCCGGCGGCCACCACATCACCTGTTTTGAGGGTGCCGTTCTGAACCAGCAGCGTGGCGACGGGGCCTTTGGCTTTGTCGAGGTGCGCTTCGATCACGGTTCCGCGAGCCAGACGATCTGGATTGGCCTGGAGGTCTTCCACCTCAGTCACCAGGAGGATCATCTCGAGAAGCTTGTCGATGTTTTCGCCTTTGATGGCGCTCACCGGCACCATCACCACTTCTCCACCCCAGTCTTCCGCCAGGAGGTTCTGGTCGGAGAGCTCCTGTTTGACGCGATCGGGGGAGGACCCTTCCTTGTCGATCTTGTTGATCGCCACCACGATCGGCACTTCCGCAGCGCGGGCGTGGCTGATCGCTTCCAGGGTCTGGGGACGCACGCCGTCGTCGGCCGCCACCACCAGAACGGCGACGTCAGTCACTTTGGTGCCCCGCGCCCGCATTGCGGTGAAGGCTGCGTGGCCTGGTGTGTCGAGGAAGGTGAGTTTGCGTTGCTCCTCGTTGTGCTCGATCTCCACCTGGTAAGCACCGATGTGCTGGGTGATCCCACCCGCTTCGCCCGCGGCGACCCGCGCCTTGCGAATGGCATCGAGCAGGCTGGTTTTGCCGTGGTCGACGTGGCCCATCACCGTGACCACAGGTGGACGGCGAATCAGATGATCGAGGTCTTTTTCCTCGATCATTTCCACCGTCTTCTTCGCGGCTTCCTCCACGTCGTCCTGGAGAACCGGCACGCCGAATTCCTCGGCCACCGTCTCGATCGTGTTCATGTCCAGGGTCTGGGTGACCGTGGCGATGATTCCCTTGAAGAAGAGGGATTTGATGATTTCGGAGCTTTCCACGCTGAGCATGTCCGCCAGCTCCTGCACCGTGAGGTTGTCCTCCGGGACCACCAGCATTTCCGGCCGGACCTGCTTGGCTTCCCTCGCCGCACGTAATTCCATCGCCCGACGCCGCTGACGTTGTCGGGTGGTTTCTTTCTTGCGCTTGCGAATGGCCGCCACCGGCTTCGGTGCGCTTCGCTGCTGTGATTTCGGTTTGGCCGGCCGAGCCAGGCTGGCGGAGAGCACCATGGCCTGCTGTTCCCCGGCAAAGCCACCGGTTTCGGCCGTCAGCGCGTCGTCGTTCTCGCCAATGATGTGAACTTTCTGGCGCTGCTTCTGGGGCGAACGGCTGCGCAGGGCTTCGAGCTTGGCGCTGTCATCCCAATCGGGGCGGCCGGGACGGCGCTGACCCGGAGCACCGGGGCGCGCTCCATATGGGCGACGGGGGGCTGCCGGTGCCGTCGGCCGTGAGACCGGAGGATTGGCTTCGGCTCCGGAACCAGGTTTGCTTCCAGGCTCAGGGCGTCTTGGTGGCGGCGCGGTAGGACGCCCCACTGGCTTCTGGAGTTGCATGAGCTCTCCAGGGGCCACTGGCTTGCGCATCCCACTGGGCATGCCTGGCCTGGACGGAGCACCAGGACGCGTGGGTGCACCCGGTCGGGAGCCTCCTGGGCGAGGTCCGCCTCCGGCGGTGCTGCCATCGCGGCGGATGGGTTTGCCGACGAGCTCCAGGGTGTTGCCACCAGGTCGGCCTGGAGTGACGGGGCGGCCGCCTGGGGGTGTCGGTCGACCTTGTCTCTGGGGAGCCCCAGGACGCGTGACGCCTCCCTGACGCCCTCCTGGAACTGGACGCACCGGAGCACCGGGACGTGAAGGAACTCCGGTCCCAGGCCGTGATGGTGCGCCTGGTCGCGGTGGCGTACCACCGGCTTCCGGTCGCCTGGGTTGTGGCTTGCCCACAAGCTCTGGGCGTGGCGCTGGACGGGCTGGACTTCCTGCTTTGGCTGGGCCGCCTGGTTTCGGTGCCGCACCGGTCCGCGTTGGAGCTCCGGGCCGTGGAGCATTGCCCTGGCTAGGCCTGGAAACGATTTGTGGACTCTGAGGTCGGGCAGGCCGGCCTTGCGGCTGACCGGCTGACGCAGGTCTTGGAGCGGTTCTGGCAGGTGTTGCAGGCGTGGGCCTTGCAGGTGCCGGCTTTGCAGCGGCTGCTGGGGCGCTGGGACGCGGTGGTGGTGACGTCGGTTTTGAGGCCGCTGCTGCAGGCCTTGGCGGTGGTGACTTGACCGGCGTACCTGGGGAGATCGGGCGTGTGGGTGCCGCTGGTTTCTCATCTGCTGGCTTGGCCGGAGCCAGGCGGGCTGGCGGCGCCTGGCTGATGACAGGTTTCGCAGGAGACGGTTTCGCCGCTGTTGGTTTTGCAGCTGTTGGTTTTGCAGCTGTTGGTTTTGCAGCTGTTGGTTTTGCAGCTGTTGGTTTTGCAGCTGTCGGCTTGACGGGCGAAGCAGCGGCTGCAGGGGGAGCGGAGGACGTCGAAGCCGCTGCTGGAGCTGACGCCTTCTTCACAGACAGGATTGCTTTACCCGCTGGCGGCTTCGCAGGGGCTGAGGCTTGGCTGCTGGGAGCTTTGGCGGCCTTGGAGGAACCGTTCTTCAGCAGGTTGCGGATCCGACCGGCCTCGTCATCACTGATGGAACTGCTGTGGCTTTTGGCCGCAATCGACAGCTTGTCGGCAGCATCCAGCACGTCCTTGTTCTCAAGGCCCAGGTCCTTGGACAGCTCGTAAATTCTGACTTTGCCGCTGCTGGTCATTCAGGTGGGGTCTCCGGTCGGTCCGGGCACGAAGTGCCTCGGTGGCCCTACGCAAAGCAGGTCCAATGTTTAGTTTGCCTCAGCGGATTCTCTAGTCGTTGAACTGAGCCGCTTCTGCATCGTCGCGAGGACCGCATCGGGCACCTGGCAACGCAGGGCCTTTTGCAGACGCTTCCGCCGACGTGCGTCCTCAAGACAAGCCTCCTTGGGACAGAGATAGGCCGAACGACCCATGCCTTCCTCAAGGAGAACCCCATCCCTGTAGTCGCGAACCACCCGCCAGAGCAGGCGTCGGTCCAGAAGCTGGCGACAGGCCACGCAGCGACGCAGGATGGGTCGATCGTTCACCGGGCTCCGTTGGGGTCGTTCTCAGGTTGCAGCTCCTGTTGGTCAGTTTCAACAACTGGCTCGTCTGAGCTTTCTTCTGTGTAAGCCTCGCTTTCGGCTGCTGGCTCTTCGAACACGTCTCCCTCAGCAGGTTGTTCGGCGTACACCTCCTGGTCTTCGACGTAGTCCTCCTCGTCTTCAGGCAGCGGATACAGCTCACGCAGGCGGGCGTCTTCCTCTGCTCGTGCTGCCTGTTCGATTGCCAGGCGTTCCTCCACCTCCTGCTGCAGGGCTTCCTCCTGCTCCCGCTGAGCAATCAACTCAGCCACAACGGCGTCTTCAGCGGCCTGATCGTATTCGGTGGAATTCTTGATGTCGATTTTCCAGCCGGTCAGGCGTGCCGCCAGCCGTACGTTCTGACCTTCTCGGCCGATGGCCAGGCTCAGTTGATCCGGTGGAACCAATACGTGGGCATGCTGACCGACCGGATCGACCAGTCGCACCATCTCGACCCGGGCCGGACTGAGTGAGTTGGCGATGTACTGGCCTGGATCGGGTGACCAGCGGATCACATCGATCTTCTCTCCGCGCAGCTCGTTCACGACCTGTTGAATGCGTGAGCCTCGGGCTCCGATGCAGGCACCCACGGGATCCACCTCCCGTTCGATGCTGTCGACCGCCACTTTGGTGCGGGGTCCAACCGAACGCGAGGGAGGGTTGGCTTCCCGGGCAACAGCAACGATGCGGACAGAACCTTCCTGGATCTCCGGCACCTCGTTTTCGAACAGGTAGACCACCAGCCCAGCATTTGATCGGCTGACAAAAAGCTGGGGGCCTCGCCGGGGAACCTCACTCACTTCCTTCAGGAACACCTTGAAGGTGGCGTTGGCCCGGTAGTTGTCGTTGGGCAGCTGATCGCGGCGTGGAAGTTCGGCCTCCACCTCCGGTCGACCCAGGCCGGAACTCACGGCCATGATCACGCTCTGGCGTTCGAAGCGAATCACCCTGGCGGTCAGGACGGGATCTTCAAGGTCGGCAAATTCCTCCTGGATCATCCGACGCTGCTGATCACGCAGCTTTTGAGCCAACACCTGTTTGGTGGTGGCTGCCGCCATGCGGCCGAAATCGTCTTTCTCCGGGGTCACGTCCAGGACGACGGTGTCTCCCACCTGGGCATCCTCGGCGACCTGCATCACTTCAGCGATCGCGATCTGATGGTCTTCGCTTTCGACCTCGTCCACGATGATTTTGCTGGCCAGAACCCTGTATCCCTCTTCGTCAAGATCCAGTCCGACGTCGAAATTGCTGAAGTACTCCTCATCAAAGGGGTCTTCACTGATACCGATGTACAGGGTGCGTCGGTAACGCTCGTAGCCCTTCAGAAGCGCCTCCCGCAGTGCCGCCTCCACAACCTGGGGCGGCAGCTTTTTCTCATCGCTGATGTCGTCGATCAGATTGCTGAGACCGGGAAGAAGAACGAGAGCCATTGGAGGGAAAGGGGAAGAGGGAAGGGTGCGGAGCGCTCAGGCGCTCGGACTGGTGAGACGAACGCCAATCACCTGATCTCGCGGGATGCGCTTGATGCGTCCTCGGATGTTGATCTGCAGACTTTCCTCGTCGCGTTCGAGCAGCAACCCGTCGAGACGATGTTCGGCATCGTTGTTGTCGCGATGGGTCACTTCCACCGGGAACCCACGGAAGGTTTGAAAGTCCCGATCGGTGGCGAGCTGTTCACCGATCCCTGGACTGCTGATTTCCAGGACGTACGCCTCGTTCAACAGCTCTGAGCTCTCCAGAGCCTCCCCCAGCACCCCGCTGAACTGGGCGCAATCGTCCAGGTTCACATCAGCTCCATTGCTGTGTCGGATCTGCACTTCCAGCGTCATCGGGCTCATGTGCGTGAGCAATTGGATTCCGCACAACTCAAAAGCCTGGGTCGCCGCCACCTGGGTGGACAGTGTCTCAAGCTCTGGCAGGAGAGGATGCGGCAAGGCGGACGGAGATCGGGCGTCGGCCCGACGCGCGTTTCAGTTGTGACCTGTCCCCCGAAGGAGATGCCCGCCGGACACCTCTTCAATGTAGAAGACCGTCGGGCCGCCCTCTTTTGATGGTTTGGTAAGCAGGCTAGTTGCAGCCCTGAACAGAGATCCGGTAGCTGAATCCAGTGCCGCCTGGATCATTGTTGGCGCCGATCTTGAAGTTCACCTGGCTGATGCCCTTGCCTGTCGGTGGGCTGAAGGGGCCGAACTGGGCGCCAGTGCCGGTTGGCGGCTTCATCCTTTCGTCCACAACTTTCATGGATCCCCCCCCCGCAAATTTCAGGAACGCCTCAATCGGATATTCGCCAGGCTGACCATCAGTTGAATCGGCTGTGAAAAACAGCTTGTAGCTCCGGTAGGGCTGATCCACCACAAAGTCGGTGTTCCAGTTGGTGCGTCCCACCGCGTTGCCGATCAGGCCCTTGGGACGCTCAACCCGTTTCTTCACGATGTAAGGCTCAGGTCCATTGCCGTTACCTCCAAGAGGCATCAGAAACTTGCAGGCGGCAAGGCTCTGTGTAGGGGCTAGCAGGCTTATGCCAACGGCGGTGCCGAGCAGGAGAACGTTGGTGCGCTTCATTGGGTGCGGACAAAAATTGAATGAAACAATCAAACGGCTTGTTTGATCGCTGGTTGTTGAAGAGGCGGACCTTCTTCAAAGCGTTCAAGGAGGACCTGAACGGGGATCTGGGTGCCGAAACGACAGGCGTTGGTTTCGCTGGAGGCGAGGGTGCCGTGTTCCCAGAATTTATTGCTGCCGTTGCCACCGCCGCAGAGGCCGAAATATTCGCAGCCGTCGTGGCAGCGATCGACGCCTGCGTTCATGTCATCCATCAATTGACGGAATCGTGGGGTTTGGGTGGAGTCGAGGAGGGAAAGGTCTCGAATGTTTCCGAGGTTGAAACTTCCGTAGCGATCACTGGCAACGGAGAGCAGTTCTGGATCGAAGGTGGAGAAATTGCCTTGGGAGTCGACGCTGAGGATGGAGAAGGGCCTGTTGAGCTCGTTCTGGGTCATGCGTTGATTGCCCTGGATCAGGCTGATCACCTGATCGAATTCGCGGAGGATGACGGGATAGCCGTCCTGCTCGCTGAGGCGCCAGAAGGCCCGCAGGAAATCCCTGTATTTGGCCTCCATATCGGCCCCCTGCATGGATGAGGAGGTGTTGATGCCCTCCTGCTCCTCCACGTTGAAGCCGACATCGTTGATGCCGTGGTCGCGGAAGAAGCGGTACATCCGCTCGGGTTGCTCCATGGCCTCGGCGGTGAGCACGGAGATGCAATGAAAGTGAACGTCATTGCGATGGAGGGTTTCGATGCCCTTCATGGCGAGGGCATGGGAGCCGCGTCCATTGCGGAAGCGCCGGTGTGCGTCGTGGATGTCCTCGGGCCCATCAACGCTGATGCCAACGATGAGGCGATTGCGATGGAAGCAATCGCACCAGGCGTCGTTGATCAAGGTGGCGTTGGTCTGGACGTGTTGATCGAATTGGATGTCCTGGGCACCGAACCGATCAAGGGAGCGATAGATGATCTCGGTGGCCTGGTCGTACCAGCTGGTGGGCAGGGTGAGGGGTTCACCGGCGTGCCACACCAAGGAGAACTCGGGCCCGGCATAGGGGCTTTCGAGGATGCGCTGCATGAGCAGCGGCAGCATGTCGAGATCAAAGACGCGCTTCTTCTGCCGATCGGGGAGATAGCAGTAGGAGCAATCGAGATTGCAGAGGGAGGTGGACTGGACCACCACGAGACCAATGGGGCCGAACCTGCTGAGGTTGGGCCCTGTTGCTGTTGTGGACGAGATCACCAGTTCACGAAACCGCCGCCGCCGTTTTTCCAGCCGCCACCGTTCTTCCAGCCGCCGTAATAGGAGCCGTTACCCCACTTGGGCCGACTGTTGCTCCACTTGCTGCCGCCTTTGCCGTTCTTCCACTTACCGGAGCCGCGGCTGTTCTTGAACTTGTGGCCACCGCCATTGCCCCATTTGCCCTTGGCGACGAGCTCGCCATCGAGGTCAACGGACTGGAGAAGGCCGCTCCAGTTGCCGCTGCGGGCCTTTTCGATGCGTGACTCGAGGGAGTTCGATTCGAGCTGATCTGGGGTGTTGTAAACGGAGGAGGCTTCTGCGCTCTGGCAGATCACGGCACTGGAGGCCAGCAGAGCTTGGAAGGCGATTAATGAGCGTTTCATCGGTTTCTGTAGAGGTTTGGTCCTTGGTTGTGACGTCGAATCGCAGTTGGGCTGAACGCCGTCAAATGCCTGCCGTGACGGAGGTCGACATCTCAGCTGTGGTGCTCAGGATCAACGAATACAGCCCGGTGATGGCTGTTTCGGTGAGTTTCACGCTGCTTGTCGGTCCGATCCAACGGTTGACCATTTCGCGGGTTCCAGCATCACCATCCACATAGGACTGCATCACCTGGCCGACAGCAATGTTGGTGGAGGAAAGCAAACTCCCATTTTTTTGGTTCACGATGCAGCCAATCCCTGCACGTCCATAAGGACGAAGCGGTACGAGATCTGTGCTGCTGGCGCTGCTGTTCGCAGCAAGCCAAAGCGTGCCACCGCCCAGGGCGCTGATTTCGCCTGAATTGAAGGCTGACAGCGCATCAGCAGGCGTGGCGAAAGGTTTGAGATTGACACCAGGGATGACGCTTTTTAAGACCATTGCCGATGCGGAGTCCTTGACCACGCCAACGGTTGTTCCGGTCAGGGAATCTGGTGTTCCATCAATCGTCGTATTGCTGGCTGTAAGAAGGCGGGTGCCTCCGATGGCGAACGGGAGGCTGTAACTGAGCGTGGCTGCTCTGCCCCATGTAAAAGCAACGCCACAAGCGATGTCTGCCTTTCCAGAAACCACGGCTCCCAAGCCGTCCTTGACGGACGATGCCACTTGGTAAGAGACCGTGCGACGCCCGGACTGAATGCGGATCTGCTCCAGCATGTCTACCCCGAAACCTTCGTAGCCGTTTTCGGTTTTGGTGTAGAGGGGTTTGACCTCTTCAAGAATGACCGCTTTCAGCTCAAGGCTTTGAGCAGATGCTTTGGGGCCACACACCAAAGGAGCAGCAATGGCAACCAGGGCTGCTCCAGATGCCAGAAACTTGGAGAAATGCATGCAAGCAAATCATGTGCATTTTGAATAGCAACGCCATCAGGGCTTGGCACCTTCATGACCCAAAAAACACATCTCTGATCTGATTCGGATCATCCAAAGACCCAACCGGCGCCACCGTGCTCATGGAGTCTTCACCAGACGCGTGAGTCGCTGCAGAATGCTCCCAAATGCCGATCTAATGGAGGTCAGGCTGACGACAGTCGTATGGACGCTCGATCGCATCACTCAAGAAAGCTGAACCCGAATCCTTGTGAGATTCCCCTACAACTGATCGAGAGTTGGCATGAAGTTGATGGTTGATCGATGGCTTCATTCACTTTTGATCGGGTTGATGCTCCTGCTCGGCATTCAACCGGCGATGGCGCTCGAGCACAGTTTTGTTGCTGATGTTGTGCAGCGGGTGGCTCCCTCCGTGGTCCGGATCGACACGGAGCGGCCGGTCGAGCGTCAACCCTTTGACCCAACACTGATCGACCCCCTGTTACGGGATCTCCTTGGCGATCCCCCTCAAGGCCCCGAACGAGAACGGGGCCAGGGATCGGGGGTGCTGATTGACAACAAGGGTTTGGTGCTCACCAACGCCCATGTGGTGGAACGTGTCGATGCCGTGACGCTCACCCTGGCGGATGGAGAACAGCGTGATGGACAGGTGATTGGCACCGATTCAGTCACGGATCTTGCCCTTGTGCGCCTGGAGGGGCGTTCAGCCCCCCCCTCAGCTCCACTGGGGGATTCCGAAGCGCTCGAGGTGGGCGACTGGGCGATAGCCCTGGGCACGCCCTATGGCCTTGAGCGAACGGTGACGCTCGGCATCGTCAGCAGCCTTCACCGCAATATCAACAGCTTGGGCTTCTCCGATAAGCGGTTGGATCTGATCCAGACCGACGCCGCGATCAATCCTGGAAATTCCGGTGGCCCTCTGGTTGATGCCGCAGGCAATGTGATCGGAATCAATACGTTGGTGCGCTCTGGCCCAGGGGCTGGCCTTGGTTTTGCAATTCCAATCAACCTCGCCAGGCGGGTCGTGGATCAACTGCTCGATCAGGGTGAGGTGGTGCACCCTTACATCGGCCTTCAACTGGTCCCTTTGACGGCCCGCATCGCACGCGAACACAACAAGGACCCAAATTCGCTGGTTCAGTTGCCGGAGCGCTCAGGAGCACTGGTGCAGAGCGTTTTGCCTGATGGCCCTGCTGAAAAGGCTGGCTTGCGGCGTGGCGATCTGGTTGTCGCGGTTGCGGACACCAAAGTGCCGGATCCCCAGGTCCTGCTCGAAGTGGTCGATTCAGCTCGCCTTGGAGAACCTCTGCCTCTGCATGTTCTGCGGCAGGGGCGTGAACTGACCCTGTCGGTGAAACCGGCTGCGCTTGCGGGGATGAGCTGAACACCTTGCTACGTTCCCGCCAGTTTCTTTTGGCGCGTTGGCTGATCTCCAGACTCAGATGAAGCAGGCGGTCGCAGATGCCGCCGTCGAACAAATCAAGGACGGCATGGTTCTTGGTCTGGGATCAGGTTCGACAGCTGCCTTGATGATCAAGGCTCTGGGTTCGAAGCTCGCCAGCGGAGAACTCAAAAATATCGTCGGTGTGACGACCTCGTTTCAGGGGGAGGTCCTGGCTGCCGAACTCAACATCCCCCTGCTCAGCCTCAATGCGGTGGAACACATTGATCTGGCGATCGATGGAGCCGATGAGGTGGACCCGGGGTTTCAGCTGATCAAAGGGGGTGGGGCCTGCCACGTTCAGGAGAAACTGGTCGCCGCCAGGGCTGAGCGTTTTGTGGTGGTGGTTGATTCCACCAAGCTGGTTGATCGCCTCAACCTCAGCTTCCTGTTGCCGGTTGAGGTCTTGCCTGGGGCCTGGCGTCAGGTTCAGCAACAGCTCACCTCCATGGGCGGAAATGCGGAGCTGCGGATGGCCCAGCGCAAGGCAGGACCGATCGTCACGGATCAGGGAAACCTGGTGCTGGACGCCAAGTTTGAAGGAGGGATTGCTGACCCCGTTGCTCTCGAGCTGGCGATCAACAACATTCCCGGTGTCCTGGAGAACGGTTTGTTCGTCAACCTTGCGGATGAGGTGCTTGTCGGCGAAATCAGCGGAGACGTTGCGGGTGTGCGCAGCCTTGAAAAGCGTTAGTTGAGCCTTAGCCGCACCGATTCGGCATGGCTGTGCAGTCCTTCGCTGCCAGCCAGTTGTTGAACGGCTGAACCGGTCGCCTCAAGCGCTGCGCGATTGAATCCGATCATCGAGCTGTGGCGCATGAAGGTTTCCACACTCAGCGCTCCGCTGAAGCGAGCTGCACCGCAGGTCGGCAAGGTGTGGTTTGGTCCGGCGAGATAGTCCCCTACGGCTTCGGGTGACCATGGGCCCAGGAAAATGGCGCCGGCGTTGCGGATCCGTTCCGCCAACGGCTCGGGACGTTCCACAAGCAGCTCGAGATGTTCAGGAGCGAAGCTGTCGCTCAGTTGGGCACAGGTCTCCAGGTCTTCACAAAGGATCACCAATCCCCAGTCGCGCAGTGATGCTTCGCAGATTTCCCGTCTTGGGTGATCCAGGAGCTGTTGGCTCACTGCGGCTCCGATGCTTTCAGCCAGTCCGGCGTCTGTGGTGATCAGAACAGCAGCGGCAAGGGGGTCATGTTCTGCCTGGGCCAGCAGATCAGCAGCAACCATCGCCGGATTGGCGCTTTGATCGGCGATGACAAGAACTTCGCTCGGGCCCGCCAGTGAATCGATGCCGACCCGTCCATAAACGGCTTGTTTCGCAAGTGTTACGTAGAGATTGCCTGGGCCGCTGATCACGTCCACTTTCGGAACGCTGTCCGTGCCGAAGGCCATCGCGGCGATCGCCTGGGCTCCACCGATGCGCATCACCCGGCTGACGCCGGCGAGGTGAGCGGCACCGAGCACAACGGGGCTCACGCATCCGTCCGACCCCGCCGGTGAACAGATCACAATCTCCTCCACGCCCGCCACTCGGGCTGGAACGGCATTCATCAGCACGGTGCTGGGATAGGCGGCCCGTCCTCCAGGGACATAGAGCCCAGCCCGTTGAACCGGTCTCCAGCGCCGTCCGAGCTGCTCCCCATGAGGACCCTGCATGGAGATATCCGTGGGGCGTTGTCGCTGATGAAATTCCTGAATTCGGCGGCAGGCCAGCTCGAGAGCATCACGCAGATCCGGTGGAAGCTCTCGCCATGCCTGCTCAAGACAACCGGTGGGAACCGCAATCGGCTCAGGCCGAAAGCCATCGAAGCGTTCGGTGAACTCCTGAACCGCGGCGTCGCCTCGGCGGCAGACATCCTCCAGGATCTGATCGACCCGTTCGCGAGCATCGCCCTGTTGATCGCTGGTGGTCCGCGACGTCAGACGCCGTAACTCCTTCGCTGCAGTCTCGAGATCCCGCACCAAGCGCAGCGGGAAGGGTGCCGGGCCATCCACCTCATGAACCGCGCTGCTTACAGGCAAGTGAAAGAAGAAAACAGTTGCTCAAGCTAAATCCAAGCTCAGAGGGTTGGCAGGCTTGTCGGTATGGTGGTTGATTGTTCGCATCGTTTTCGCCTCAGTGGCCAATAACAAAGCAGCGAAGAAGCGGATTGAGGTTGCTGAGCGCAATCGAGTGCGCAACCGCACCTATAAGTCCTCCCTTCGCACCTTGATGAAGCGTTGCTTCCTCGCTTGTGACGCCTACACCGAGAAGCCTGGAGACGCCGCCAAGGAGTCTCTTCAGAGCTCGATGAGTGCGGCCTTCAGCAAAATCGACAAGGCCGTGAAAGTGGGCGTTCTGCATCGCAACAACGGTGCCAACCAGAAGTCCAGGCTTTCGGCGGCCGTCCGTAAGGTCCTGGAACCCAGTCGTTGAGTTGCACTCGGCACAATGGGGAGCGAAGGCGCGATTCAGCTCCCCGTGACGTCCACACCCACGCTGATTGACAGTCACTGTCACATCGTGTTCCGCAGCTTCGATGACGATCTCGATGATGTTGCAGCGCGCTGGCGCGAAGCGGGCGTGACTGCTCTGCTTCATGCCTGTGTAGAGCCGTCCGAGATTCCGGCGATCAGAGCTCTGGCTGATCGATTTCCAGAGCTGCGCTACTCCGTCGGGGTTCACCCGCTGGACACAGAGCACTGGCAGGCGGATACGCAGGCATTGCTAAGGCGCTCGGCCCTGGACGATGAACGCGTGGTCGCCATCGGTGAACTGGGACTCGATTTATTTCGGCAAAACAATCTGGAGGAACAGCTCCAGGTTCTGCGCCCGCAGTTGGATCTGGCTGTTGAACTTGATCTGCCGGTGATCATTCATTGCCGTGATGCGGCCGAACCGATGTTGGCCGAGCTGCGTTCACGCCGTTCACAAGGGCGTTGTCCAGCCGGCGTGATGCATTGCTGGGGCGGAACCCCTGAAGAAATGGATGGATTCCTCGAGCTCGGTTTTCACATCAGCTTCAGCGGCACGGTCACCTTCCCCAAGGCAGTTCCAACCCACGAGTGTGCCCGCCGTGTCCCCGAAGATCGCTTCCTCGTGGAAACCGATTGCCCATTTCTCGCCCCCGTTCCACGTCGTGGAAAGCGTAATGAGCCGGCGTTTGTGGCATCCGTGGCCGCTCGAGTGGCTGAGCTTCGCGGTGTTGATCTCGCTTGCGTGGCCGCCAGCAGCACCGCCAATGCTCGGCGCCTGTTCCAACTTCCGTAATCGGTAACCCGGCCTAGCCAATGCACCCTTGAGGTGTAAGATGTTGTATTGGCCTGGCCATGGATTGGAATCTCCAATCTCATGGGCCCCGAAGAGTCCATTCCCTTCCGGTGCACTTGTTGTTGTCAGCTGATCTGACCCGCGATCTCTGAACTCCATCACCCTGCGACCGCTCTTTGAGGGGGTGGTTTGCAGTGCTTGTGATGGTTTTCGATCTTTGTCGGTGAACTGATTTCATCTGATCAGGCCTTCGTCCCTTCGTCCTCTCAGTCGGGTCCCCGCATGAGCAGCAGCGCGATTCAGGTCGCCAAGACCGCCACCTACCTCCCAGATCTGGTGGAGGTGCAGCGGGCCAGTTTTAAGTGGTTTCTGGATAAGGGTTTGATCGAGGAGCTTGAGAGCTTCTCTCCGATCACCGATTACACCGGCAAATTAGAGCTGCATTTCATCGGTAGCGAGTACCGACTGAAGCGTCCTCGCCATGACGTGGAAGAGGCCAAGCGTCGCGATGCCACGTTTGCATCTCAGATGTATGTGACCTGCCGTCTCGTCAACAAAGAGACTGGCGAGATCAAGGAGCAGGAGGTCTTCATCGGCGAACTCCCGCTGATGACTGAGCGCGGCACCTTCATTATCAACGGTGCTGAGCGCGTGATTGTTAATCAGATCGTTCGCAGCCCAGGCGTTTACTTCAAGGACGAACAGGATAAGAACGGACGTCGCACATACAACGCCAGCGTCATCCCGAACCGAGGCGCCTGGTTGAAGTTTGAGACTGATAAAAACTCACTGCTCCACGTTCGCGTCGACAAGACCCGCAAGATCAATGCCCACGTGTTGATGCGGGCCATGGGCCTGTCGGATAACGACGTGGTCGACAAGCTGCGCCACCCGGAGTTCTACAAAAAGTCGATTGATGCTGCCAACGACGAAGGCATCAGCTCTGAAGACCAGGCATTGCTGGAGCTTTACAAGAAGCTCAGGCCGGGTGAGCCCCCCTCGGTCAGCGGCGGCCAACAGCTGCTGCAAACCCGTTTCTTTGATCCCAAGCGGTATGACCTTGGCCGGGTTGGTCGCTACAAGATCAACAAGAAATTACGTCTCACGATTCCCGACACGGTGCGCACCCTCACCCATGAGGATGTGCTGTCCACCCTTGATTACCTGATCAATCTGGAGCTTGATGTCGGCGGCGCCAGTCTTGATGACATCGACCACCTCGGTAACCGTCGTGTGCGTTCGGTGGGTGAATTGCTTCAGAACCAGGTTCGCGTTGGTCTGAACCGTCTTGAGCGAATCATCAAGGAGCGGATGACCGTTGGTGAGACCGATTCACTCACCCCTGCACAGCTGGTCAACCCCAAGCCCCTGGTGGCGGCGATCAAGGAGTTCTTTGGCTCCAGTCAGCTGAGCCAGTTCATGGATCAGACCAACCCCCTGGCTGAGCTCACCCACAAACGCCGAATCTCAGCTCTGGGACCAGGGGGTCTCACCCGGGAACGAGCCGGTTTTGCTGTCCGCGATATTCATCCGTCCCATTACGGACGTCTTTGCCCGATTGAAACGCCTGAAGGCCCCAATGCCGGTCTGATCAATTCGCTCGCGACACACGCGAGGGTGAATGAGTACGGCTTTATCGAGACCCCCTTCTGGAAAGTCGAGGGCGGCGTTGTTCAGCGGCAGGGTGATCCCATTTACCTCTCCGCCGATCGTGAGGACGAGGTGCGGGTTGCTCCTGGTGATGTGGCGACGGATGACGACGGCCGGATCAAGGCCGATCTGATTCCAGTCCGTTACAGGCAGGATTTTGAAAAGGTGCCCCCAGAGCAGGTCGACTACGTCGCCCTGTCTCCGGTGCAGGTGATTTCAGTGGCCGCCTCACTGATCCCCTTCCTGGAGCACGACGATGCCAACCGCGCTCTGATGGGTTCAAACATGCAGCGGCAAGCCGTGCCTCTGCTGCGACCGGAACGGGCCCTGGTGGGGACAGGTCTGGAGACTCAGGTTGCTCGCGACTCCGGCATGGTGCCGATCTCCCGTGTGAATGGCACGGTCACGTTTGTGGATGCCACGGCCATCGTCGTTAACGACGAGGACGGAAACGACCACACCCATTTTCTGCAGAAATATCAGCGCTCCAACCAGGACACCTGTCTGAATCACCGCCCGATCGTGCGTTGCGGTGATCCGGTCATCGTCGGGCAGGTCCTGGCGGATGGTTCCGCCTGTGAGGGGGGTGAGATCGCTCTCGGTCAGAACGTTCTGATCGCCTACATGCCCTGGGAGGGATACAACTTCGAGGATGCCCTGCTGGTGAGCGAGCGTCTGGTCACAGACGACCTCTACACCTCGGTGCACATCGAGAAATACGAGATCGAAGCGCGTCAAACCAAGCTTGGGCCGGAGGAAATCACGCGTGAAATCCCCAACGTCGCTGAGGAGAGCCTTGGCAACCTCGACGAGATGGGCATCATCCGCGTCGGTGCCTTCGTGGAGAGTGGCGACATTCTTGTAGGCAAGGTGACGCCGAAGGGCGAATCCGATCAGCCCCCTGAGGAAAAGTTGCTCCGTGCGATCTTCGGCGAGAAGGCCCGCGACGTTCGCGACAACTCACTGAGGGTGCCCGGCACCGAGCGAGGCCGTGTGGTGGATGTGCGGATTTACACCCGTGAGCAGGGTGACGAGTTGCCCCCTGGCGCCAACATGGTGGTTCGGGTTTATGTCGCCCAGCGCCGCAAGATCCAGGTCGGCGACAAAATGGCCGGCCGCCATGGCAACAAGGGCATCATCAGCCGCATCCTTCCCCGGGAGGACATGCCTTACCTGCCTGATGGCACTCCGGTTGATATCTGCCTCAACCCCCTTGGCGTGCCGAGCCGCATGAACGTGGGTCAGGTCTTTGAGCTGCTGATGGGATGGGCTGCCTCCAACCTGGATTCCCGGGTTCGGATCGTGCCCTTTGACGAGATGTACGGCGCCGAGATGTCGCAGAAAACTTGTGAGGCGTTCCTCAAGGAAGCTGCCAAGCAGCCTGGCAAGGACTGGGTTTACAACTCGGATGATCCGGGCAAGCTCGTTCTGCATGACGGCCGCACGGGCCAGCCCTTCGATCAGCCTGTTGCAGTGGGCTACGCCCATTTCCTCAAGCTTGTGCACCTTGTTGACGACAAGATCCATGCACGCTCCACCGGCCCTTACTCCCTGGTGACGCAGCAGCCGCTGGGCGGCAAGGCCCAGCAAGGTGGTCAGCGTCTTGGAGAAATGGAGGTGTGGGCTCTGGAGGCCTACGGCGCGGCCTACACCCTGCAGGAACTGCTCACGGTCAAGTCCGACGACATGCAGGGCCGCAACGAGGCACTCAACGCCATCGTCAAAGGCAAACCAATCCCCCGCCCTGGCACGCCGGAATCTTTCAAGGTGCTGATGCGCGAATTGCAGTCCCTGGGACTGGACATCGCGGTCTACAC
The DNA here is from genome assembly GCF_000515235.1 of Synechococcus sp. CC9616. NCBI lineage: Bacteria > Bacillati > Cyanobacteriota > Cyanophyceae > Synechococcales > Synechococcaceae > Synechococcus > Synechococcus sp. CC9616. The sequence goes on along the minus strand of NZ_KI911558.1, from coordinate 1,390,226 downwards.
CGATGAAGGCAAGGAGGTGGATCTGATGCAGGACGTGAACCCACGTCGCAGCACCCCCAGCCGCCCCACCTACGAATCCCTCGGCGTTGCGGATTACGACGAGGACTGACGGACCAAACGCACCACTTGCGTTCGCACTGATTGACAGCCCTTCTTTCCTTATCCGTCCATGACCAACAGCAACCTCCGCACCGAAAACCACTTCGACTACGTCAAGATCACCCTCGCTTCACCGGAGCGGGTGATGGAGTGGGGTCAGCGCACCCTGCCCAACGGCCAGGTTGTGGGTGAGGTCACCAAACCGGAGACCATCAACTACCGCACCCTCAAGCCCGAAATGGACGGGCTGTTCTGCGAGAAGATTTTTGGTCCCTCCAAGGACTGGGAGTGCCACTGCGGCAAATACAAGCGAGTGCGTCACCGTGGCATCGTCTGCGAGCGTTGCGGCGTTGAGGTCACCGAGAGCCGCGTTCGCCGTCACCGCATGGGCTTCATCAAGCTGGCGGCTCCGGTCTCCCATGTCTGGTACCTGAAAGGGATTCCGAGCTATGTGGCGATCCTGTTGGATATGCCGCTGCGGGATGTTGAGCAGATCGTTTACTTCAACTGCTATGTGGTGCTCGATCCCGGCGACCACAAAGACCTCAAGTACAAGCAGTTGCTGACTGAGGACGAATGGCTGGAAATTGAGGACGAGATCTACGCCGAGGAGTCGGAGATCGAGAACGAGCCTGTGGTGGGCATCGGTGCCGAGGCTCTCAAGCAGCTGCTCGAGGACCTCACCCTGAATGAAGTTGCCGAGCAACTCCGCGAAGAGATCAACGGCAGCAAAGGTCAGAAGCGGGCGAAGCTGATCAAGCGCCTGCGAGTGATCGACAACTTCATCGCGACCGATGCCCGTCCTGAGTGGATGGTGCTGGATGTGATCCCGGTGATCCCCCCTGACCTCCGTCCGATGGTTCAGCTCGATGGGGGCCGCTTTGCCACCAGTGATCTGAACGACCTGTATCGCCGGGTGATCAACCGCAACAACCGCCTGGCGCGGCTTCAGGAGATCCTGGCCCCCGAGATCATCGTCCGCAATGAGAAGCGGATGCTCCAGGAGGCTGTCGATGCCCTCATCGATAACGGTCGCCGTGGCCGCACCGTGGTTGGTGCCAACAACCGGCCGCTCAAGTCATTGAGCGACATCATCGAAGGAAAACAGGGCCGTTTCCGCCAGAACCTTCTCGGTAAGAGGGTCGACTACTCCGGTCGCTCCGTGATCGTTGTGGGTCCCAAGCTGAAGATGCACCAGTGCGGTCTGCCCAAGGAAATGGCGATCGAGCTGTTCCAGCCCTTTGTGATCCATCGCCTGATCCGTCAAAACATCGTCAACAACATCAAGGCGGCGAAAAAGCTGATCCAGCGTGCCGACGATGAGGTGATGCAGGTGCTGCAGGAGGTGATTGATGGTCACCCGATCATGCTCAACCGCGCTCCGACCCTTCACCGTCTCGGCATTCAGGCCTTCGAGCCGAAGCTGGTGGATGGACGGGCCATTCAGCTGCATCCCCTGGTCTGTCCAGCCTTCAACGCTGACTTCGACGGGGACCAGATGGCCGTCCACGTTCCCCTGGCGATCGAGGCTCAGACCGAGGCTCGAATGCTGATGCTTGCAAGCAACAACATCCTGTCGCCGGCCACGGGCCAGCCCATCGTGACGCCCTCCCAGGACATGGTTCTGGGCTCTTACTACCTGACCGCCATCAAGCCGCAGTTAGACAAACCGGAATTTGGAGACCGCAGTCGCACCTTCGCCAGCCTGGACGATGTGATCCACGCCTTTGATGACCAGCGAATCGATCTGCATGCCTGGGTCTGGGTTCGCTTCAACGGAGACGTCGAGGATGACGACGAGCTCGATCAGCCCCTCAAGACGGAAGACCTCGGGGATGGAACACGGACTGAGCAGTGGACCCTGCGTCGTGATCGATTCGACGAAGACGGTGCCCTGATCAGCCGTTATCTGCTCACCACCGTTGGCCGTGTGGTGATGAATCACACCATCATCGAAGCGGTGGCCGCCGCCTGATCCGCCTGATTCCTTACCTCCACTCCGACCGCGCGCAGCCATGACCTCCACCTCCAAATCCCGTAAATCCTCAAAGGCCAAGAAGGCCGCAGCTGCTGCTGCGGCTGAGAAAGCGTCCCGCCAGTTGGCTCAGACGCCCCCGCCGTTCCGCAATCGCGTTGTTGACAAAAAGGGGCTGAAGCAGCTGGTGGCCTGGGCTTACAAAAACCACGGCACAGCCGTGACCGCGTCGATGGCCGACAAGCTCAAGGATCTCGGCTTCCGTTACGCCACCCAAGCCGCTGTCTCGATTTCGGTGAATGATCTTCAGGTCCCTGAGGCCAAGAAGGCGCTTCTGGGAGAAGCGGAGGAACAGATCACGGCTACAGAGGAGCGTTACAGGCTCGGTGAAATCACGGAGGTGGAGAGGCACACCAAGGTGATCGACACCTGGACGGAGACCAACGAGCGACTGGTGGATGCGGTCAAGAAGAACTTCAACCAGAACGCGCCGCTGAACTCGGTCTGGATGATGGCCAACTCCGGTGCCCGCGGAAATATGTCGCAGGTGCGCCAGCTGGTTGGTATGCGCGGCCTGATGGCCAACCCGCAGGGCGAGATCATCGACCTTCCGATCCGTACCAATTTCCGTGAGGGTCTCACGGTCACTGAGTACGTCATTTCCTCCTACGGCGCCCGTAAGGGTCTGGTGGACACTGCACTGCGCACCGCTGACTCCGGCTACCTGACCAGGCGACTGGTGGACGTGGCTCAGGACGTGATCGTCCGCGAGGACGACTGCGGCACCATGCGCCATATCAATGTTGAAGCCGAGGACGGCAGGTTCGGCAGCCGCCTGGTTGGTCGTTTGACGGCATCCCAGGTGCTTGGTTCCGAAGGTGACGTGCTGGCGGAGCGGGATACCGAGATCGACCCTCCTCTCTCCGACCGGTTCGAAAAAGCTGGCGTCACCAGCGTCAGTGTGCGATCTCCGCTGACCTGCGAAGCCAACCGTTCGGTTTGTCGCAAGTGCTATGGCTGGGCCCTTGCTCACAACGAGCTGGTGGATCTTGGTGAGGCGGTGGGCATCATCGCGGCGCAGTCCATCGGTGAACCCGGCACCCAGCTCACGATGCGCACCTTCCACACCGGAGGCGTGTCGACTGCGGAAACGGGTGTTGTTCGCTCGACGATCGCAGGAACCGTCGAATTCAACTCCAAAGCAAGGATTCGTCCCTACCGGACACCGCACGGCGTGGAGGCACAGCAGGCAGAGGTTGATTTCACCCTCTCGATCAAACCCTCCGGAAAAGGACGCGCCCAGAAGATTGAAGTGAGCAATGGTTCGCTTCTCTTCGTCAGCAATGGCCAGGAGATCGAGTCCGATGTCACCGTTGCTCAGATCGCTGCAGGCGCAGTGAAGAAGAGCGTGGAGAAGGCCACCAAGGACGTGATCTGCGACCTCGCTGGACAGGTGCGTTACGAGGAGAAGATCCAGCCCCGGGAAGTCACGGACCGTCAGGGCAACATCACCGTCAAGGCCCAGCGCTTGGGACGCCTTTGGGTGCTGGCGGGTGATGTCTACAACCTGCCACCCAACGCTCAGCCTGTTGTTGAAGGACAGACCTCCGTTCATGAGGGCCAGGTGCTGGCTGAAGCCAGCCAGCGCAGTGAGTTCGGTGGAGAAGTAAGGCTTAGGGATTCCATCGGTGATTCCCGTGAGGTGCAGATCGTCACCACGGCGATGACCCTCAAGGATTTCAAGTTGCTTGAGGAATCCACCCACTCCGGTGAGATCTGGAATCTGGAGGCCAAAGACGGCACCCGCTACCGCCTCAACACCATCCCCGGCAGCAAGATTGGTTCAGGGGAAGTGATTGCTGAACTGGCTGACGATCGGTTCCGCACGAACACCGGTGGCCTGGTCAAGTTCGCGCCCGGTTTGGCCATCAAGAAAGCCCGTTCAGCCAAGAACGGCTACGAGGTCAGCAAAGGCGGCACCCTGCTCTGGATTCCTCAGGAGACCCACGAGATCAACAAGGACATCTCCTTGTTGATGATTGAGGACGGTCAGTGGATCGAAGCCGGTACCGAGGTGGTGAAGGACATCTTCAGCCAGACCGCAGGCATCGTCTCCGTCACCCAGAAGAACGACATCCTGCGCGAAATCATCGTGCGTGGTGGTGATTTCCATCTTTCCAGCGACAGCAAAGCGTTGGAGCGTTTCCAGGGCGATGGCCAGATGGTCAATCCCGGCGAGGAGATCGCCAAGGGGTTGAGCAACGACACCATGAAGTTCATTCAGACGGTTGAAACCCCTGAGGGAACAGGCCTTCTGCTGCGTCCTGTCGAGGAATACACGATTCCCAATGAGGCCCAGTTGCCTGAGCTGTCCCATGTGAAGCAGGCGAATGGCCCCCATCTCGGCATCAAGGCCACCCAGCGTCTCGCCTTTAAGGACGGGGAGCTGATCAAGTCTGTTGAAGGTGTGGAACTGCTGAAGACGCAGCTCCTGCTCGAAACCTTCGACACAACACCGCAGATGACGGTGGATGTTGAAAAAGCTCCGGACAGGAGAGCGAAGACGATCTCCCGCCTGCGGCTCGTCATCCTCGAGTCGATCCTCGTCCGTCGGGACACCATGTCCGACTCCAGTCATGGCTCCACCCACACGGAGCTGCAGGTTGAGGACGGCATTTCCGTGAAAGCCGGTGATGTGGTCGCCACCACCCAGATTCTGTGCAAGCAGGAGGGCGTGGCTCAGCTGCCCGATCCTCCGGAAGGAGAACCGGTCCGACGCCTCATCGTGGAGCGTCCTGAAGACACCACCACGCTCCAGACGTCAGGCGCTCCAGTGGTCACCGTGGGGCAACGCATCGTCGATGGCGAACTGCTTGCCGAAGGTGAACCCTCCGGGTGTTGCGGTGAGGTGGAGCAGGTCGATGGCAAGTCCGTCACCATGCGCCTTGGACGTCCATACATGGTGTCCCCCGATTCCGTCCTGCATGTGCGTGACGGGGACCTGGTGCAAAGGGGAGATGGTTTAGCCCTGCTTGTGTTCGAACGTCAGAAAACCGGCGACATCGTCCAGGGTCTGCCAAGGATCGAGGAATTGCTCGAAGCTCGCCGCCCCCGCGAATCGGCGATTCTCTGCAAGAAGCCTGGAACGGTTGAGATCAAGCAGGACGATGAAAACGAGTCGCTCACCGTCACGGTGATCGAGTCAGACGATGCCATCGGTGAATATCCGATCCTGCTTGGACGCAACGTCATGGTCAGTGATGGCCAGCAGGTGCACGCCGGCGAACTGATGACGGATGGTCCAATCAACCCCCATGAGTTGCTGGAGTGCTTCTTTGAAGACCTGCGCAGTCGCAAGCCCCTGATGGATGCGGCTCAGGAGGCGATCGCCAACCTTCAGCACCGTCTGGTCACCGAGGTGCAGAACGTCTACAAATCCCAGGGCGTGTCGATTGACGACAAGCACATCGAAGTGATCGTGCGTCAGATGACCAGCAAGGTGCGGGTTGAGGATGCCGGCGACACCACACTTCTCCCCGGTGAGTTGATTGAGCTTCGACAGGTGGAGGACACCAACCAGGCGATGTCGATCACCGGTGGTGCACCTGCTGAGTTCACACCGGTTCTCCTCGGCATCACGAAGGCTTCGCTCAACACCGACAGCTTCATCTCCGCTGCCTCCTTCCAGGAGACCACCCGCGTGCTCACCGAGGCGGCGATCGAAGGCAAGAGCGACTGGCTGCGCGGCCTCAAGGAGAACGTGATCATCGGTCGCTTGATTCCGGCAGGAACCGGATTCAGCGGCTTTGAGGAAGAGCTCCAGAAGGAAGCCGGCCCCCATCCGGACATCCTTGCTGAGGAGGCAACCGGCTACCGCCGGATGCAGAACCTCCGTCCCGATTACACGGTGGAGATGCCTTCCGCTTCCAGCGCCAGCGCTGTGCTGGACGACCCAAGCGATGCCGACCTCGAAGCCACAAGAACGCGGCACAACATCGAGGCGTCGAGTAGTAACTTCGCCGCATTCACCCGCCCTGAAGCCGACAATGAGCTTGCCGAGGAGCAGGTGGTGGATGCCGAAGCCGTGGAGGGGCTTCAGGAGGAAGGTTTGCTTTCCGATGAGTGATCACCATCCCATTCGCCGTCATCAACACGAGTGCCATGCTTGAGCCCAAGGAAATCCCCCAGCGGCGTTTGCCGCGCTACGGCTTTCATGGCCATACCGAAAAGCTCAACGGCCGCTTGGCCATGCTGGGATTCATCGCTCTTCTGGTGGTGGAATTCAGGCTTGGCCATGGACTGTTGATCTGGTGACGGATCCTCTGCTCGGCCGCAGCGCAGCCGAGCTCGAGGACTGGGCCGTTGCTCAGGGACAACAACCCTTTCGGGGTCGGCAGCTTTACGATTGGCTATACAGCAAAGGCGCCCACTCCCTGAATGACATCACGGTGCTCCCGAAGCGCTGGCGTCAGCAGCTTCAGGACACCGATGTGGTCGTTGGTCGCCTCAATGAAGTGCATCGGTCGGTTGCCACCGATGCCACGACCAAACTCCTCCTCTCCACTGACGACGGCGAGACCATCGAAACCGTTGGAATCCCAACGGATCAGCGCCTGACGGTCTGTGTGTCCAGCCAGGTGGGCTGTCCGATGGCATGTCGTTTCTGTGCGACCGGCAAGGGAGGTCTGCAGCGTTCACTCAAGACCCACGAGATCGTCGATCAGGTTCTCAGTGTGCGGGAAGCGATGGATCGCCGGCCTTCGCATGTGGTCTTCATGGGAATGGGAGAGCCTTTGCTCAACAGTGAGGCTGTCCTCGAGGCCATCCGCTGCTTCAACACAGATCTCGGGATCGGTCAGCGCAGAATCACGGTGAGCACCGTTGGTGTTCCCCACACGCTTCCTCAGTTGGCTGAACTGGCGATGCAACGGCTCGGCCGTGCCCAATTCACCCTTGCGGTGAGTCTGCATGCTCCGAACCAGGCGCTGCGTGAAGAGCTGATACCCACAGCGCGGGCCTATCACTTCGACGCGTTGCTCGACGACTGCCGTCACTATCTGAATCTCACGGGACGACGCGTCAGTTTTGAGTACATCCTTCTGGGTGGCTTGAACGATGCTCCTGAACATGCTGTTGAGTTAGCCGACCGGGTTGGTGGCTTTCAGAGTCACGTGAATCTGATCGCTTACAACCCGATCGACGAGGAAGACTTCAAAAGGCCTGAACCCAGACGCATTGATGCCTTCCAACGTGCCTTGGAGCGGCGTGGAGTGGCCGTGAGCTTGCGCGCGAGCCGTGGTCTCGATCAGAACGCCGCCTGTGGGCAGTTGCGACGGCAGCGAACCTCGCCAACATCTTCGTTGTGAGTCTTTCGCTTTAAAGGTCGCGATGGTTGAAGTGGTGTTTTTGAATTGAAAAAGTAGTGGACGATGATCTTGAAGTGAAATCTAGATATGAATATTCGACATCTTGTGTTCCATTGCGGCTGTTGTATTCAGCCTTTTCTTTTGATTTTTATTTACAAGCTGTGTTGATATAGGTGGAATTATCTATTTCGTGGAGTGCGCGAGTGAACGGATTTGGTGGCAATCAAGTTGCGATAACGTTTAAAAGTCCTTCAGTTAATGTTGTCTTGAATTGACAAGCCTTGTTCTGTTTTTCTTGTCTTTGAGCTGCTTTTTGTGTTGATGTGAAAGACTCTGGAAAGTTTGTATCGAACTGTTCCAGATTTGGATTACGTCTCTGAGGTGAATGGCATTAATTGATTGGTTCCTTTTGGTTCTTTACCTCGTTCTGACGTTGGTGCTGGGCCTTTGGTTGGCGCGTCGCAACAGGGGAGAAGATGATTTCTTTGTGGCTGGCCGCAGCCTCAGCGGCTGGCTGGCTGGCGCCTCGATGGCGGCCACGACCTTCTCGATCGATACGCCTCTCTACGTCGCTGGCCTGGTTGGGACCAGGGGGCTCGCCGGTAACTGGGAATGGTGGAGTTTCGGCCTGGCCCATGTGGCGATGGCGGTCGTTTTTGCACCCTTGTGGCGCCGCAGTGGCGTCCTCACGGATGCGGCCTTCACCGAGCTTCGTTACGGAGGGCCTGTCGCGGCCTTGTTGCGCGGTGTCAAGGCGTTTCTGCTCGCCCTGCCGGTGAACTGCATTGGGATTGGGTATGCCTTCCTGGCGCTGCGCAAGGTGGTTGAAGCGCTGGGCATCGTCTCCGGAGAACCAGCCGCCCTTGGGATCAGCGATACGGTCTGGCTGATGGCTGTTGTGGCCCTGTTGGTGGTCAGTTACACGGTCGCCGGTGGCCTCTGGGCTGTGGTCGTCAATGACCTTTTGCAATTGGTTCTGGCTTTGGCCGGTGCGCTTGCTGTCGCGATCGCAGCCCTGCATGCGGCGGGTGGCATGGGTCAATTGCTCGAGCGACTTGAGAACCTCGGGCGCCCCGAACTTCTCAGCATCGTGCCCTGGACCTGGGACGGCAATGGGATGAACTGGCTTGAAGGTGCCGGCATCAGCGTGCCGATGTTTACGGCTTATCTGGCGATTCAGTGGTGGAGTTTTCGACGCAGCGACGGCGGTGGAGAATTCATTCAACGGATGCTGGCCACCCGGGATGAGCAGCAGGCGCGCCTCGCCGGTTGGGTTTTTCTGGTGGTTAATTACCTGATCCGTAGCTGGCTCTGGGTGGTGGTGGCCTTGTCCGCCCTGGTGCTGCTGCCCGCGCAAAGCGATTGGGAGTTGAGCTACCCGGCGCTTGCGGTTGAGCTTTTGCCTCCTGTTGCCCTTGGTCTAGTGGTGGTCTCCTTGGTGGCCGCATTCATGAGCACGGTCAGCACCTCGGTGAACTGGGGGGCCAGCTACCTCACCCATGACCTCTACCAACGCTTTCTCCGCCCCAATGCCAAATCCGCTGAACTCTTGCTGATCGGCCAGCTCACCACCGTGCTGCTCCTGGTGCTTGGGGTGATCACCGCTTTGGTGAGCGACAGTATCGGAACGGTGTTCCGGCTGGTGATCGCGATTGGATCAGGCCCTGGCGTTGTCCTGGTGTTGCGCTGGTTCTGGTGGCGCGTGAATGCGGCCGCCGAGCTGGCAGCCATGCTCTGCGGCTTCATTGTCGGTCTGTTCACCTCGGTGATTCCGCTGCTGCGCATCGAAGATTTCGGGATTCGCCTGACGGTGATCACCGTGAGTTCAGCTGTCGTCTGGCTGGCGGTGATGTTGACAACTCCTCCGGAATCAGATGAGGTGCTTGAGCGTTTCGTGCGTCAGGTTCGGCCCCCAGGTCCCGGTTGGAAACGCTGGCGTGAACGTTTCGATGTGGACGCCGTTGACACCCTGCCGGAGCTGCTTCGACGGTTTCTTCTGGCGAATGGTGTGCTGTTCGGGGGATTGCTCGGGATCGGTGCCTTCCTGCTCCATCAGCAGTGGCTTGGCTGGGGATGCCTGCTTGTGCTTGTGCTCTGTGCCCTGACGCTTCGTCCGCGGTCGGCAACCTCTGCTTCCTGAGCAGAATGCCGCCAGCAGCGCCAGATCCTTGGCTTTTTTCCGTTCAACCGTCCTGCCGGCCCTGATCGTGATTCTTTTTGCAGTCGCTCTGTTCGCTGTAAGCGCCAGAATCTGGTTGCCAGGAGACATGCTGGAACCCGCTCCGCTGGGCTGAGACGGCGGGCGCCAGATCTACGATCTTCTCCATGACAGACGGTTCCGGCCAGCAGCGTGATCAGAGTCTTTCGAGGCTGTCGATCGATCCCGACCTGCTGGCTCAGGAACTGGCTGCGGAGGAGAACCTCGATCCACTCGATTCGCTCGATCCAGGTGATGAGCTTGGGAATTCACTGGAGGTTGCCCGGGCCTGTGACCAGGGATTGATTTCGTTGGGGCTGGGTCATGAGGAGCGGCTCCAGGGATTGCGCGTCTTTTGTGAGCATCGCGACCCTCGAGCTGTCCCTCAGCTGCTTCCTCTGCTGAAGATGTCCTGTCCGGTTGAACGGATGAGTGCGGTGTATGCCCTCGGCAGAAACCCCTCTCCTCCAGCGGTCGAGCCTCTGCTGCAGGTCCTTCAGCTCGACAGCAATGCCTATGTCCGCAAGGCAGCTGCCTGGAGTCTTGGCAATTATCCGGACGCACCAATCCTGAATCCATTGATTCGTGCACTGCAGACGGACGTTGCCGCCGTCCGGCTCTGGTGTCCGGGCTCCTTGGCGGAAGCCGGAAGCCGTTCGCCGGTCAAGGCCGATCCAGCGGCAGGGCAGTTGCTCATCAGCCTGCGTATCGACAGCGAGCCAGTTGTGCGCAGCAATTGCATCTGGGCACTCGGACGGTTGCATGAGTTGTTGGTTGAGCCGCGTCAGCAGGAAATTGTTGAAGCCTGTGTTTCAGCGTTGCTGCACGACGGCGAGGCCTCGGTGCGTGATGAAGCCCGTACAGCATTGGAACAGCTTGAGGATCCAGATGTTCTGGTCCGGCTTCAGACCCTGATTGAGGATGGATTTTTCCCCTGATGGGTTTGGGTCATCTCGGTGTTACAACCCCACCAACGAAGCTGGGCAATCGCCCTTAGCATGCGCGCCTTAGCACCTTGCAGGGATGCCCCAGAGAACCATCCGCTTCACGATCAAACCTGATGGTCGTGTGGAAGAGACGGTTGAAGGGGTTGCCGGCGAAGCGTGTCAGCAGCTCACTGAACGTTTAGAGAATGCTCTTGGCAGCGTCCAACGACGAGAGCCCACTGCTGAAGCCTTCGTGACGCAGGAGTTGCAGGCCCAGACCGTCACCACCTCCTCTTTATCCTGATGTCGCACTTCAGCACCGTTAAAACCGAACTGCGACAGTTGGAGCCCCTCGTGAAGGCTCTCTGCGATCTCGGATACTCCCCGGAGCAGGGTGAACATCCTGTTCGTGGCTATCAGGGACAGACCATCACGGCTGAAATCGCTGTGTCGATGCCATCTGGTGGTGACCTCGGTTTTCGTTGGAACGATCACAGAGGTGCCTACGAGCTCGTCACCGACCTCGATCTCTGGAAGCAGAAGGTTCCCGTTGAGCGCTTTTTGGCGCAGCTCACCCAGCGGTATGCCCTCAATACGGTTCTGGCTGCAACAACCCTTGAAGGGTTCGAAGTGGCGGAGCAAAAGCAGACCGTCGATGGTGCCATTGAGTTGGTGGTAACCCGCTGGGACGCCTGAATTCCACTGATCCGGCCCAGGCGTTTGCGGCCCCTGCCCAGTTTCCAGCTTCTGCCAATGGTAGAGAGCCTTTGCTGGGCGGAGAATTACGTGATCAGGCTGTCTGGGTCGACGAGGCCGTTTGCATCGGATGTCGGTACTGCGCCCATGTGGCTTGCAACACGTTTGTGGTGGAGGCTTCCCACGGTCGTTCTCGAGCGATTCGGCAGGACGGCGACACCACAGAAAGGATTCAGGAAGCAATTGATACCTGTCCGGTGGATTGCATCCACTGGGTTCCATTCGAAGAGCTGGAGTCGCTCCAAGCTGAACTGGCTGCCCAGACTTTTCTACCCCTCGGCATGCCACGTCCGACGGGGCATCGCCGGTTGAAACCACGATCCCGGGGATGACGCCTTCCATCCCAACGCGTCGCTTCGGTCGTACCGAACTGGCGATGCCGGTTCTCTCGCTTGGAGGAATGCGTTTCCAGCAGAGCTGGAGTGATCTCCCTGCCAACGAGATCAACGATCGGTCCCAGCTCAATCTGCAGGACACCTTGCAGCGCGCGGTGGATTGTGGGTTCCACCATGTGGAAACCGCCCGTCATTACGGCAGCTCAGAGCGCCAACTGGGCTGGGCCATTCCTCAGGCGCCAGATCCAAAGCGCATCCTTCAAAGCAAGGTTCCGCCTCGGGATAATCCTGATGAATTTGAAGAGATGTTGGCGCTGACATTTCAGCGCCTGGGCTGTAAGCGACTAGATCTGCTCGCCGTTCATGGCATCAATCTGCCCCGTCACCTCGACCAGACCCTGCGTCCAGGTGGCTGCCTGGAGGTTGTGCGCCGCTGGCAGCAGGAGGGACGAATCGGCCACGTGGGCTTCTCCACTCACGGCCCCACCGACCTCATCACAACAGCCATCCAGTCCGACGCCTTCGACTATGTCAATCTCCACTGGTATTACATCGACCAGCGCAATTCAGCAGCGCTCGATGCTGCATCCCAGCGGGATATCGGCGTGTTCATCATCAGCCCGACAGATAAAGGTGGCCATCTGCACACACCCTCGGAGCGTCTGCGGGATCTCTGTTCTCCTTTGCATCCGATTGTGTTCAACGATCTGTTCTGTCTCAGTGATCCGCGCGTCCACACCATCAGCGTTGGCGCGGCGCGACCCTCTGATCTCGACCTTCACCTCGAGGCCCTCGAGCGCCTCCCCGATGCCTCTCAGCTGATTGAACCGGTGCATCAACGCTTATGCGCCAGGGCTGCCGAGGCGCTTGGCGAGGACTGGTTGGAGTCCTGGCGCAGAGGCTTACCCAGCTGGCGTGAGACTCCCGGACAGATCAATCTGCCCGTTCTGCTCTGGCTGCACAATCTTCTGGAAGCCTGGGATCTGGAGAGTTACACCCAATCGCGATACCGACTTCTCGGCCAGGGCAGCCACTGGTTCCCTGGTGCCAATGCCGATGCGCTAGATGACTCCGTCTCGGAGGACGACCTGCTTCAGGTGTTGTCGCAAAGCCCTTGGTCAAATCGCATTCCAGACCTTCTCAGAGGGTTGAGGCGGCGGCTCGCCGGTGATCCTCAGCAGCGGCTGACCACCGCCTGATTGGACGGACTGTCATTGAGCGGTTCCCAGGGGCACTTTGCCTGGCACACCGATGGGCCTCGGATACGTGTCCGGGCAGCGGCTGACGCTGCGAACCCGCAGCACATGTCGAACGCCTCGTCCGGCAGGCAGCTGCAGTGTCTGTACGTCGTGGATCGTCGCCTTCAACGGTTTCAGCGCCTTGGTCAGATCCGTTGAATCGGCATCACTCCACTGGCCCCGATACAACAACGCTTCGCCGCTGTCTCGCAGCAGTGGCACCAAATATTCCGCCACCACCGGCGCTGAGGCCACGGCCCGGGCCACCGCCAGATCGAAGCGGCCGCGGCAGGTTCGATCGCGGCCGGTTGCTTCGATCCTCTCGGTGCGGATTCTGGTGCGCTTGGAGAGCCCCAAGGCTGAGGCCATCGCGTGCACTGCTGCGGTCTTGCGTCCAACGGAATCGACCAACGTCATCCGGGTTCCGGGCAAGGCGATGGCCATGGCAAGCCCGGGGAATCCACCGCCTGTTCCCACATCGATGCATTCCCGTGATGAGGTGCTCGATTTCAGTTCCTCCGTCAAAGGCCAGAGGCTGTCGAACACCTGGTTGATCCAGTAGTCCTCACCCTCCACCAATCGGGTCAGGTTCAACTGACGATTCCAGTGCCGCAGCAGCTCCTGCAGCTTGATCAGATCCTGCAACTGTTCCGGCGAGGGCTCCCATCTCAGCGCTGTCCAGAGATCGCGCGCGGGTTCACTGGATTCCTCCATCGGCCACAGCAGCGACTGTTCCTACGATGAAACACCGTCTGGATTGCCGTTGTTGAACTTCCGCTGCCATTACGAGCGGTTGGGAGTCGTCAGCACGGCGGATGCCGAAGCCCTGCGCCAGGCCTTCCGTCGGCGGAGCAAGGATTTGCATCCCGACACCACGGCGCTCCCGCCTGATCAGGCTGCATCGGAATTTCAGATGCTGCGTCAGTCCTACGAGCTGCTCCAGGATCCCGAGCGCCGCCGCCGTTATGACGAGCAGCGCCTTCGCGCAGCGGCCTCCAGGGCCGTTCCGCCTCCACCGGTTCGCGCAGGAGATAGCTGGAGCGGCATCGGAGAACGTCGCCCCCTCTCCGGTGGCGAGTGGTTCTCGTTGCTGTTGCTGCTGCTGGCGCTGCTGATCAGTGTGGTGCTCGGCCTCGGTGTGGCTTCGGTTCAGGGTCGTTCCTGGCAGGTCTCCCCCGGCTGGTTGTCAACTGGGCAGACTCAGAGCGTGATGCCCTTTCAGCCGCCCGATGCCAGCCCTGCCGACGGATCGGACACCACTGAACCAACACTCGCTGATGGCCCTTGAGCAATGGCTTCGGGATCTCGGCGCTGAACCTGCGCCTGATGCTCCGAGTCGCTGGACTCTGCAGACCCCTACATGGTCTGCGGAACTGACTCTCGAACAGGAGGATCTCCGCGTGACGTGGCTGCAGCCGGAGGCAGAGCCAAGACAGTGTTGTTTGCCCTACGGGCTCTCCAGGGCGGATGTGGAAGCGGCGATTCAGGCAGGGCCCTGATTCAAAGCTGATCCAGGGCGTTGCGAAGAACCGCATAGCACTGGTGCAACTGCTCCTCGGTGATGCATAGCGGGGGCATCAGATACACCACCTGACCAAGCGGCCGAAGAAACACACCCTGCTCCATGGCCAGCCGTTTCACAGTGGGCCCTGCTGGATTGAGATATCCGGAACAGCCCTCCACATTGAGGTCAAAAGCTGCCACGGTCCCGAGCAGCCTCGGCCGTTGCAGGCGTGGATGAGAGGCCAGGTCTTCGAGATGGGGACGGTGCCGCTGCTCGAAGCCCAGAAAGCTTTCCGGTGAGGCTTCCAGGAGGTCAAGGCTGGCATTGGCAGCGGCGCAGCCGAGGGGGTTGGCGGTGAAGCTGTGCCCGTGCCAGAAGGTGTCCTGAGGTTCTCCTCCAAGGAATCCTTCAAAGATGGTTTTGCTTGCCATGGTGACCCCCATGGGCAGGCAGCCGCCGGTGAGCCCCTTCGACAGGGCCATCAGATCCGGCTGGATTCCCGCCCGTTTACTGGCGAACCAGTCGCCGCAGCGGCCGAACCCTGTCAGTACTTCATCCGCGATCAACAAAGCTCCCGCCCGGCTTACCCGCTGCTGCACCTGCTGCAGGAACGCCGGCCGCACCATCGACATGCCGCCTGCTCCCTGCAGCAGTGGCTCGAGAATCACGGCGGCTGTGGGTACCTCGAGGCAGGAGTCCAGCAGATCGAGTGTGGCTTGCTCACGGTCCTGAACTGTTTCGTCATGCCACCAGGTGGCAGGCCACGGCACTCGGGCGACGGGAAACAGCTTGTCGTTGAAGGGCGCGCTGAAGAGGTTGCGTTCTCCCACGGCCATCGCTCCGAAGGTGTCGCCGTGATAAGCACCGTCGAAGGCGACGATCTGATGGCGAGCCTCGCCGCGGTTGAACCACCACTGACAGGCGATCTTGATGGCAACTTCCACAGCGGTTGAACCGTTGTCGGAAAAGAACAGGCGCTCCAGGCCGGTGTGGTGGCTCAGACGTCCCGCCAGCTTTTCCGCTGGCTCATGGCAGAAGTCGGCGAAGATCACCTGCTCAAGCTGGTGGGCCTGGCTTGCAATGGCCTCGGCCAGCACTGGATGCCCATGGCCGTGCAGGGTGACCCACCAACTGCTGATGGCATCAATCAGTGGAGCATCGCTGTTTTCGGGATACAGCAGGGCTCCCCTGCCGGCCCGGATCCGTTGCTGCGGCGCTGCCGACCGGATCTGGGTGAAGGGGGGCCAGAGGTTCGGATGGCTTGTCAGAGGTCCCGCCGAAACCATGGTCATCTCTGCTGGTTTTGTCATATTGGAGGTCGAGGGTGCTCACCCCTGACGATTCGATGCGTTCCAGGCGTCTTTCAAATCGATTCATTGTTCCGGCACGTCCAGCGGGCAAGCCCACCGGCCTCGGGTCCGTGCGTAGGGAAGTCTTTGCAGACGGAGGCTGGCTGTCGATTCGTGTCCTGCTTGAAGAACGGGGCTGGTCTCCGTCCCACGTCGACCAGATCTACGAGCAGCTGCGCCAGGGATGGCCACTGGCGATGGCTGTTCGCCAGGTGGCGATGCGAATGGGAACCTGCCCGATGCGCTCGAAATCGCTCGGTTAGGCCCCCTGATTCAGCGGCAGACGTCGCTGTTCTGTTCAGCCTCTGTTGAGAGGGGGCCGCAGTTGAACCATCGAACCATCTGAACCTCGATATCTGTGAACAACACAAGAACCCCGCCGCAGAGCAGGGCGACCGCCAGGCTGACCAGGGACTGCCGTCTGTTCATGGTGATGCCTGATCCTCCAGTTGCCGGAATTTAGGGCCCAGCTCCTGTTGCTGCCATTGCGCTGCCAACGTCTCCGCCGTCAGCGGGACCAGCGAAGGTAGTTCCGCCAGCACCGGAACGCCTCCGAACTGTTCCAGAGTCCGTGGATTGTCGGCATGCAGCGGCCCGTTGAGGATCAGTCCCAGGACATTGATCTGCCGTTTCTTCAACGCCTCAAGACTCAGCAGGGTGTGGTTCAAGGTGCCAAGTCCGCTGCGGGCCACAAGCACGATCGGCAGGTTCCAGACCTGCAGCTGATCAATCTGCAACCAGTTGCGCGTGAGTGGAACGAGAAGTCCGCCAGCGGTTTCCACAACCAGAGGTCCTGGATGGTCTGGCAGGGCCAGAGATCTTGGATCAAGCGGTGTTCCATCGAGCTCCGAGGCCCAGTGGGGAGACACCGGTTGGCTGAAGGCATACGCCTCAGGCAGCATCCTCTCTTCATTGAGGTCAAGAAGCTGCCGTACACGGTTGCGATCGCCGCCACCCTCCAATCCGCTCTGGACTGGTTTCCAGTAGCTGGCCTGCAGCCCCTGAACGAGAAGCGCACTGACGACGGTCTTGCCGACGTCCGTATCCGTGCCGCACACCACCAATTGCATGATGGATCGAGTCATCGACGGAGCAGCAGGATGAGGATCTTCCAGGTGAGGCCAGGATGGTCTGAGCCTTCATCCTGCGGCCAGGCGTGGAAAAGCCGGCGCCAGGATGCCGTGCTCAGCCGTTGAGCGGGGGTGGAGTCAGCGCCTGTCGCCGTCATGGGTTTCAGGAGGCGAACGGCATGCTCAGCCCGTTGGGTGACATTCAGCACAGTGCAGTGCTGAATGGCCGATGGTTGCAAGCCTGCGAGCAGGTTGTCTCGATCCGGCAGCGGCATGGCCGTGCAGGCAGCACCGGCGCGTGCTGCAGCTTGATGCCATTGCGGAAAACTGCCCTCAATCGGAACGCTCAGAGCCATCCATCCATCAACGGCAAGGCAGTTGAGCCAGTGCTGCAGGGTCTTCGCAGGGCAATTCAGCCAGTGCAGCACAAAGCTCGACGCCAGCAGCGTGGGAGGCGCAGGCCAGTGCGGCAGCGGGTTGTTGAGATCGAACGCCAGGACGGATGGTTGTTGTCCTTGCTGGGAGAGCATGGCCTGACTGCCATCGAGTCGCAGCACCTGCTGACCCGGACACTGCCGCTCCAGTGCATCGGCCAGCAGCCCCGTGCCGCTTCCCAGGTCAACCCAGAGTCCTGCTGGAATCGGCTGTTGCATGCAAAGGCTTGCCAACCGTTCGGCGATCACACGCTGCAGATTGGCTTCACCGTCGTAGTGGCTGGCGGCCCCGTCAAATCGCGGGAGGACCTGTTGTCTCCAGGCCTCCGTCATGGTCTTTCCAGCCAGCCCAGCACCCGTTGCAATGCATCAGCCGTCAGCAGCGCGTGGCCGCTGTTGGGCTGCAGCATCTCAGTGGGCTTCTTTTTCAATCGACCGTTGAGGGACTGGATCAGCAGCTTTTGAGTTTCGGGAGGAACAATCTGATCAAGCCCGCCCTGAACAACCAGACAGTCAGCCTGATCGGGGAAGCCTGGTGGCAAGGCGGTCAGTTTTGCCAGCAAGTCCAAGTCGTCCTGCAGGCGCTGCCGGCCGGTTTCACTGATCCCCCGAAGTAATGCATTCGGAGGCAGGGCCGACAGCGGCAATGGGGCAGCTGCCCGTTCTAGGAAGCGTTGAAGCATCGTTCTCTCCTGCTGGGTGCCCAGCGCCTTGGCCATCCCCCTCAGAGCGGTTCTCAGGCCTCGGCCATCAACTTCTCTGGGAACGAAAGAAGCAAATCCACCCAGCAGCACAAGATCGGTGGCGACCGACAGGACGGAGGCTGGCAGCAGGTGGAAGCCGAGCGAGTGGCAGATCACCAGCCTGCGCGTTGAACCATCCACCCACTCGGAGCTCTGGGGTGATCGGTTGCCATAGCCGCGTTCCCCACTGAACCAATGCCATCCCCGCTGCTCAAATTGGCGGCTCCAAAGCGTCCAGCAACTGTTGTCTCCCGCCCATCCATGCATCGCGATCACCTGCTTCATGGACGGGAGAGAGTGCTCAGAAATCTCTCCAGAGTGTTGTCCGGCAGATCGCGGCGAAGCACGACGCGCAGCCTGGCCCGCCCCTCCGGCACCGTGGGTGGTCTGATGGCGACGCAGAGAAGCCCTGCCTCTTCCAGTGTTTGCTGGAACCGCAGCGCGTCCTCATCGGCCCCCACGATCAATGGAAGGATCGGACCCTTGCCTGCTGGTCTGTTCCAACCTCTCTGTGTCAGAGCATCGCGCCAGCAGGATGCTCTATTCCGAAGTTGATCACACCAGTTGGGATGCGCCTTGATTTGCTTCAGCGCTGCCAGTGCTCCTGCCACAAGCGGTGGAGCCATAGCTGTTGTATAGCGAAAAGCCCCACAGGTCTGCAGCAGGCGTTCCCCCATGGCGGCATCACCGGCCAAAAAGGCGCCACCGCTGCCAAAGGCTTTGCCGAAGGTGCCGCTGATCAGATGCACTGGATGGCTGAGACCGTGACAGAGACCTCTTCCTCCGCTCCCCAGGACTCCCAGGGCATGGGCCTCATCGATCAGTAATCGCGCACCGTAGGCAGCACAGAGGCGAGCAAGCACTGCCAGATCCGGGCTTGTCCCTTCCATGCTGAACAGGCTTTCGCTGATCACCAACGGCGGCTCATTGTTGTTGCAAGAAGCCAGGCGTCGCTCGAGATCGGCAAGATCGTTGTGAGCGAAGCGTTGCAATCGCGCGCCGCTGGCCTGAACGCCCACGAGGAGCGAGTGGTGAATCAGGCGATCGGCCAGCACCGTGCTGCGTCGATTGGCAAGGGCACTGACGGCAGCGATGTTGGCTTGGAAACCGCTTGGAAACAGCAGCACCCGCTCACGATTCAGCCATCGGGCCAGGGCCTGCTCCAGTTCGTCATGGCTGGGGCGGCTGCCCGTCACAAGCCGTGACCCCCCTGCGCCCACTCCCTCCTGCTGCAGGGCCGTTGTTGCTGCGGCCACCAGATCAGGATGACGACTGAGGCCTAGATAGTCATTGCTGGCCAGATCCAACAGTGGTGTGCCCGGTCCGTTCGCACTGCAAAGCTGCCACCGCTCCTGGCCTGGGCTCCAGGTGCGGAGGCGGCGACGTCGGGCCGGGTCGACTGGGCTCATCGGATCAGTCTGCGCGCTGCCTCGGCGGAGGATGGCGGAGTCGATCACGGAGGGAGCCCATGTCGCTGGAGCGTTTCACGCTGTGGTTCCCGCTCTGGACGTTGCTCGGAGCGGTCCTGGCCCTGCTCTATCCACCCTTGTTCACCTGGTTTCGCGGTCCCCTGATCACCCTCGGGCTGGGGGTGATCATGCTGGGAATGGGGCTGGGTTTGGCACCGCAGGACTTTGTTCGGGTTGGTCAGCGGCCGCGGGCGGTTCTGCTGGGTTCGATGGCACAGTTCATCGTGATGCCCGGACTAGCGGCGACCCTGGCCTTGCTGCTGCAGCTTTCTCCACCACTGGCGGTGGGTCTGATTTTGGTGGGCTGTTGTCCTGGAGGGACCGCCAGCAACGTTGTGGCCCTGATTGCCCGCGCTGACGTCGCGCTCTCCGTTGTGATGACCACCGTTAGCACAGCTGCGGCTGTGGTGATGACCCCGCGGCTAACCGAGCTGCTGGCCAGCCAGTACGTACCGGTGGATGGTTGGGCCTTGTTCCTAAAAGTGATGCAGGTTGTGCTGCTGCCGGTTGCGCTTGGCGTGCTGCTCAAGCAGGGATGTCCTGGGGTGGCGCGCCGCGTCGAACCTGTGATGCCTCCACTGGCGGTTGGGATGATCGTTTTGATTGTCGCGAGCATCGTCGGAAGCCAGCGCGCGGAGCTCCTGAAGCAGGGTCCGCAGCTTTTGCTGGCCTGTCTGCTGCTGCACTGTGGAGGGTTCCTGCTCGGTTATCTGCTGCCCAAGCTGTTCAAGCAGCAGGAAGCGGTTAGACGAACCATCAGCATTGAAGTCGGTATGCAGAATTCAGGCCTTGCCGTGGTGCTGGCCAGAAGTGGAGGATTTGCCAGCCCGCTCACGGCTTTGCCGGGTGCCATCTCGGCGGTGATTCACTGCATGATCGGCAGCGCTTTGGCTGCGGGCTGGCGACAGTCGGATCCCGAATCAGATCTCTCAGGTCGGTGATTTAGCCGCCGAGCTTGGCGAAGAGATCCTTGTGATAGTCGACAACGTTTTGACAACTGATCACCGGTGTGAACTCAACCACCATGCCGAACTGTGCACGCCAGGGAGCGAAATGGGCAAAGAGTTGTTTGTCACTCTCGGCACGGCAGAGGACCACAACGCGTCCCTCTCCGGGTGCATGCACTCTGAACAGCATTTCGAAGCCTTCGAACTTGTCTTCCTTGGCCATGGCTCCGCTTTCCCAGAGTTCAATGAACTGGGCATAGGCCGCCTTCTGCATATCGATGTCATCAAATTGAATGTCGGCCAGATAGAGCTGCATGTCGATTGAATGGACTCTCCCTCAGGATGACTTCGCATCCCTGATTGCAGCGATGGGAATGCTTATATCTGTTCAAAGAAATCAAGTCTCGTCAGCGGTGACGGAACACCCTTGCTCTCAAAGCCCATTCGAGACATCCATCGGTTCGGCAGGGAAAGGCGTTATCCGCGACGTCAGCTGTTCTGGGATTCGCCGACGATCAGCTTGTAGAGCCACAACCCACTGCAAGCCAGGCTGAAGGAAAGGATGATCGTGAGGAGATCAAGGGTTGTCATGAAACTTCATAAAGTTGTTCATTTCTAGCGTCTTGGGGAGCTGACCGCTAGGGAAATCAGCGGATCCTGCCTTCGTAGGATCCAATGATGGATCCAAGGCGCCGCCGGCGATGACTGAACCAGGCGCCGACGGGTCAGCACCACTCGACCCTTCCAAGGTTTTTGCGTTTCCCCTGGATGACTTCCAGCTGGAAGCGATCGATGCCCTGAATCAGGGGCACTCTGTTGTTGTCAGTGCCCCGACCGGTTCTGGCAAAACTCTTGTGGGCGAATACGCGATTCATCGGGCCCTTTCCCATGGCCAGAAGGTCTTCTACACCACCCCTCTTAAGGCTCTCTCCAACCAGAAGCTGAGGGATTTTCGCGAACAGTTTGGTGATCACAACGTCGGTCTGATGACCGGCGATCTCAGCGTGAACCGCGAGGCGTCAATCGTTGTGATGACGACGGAGATCTTCCGAAACATGCTCTATGCGGAGGCAAATAAGCATGACGACCCCTTGGCGGATGTTGAGGCTGTTGTTCTCGATGAGTGCCATTACATGAATGATTCCCAGCGGGGAACGGTCTGGGAGGAATCGATCATTCACTGTCCGCCTCCAGTTCAGCTGGTGGCCCTATCGGCCACGGTGGCCAACGCCGGGCAACTCACCGACTGGATCGAAAAGGTCCACGGCCCCACAGAGCTGGTGCTCAGCGATCACCGACCGGTGCCGCTCCAGTTCAGTTTTTGCAGCGCCAAGGGGCTGCATCCCCTGCTGAATGAGCAAGGCACAGGACTCCATCCCAACTGCAAGGTCTGGCGAGCGCCCAAGGGAAGCAAACGCAAGGGACGCTCTCCCAAACCCCCTCAGCCCGAGCCACCACCAATCAGTTTCGTGGTGGCTCAGATGGCTGAGCGATCCATGCTTCCGGCGATCTATTTCATCTTCAGCCGTCGCGGCTGCGACAAGGCCGTCAGGGATCTCGGAGCTCAGTGCCTGGTTAGCCCCAAGGAACAGGCGCGTATCCGCGATCGCTTCACGTCGTACAGCGAGGCAAATCCGGAAGCGGTGCGCGATGGCATCCATGCGGATGCTCTGCTGAGGGGAATTGCCGCCCACCATGCCGGGGTGCTGCCGGCCTGGAAGGAACTAATTGAGGAGTTGTTCCAACAGGGCCTCGTGAAGGTGGTGTTCGCCACCGAAACCCTCGCTGCCGGAATCAACATGCCGGCCCGAAGCACGGTGATCGCTGCGCTCTCCAAGCGCACCGAGCGGGGCCACCGGCCTCTGATGGGCAGCGAGTTTCTGCAGATGGCAGGCCGGGCTGGGCGTCGTGGCCTCGATTCACGCGGCTACGTCGTGACGGTGCAGAGCCGCTTTGAAGGCGTTAGGGAGGCCGGACAGCTTGCCACCAGTCCGGCTGATCCTCTGGTCAGTCAGTTCACGCCCAGCTACGGCATGGTGCTGAATCTGCTGCAGCGTCACGATCTCGACAAGGCACGGGAGCTGGTGGAACGAAGCTTCGGTCGCTATCTGGCCAGCCTGGATCTGGTGGAGGAAGAAACAACCTTGTCGCAGTTGCGGCTGCAACTCGGGCAGCTGGAAGGGGTGGCTGGCGATGTGCCCTGGGAGGACTTTGAGGACTACGAGAAACTGCGCGGAAGGCTGCGGGAGGAGCGGCGACTATTGCGAATCCTGCAGCAGCAGGCCGAGGAAACCCTGGCCAATGAGCTGACGCTGGCGCTGCAGTTTGCAAGCTCAGGAACCCTGGTGAGCCTCAAGTCGCCTCAGTTGCGGGGACGGGTCACTCCCGCCGTGATCGTGGAGAAAGTGGACGGTCCTGGCCAGTTCCCGCTTCTGCTTTGCCTGACGGATGACAACCTCTGGCTTCTGGTTCCCTGCCAATCCGTGGTCAGCCTCCACGCCGAGCTCAGCTGTCTGCAGGTGGACAACGTGGAGGCGCCCGATCTCCAGCGGGCCGGAGAGCTGCGTCATGGGGATCAACAAAGTGGTGGTCTGGCGCTGGCGGTAGCGCACATGGCCGGGCGTCACGACATGACAACTCCGCAATACGACCTGGCCGGTGAGGTGCTCACCCAGTCCAGGCTTGTGCAGACCCTTGAGCAAGAGCAAGAGCAGCATCCCGCCCATGGCTGGGGGGATCGCAAACAGCTCAAGAAACACCGCCGGCGAATGGAGGAGCTCGAGGAGGAAATCGAGGAGCGGCAGCGACTTCTGCATCACCGCGCCAACAGACATTGGGAGACCTTTTTATCCCTGCTTGAGATTCTTCAGCAGTTTGGCTGCTTGGTTGAGCTCGAACCGACGGAAATCGGTCGCACAGTCGCTGCGCTGCGCGGCGATAACGAGCTGTGGCTTGGGTTGGCGCTGATGAGCGGTCATCTCGATGAGCTGCACCCGGCTGATCTCGCGGCTGTGTTTGAAGCGATCAGCACGGAGGTGAATCGGCCTGATCTCTGGAGCGGTTTTCCACCGCCACCCGCTGCTGAGGAGGCTTTGCATGATCTATCCGGTGTCCGTCGCGAGCTGTTGCGCACCCAGGAGCGTTTAAACGTTGTGGTCCCGGCCTGGTGGGAACCAGAACTGATGGGTCTGGTGGAGGCCTGGGCCAGAGGGACTGCCTGGAGCGACCTGATTGCCAACACATCACTGGATGAAGGCGATGTGGTTCGGATCATGCGTCGCACCGTGGATCTTCTCGCTCAGGTGCCGTTCTGCGAGGCCATCAGCGAGCAGCTGCGAGCCAATGCCCGCCTTGCTCTCAAGGCGATCAATCGTTTTCCGGTCTGTGAGGCACAGGATCTGCTCAAGGAAGCCTCTGGCCTTAATCCCGCCACTGAGAGAGCAGCATGACGCTGCGCTGTGCGGGTACCCATGTCTGCGAGGTTCCAATTCGCGCAGCCAAACGGCAAACGCTGGTTGAGCTGCTGTCGGATCCACAGCTCACCATGGAGGCTCTGCTGGATCGCAAGAAACTGACGTCTTTGCCCGGACATCGCTTTCGTTACCAATCCAGTCCCTACAGGATTCTGACTTTCAATGTTCAACCTGAGGTTGTTTTTGTGGCGGTCTGGAACGGGCAGGAACTTCAGATTGATTTTGAGCGTTGTGAAATCCATGGCCTTGCTGCTATCCAGAAAGCCGTCGTCTTTGAATGCAGAGCAAAGCTCACGCCCTTTGACGCTTTGATCAGAGCGAGCGCCAGCGCAACATTGGCGTTGGCAAGTCGTCAATCATTCTTAGTATTTCCGGACGCTGTATTGCTTTCGATTGGCAGAAAGTCTTTGGACCTTGTGTTCGCCAGGCTTGAGCAGAGGTGTCAAAAACGACTGCGAAAAGCTGTGATGCAAAGGCTATGAAACATAGCCATATAAGATCAACAGTTGATTCGCGTCGTGACGATTCCGGCGTGATAGACAGTCCAACAAGGATTTGATGGTAAGATCTTGTAACTACACTTCTTCAATTCCTTGAATGTCGCCGCAAATCATGCTGTGACCCTCAGGCTCGAGGATTTAGTCCTCAAGTTTAGTCGCAAGGAAAAAACAATTAATACCATTCCAATATCGTTTTCGTTTCGCGAAGGTGAAAAGAGAGCGATTCTTTGCGGGAACCGACGAATACGCGATGAACTACTTGGCAGTATTTATGGCTTGGTTCAGCCTGCGTCAGGCCGTATTTCTCATCAGGGTTTGGTCAGTTGGCCCCTTGGCTTGAAAGGTGGACTGGATGGAAAGCTGACGCTTCGTCAAAATATGCTGTTTTTAAGCTCGCTGTACCAAGATCGTGTTGTTCCATTAAATATAGAAAAGTTTTTAAAAACTTTTTTGGATGCAGCTGGTTTGTCTCCTCGTGAACGCCTGAAAGATCTCAGGTCCAGGGATCAGAAATTATTTTTTCTCATGACGGCTTTGGCTTTTTCATTTGATGTTTTCCTGGTCCCTTCGGCTCAATTCCTGATGGGCAGCGAAAATGATCAAGTGATCAAATACTTGCGAACTGTGTTTGAGGCTCGGATTGAAAATCATACCTTAATCACAACAAGCGGGAATAAAAAATTTCTTAAAGATTTTTGCGATCAAGGTCTTGCAATTGACGCGTCTGGACAGCAAATATTTGAAGGAAGTTTGGATGAATGCTTTGATTGGATGAAGGCCTCCAGTAGCCAGGGTGATTCTGTTGAGGAAAGTGATATCGTCGATGAAAGTCTGTTCTCAAGGGATCTTTCCAATGAGGACAATCAGTCTGAATTGCTTGAGATTATTTGAGTAATTATGTTTAACTTTTTAATCCTATTGATTTCAAAGATGCGATCACAGCTTGCTGTGATACTGGCAGTGTCTGTTTATGAGAGAGATCGAAACGCGTCCGATAGTCCTTTTGGTGCTTGGGAAGCTTTGGTGCAGCCTTTACAACTTCTACTTCTCTTCGTATTCATCAGGGTAGGACTAAGACTTGCCGTCAGTGGTTCGACCCCACTTATCTCAACAGATATAACGACTATTAGCTCGGAACTTTATTTCGATCCTATTACCTTCTTGGTGACAGGCATTGCAATCGTTTTCCTTTTCCGAAATGTAGCACTTAAATCAATCAACGGATTGAAGTTAAAAGCACCTCTTTTTTACTCTCGGGTCAGGCCTCTCGATATTTTATTGGCATCTGCTGTGAATGATGTAAGAGCCTTGGCCACGTTGTCTTTAATTACATTAATACTTGGCTGGTGTTTCACCTGGACATTTCAATTTGACCGCCCAGGATTAGCAATTAGTGCTTACTTACTAACTGTCATTATGGCCGTTGGCTTTGGAATATGCATTACTTTCCTGGGTCAGTTTGTTCCGGCTGTGAAGAAGATTGTTAAACGTGTATTGCAGCGCTTAATTATATGGACGTCTGGTATGTTTTTTGCCACGTTCGAGCTTGCTCCTGAGGCTCGACCCTTGATTACATGGAATCCAATACTTCATGGAGTAGAACTGTTTCGGTTTGCAATCAACGATTCTTATCCTATTCCTTCTATCTCGTTCAATTATTTGCTGATTTGCTCCTTATCTTGTGCTAGTTTTGCGCTTATCTTGTACCGGGTCAACGAGTCCATGTTGCTTGTGAGCAGCGATGACTAAATCTCTTCCACCCGAGGAGACCTTTTCTGAATCCCCGAAACCTCGGTCGACACAAGAGCAGCCGTTGCCTTCTACGGCGATCTTTCCAAAAACATTGATGCAAGCTGCCGAGCCCAATCTTCAATTAGAAAACACCTGGAAACAGCGTCTTTCTCGAGTCGCTAAAGCAATCTTGTCTCCAAGAACGGTGGTTCTTGGATTTATAGGCTTAGCGGCTTTCTATTCTTTCAGTATTGGGCGAAGTCGTTACACATCGGTGTCGCAATTTGTGATTCAACAACCGACGCCGATGAACAACACGGCAAATACAATTTTAGGAGCTACAGCTGCTGTTCCACAAGCCATTAGTTCTCTGCTTGATGGCCAATATCTCAAAGTCTATCTGGCCTCGCCCGATGTCAAAAACAAGCTCTACCCGGAACCTCAACTACTAGAGGCGATTTACGCTCCCCAACGGCCTGATGTGTGGGCAGGCTTGCCTGCGAAAAGTTCTTCTAATCAGCAAGTTGAATTTTTCAGGAGGCAAGTGAGTGTTCAACCACAACCACTCGTTGGTTCTGTTGTTCTAAAAACCTATGGGTTTCAACCTCAACAAGCCTTTGAACTCAACCAAGCACTTTTGAGGCAAGCCCAAAAATTTGTCAATGAAGTCAATCAGTCAATCAGTGCTGATCAGCAGGCATTTGCTCAGAAAGAGCTTGAAATCTCTAAAGATGAATTGCAAAAAGCTAAGCAAAAGTTACAAAATTTTCAGGATAAGTATGGACAACTAAGTCCTGAGGTTGAGCAACAAACAACATCGTCTTTTATTGCTCAACTTGAATCAAATCTTGTTGATCTGAAAGTTGAGTTGGCAACATTGAAACGTCGCTATGTCGACCCAGCATCTCCTGAAGTCGCTTACGTTGCAGACCAAGTCCAGGAGTTGGAGCGTCAAATCCGAGAAGAGAGACAAAAAGCAGTCGGTCCTAATGGTCGAGATCTCAATAAACTGACGTCCCAGTCTGAATCACTCAAGGCAGATGTTGAATTTGCGACCACTGCTTTGGAAGCAGCGCGCCTTGCGGTTGACAATAGCCGTCGAGAAAGCCAAAGGCAGGCGAAATTCATTGTGATGCTCAGCAAGCCACAACTTGCAACATCAGAAGATATGAACTGGCGTTGGCAGTTCTTCTTAGCCTCGATTGGTATTGTTATTGTTGGTTGGGCTGTTGGTGGTTTTATCTTGGCTGCCGTCAGAAAACAGTAGTTTGTTATTAAAAAACAATGATTCAAATCCTTAGATCGCTTTTAGATCTTCACCTTCTGAGGAATCTCAGCAAAGCACACAGATTGATAGACAATATTTTGAGCAATTATTTGAAAAATTTGCTGTTAAGCCAGAGATCTTGTTTTCAGACAAAGAGGACGATTTTGCATTTTTATGCGGTCGCGAAATGCAACTTCAGAGACATAAAAATCAGCATGATCTAGTAATAGCGCTTGGTCAACTAGCCCACACAAACAATCTTTCTCATGAGCGTATCTCGATTAACCTTCAAAAAAGTCTTCAAGAGACTTCTCGACAGAAAAAGTTTCGTGAGCTTGAGGAAATGCGTTTGTCCGAAAACTTATCCAGAAAAGACTATGAGTCTGCGGTTGTTCAAGCTTGGATGTCTGACCCAGACTGTTCAAAATACTTGGATATGCTAAAAAGGATATTTACCAGGAAGTTAAAACGCGACAGTATTTACTGTGCAGCTTCGGATGATTTAAAGAACGAATTAATTGACTTGCAAATTAATAGACGAATTCTTCTTGAGCTTTCTTCCAGCGAGTGGAAGCTTGTAAAAGCCCATTAAGTGTTGAATTAAATCTAGCCTCGCCTGTTTATACAACCAAGATGCGCCGATAGAATATCAATAATTGCATCGCGCGACAGGTTTTTAAGAGTATAACTCTTATTGGTTTTCTGGATTGTAGAATCATTCAGATAATATATACTTGGAGAACGTAGGCTTTTGAGAGCATCAATTGCAATGACTACTTTGCACATTTCAAGCGCATTTTCTTCCTCTTTAAAGCTACATTCGTCAACCAAGAGACCGTAGTCGAAAAGTTTTTTGGAGTCTTTTGATAAGTACTCAAAATTAGTGCATAAGCTAACCTTGCTAGCATCGCTTATCGCTATATCTGGAAAAACGAATGGTTCAGAATAAATAGAAAGAGACTTACCGATCTCCTTATTATTTAGCATCTCAACTGTTAAATACTGGTAGGGAGCTTTTTTGGGAATAGGCAAGAATGAATTCTGATCCAGCGGTATATAGCTTAATATCCTCTCAAAAGCATGGGCAAGTGTTCCATCAGAGGAATAACCAGGTGGAAACTCTTCCCTGCTTGGCAGCTTGTGGCGTGTTAGCGGTTGAATCAAAAGTGAGCTTTTTGTCCAAAACATTGTGCCGCGAATAAATTTTTTTGTGCCCTCTCCCTGCGATATCCCATAACACTCGATAAGCTGATCGATTGAAAATTTGTTGTTTGACTCTTGTAGATCTCTTAGACTTTTATCCATTAAAAATTGTTCTGGTGCCGCTAAGCCTATGGAATCATTACTTTCAATAAAACTAATCAATTTTGAACAATTCTCGCGCGTTCCTAGTAATCCCTTTAGTAATCCTCTCCTCCAGCGATTTCCTTTAATTATGCCTGACGAAGTGAATGATCTCTTTGAATGAATTTTAAGAATTAAATGGTCGTGTTCTAGTGCTTCGGGTTGATGTTTTACTAGGAATTCAATCGATTTAAAGAAAGGATAAATATCTAGTCCACGGTTATCACATGGAATGACAAAAACTTTGTTAAAACGTTTGATAAAAATAGATTCAAGCCATTGGATGGATCCAGGTGTTGATTTACTGGTTGGCAGCGTTACAATTAGTGTGCATTCATGGTTTACAATCGCCTCTAACTCTCGGGATAGCTCAAACACTAAATCAGTATGATATAGATGGAGAAATATTGTAATTTTCTGTCTTTTTTGTGATTCATATAGTTTACTTAGTGATTGCGTGTGTGCTTCATATATACTCTGATTGATTGCTTTGAAGAAACGTTCAAGATATGTACTCAATCCAAAGTTCTTACTGATTAATTCTTGATCATTAGTGGTTGGCGTTGGATATTCCTGTAATTCTTTGAGACGTATTGCGATATGGTCAGCATCATGTCGGTCGTAGATAATGACACCACTTAGATTTTTGAAGTATTTGGCAATGCCTGTTGTTTTAGGAAGCAACAGTTTGCAGCCATTAATGTAGGCTTCAACAACTACGAGGGGGAAAGTATCATCAATTGAGGACAAAAAGAATATGTTGCTGTTTCTTAAATACATCTCTACTTCTTTACTGGCAACCTCACCTGGATAGTCAATCTCGGGGTCTAATCGAATTGAAGCATCTCGATGCTTTCCTACCCACTGAAATATATAATTGCCATTGCGATTTGCTGTGTGAGCACATTCTGAAAAAAATTCATACCCTTTTCTCTTGATAATGCTACCTACCATTATTACTGTTGTTGTTTGAGTCGAATGATTAAGTCTTGATGGGTTTCTTAAATTTGTTACTTTATGGTTCTTTTTTAACGTTTCGCAGAGTGTTGGATTGTGGACGACTGTCATTGATGGTGCTTTGGAAAGATTACTGATATCACTTACTTGATCTTTGCTGCAAAGCAAAATGTGTGAATGCTGGATGAAAGTTTTGAGCCTTTGAATTTCTGTTTGATTAAGCTGATCAAAGATCCACTTGGTTTCATGAACATATCCGTAAACTGGAATATTAGTCGAATTGTCTTCAAGCCAGACTGTTAGTTCTTTGACATGACACACTTGCTGAATACCATTGATGATGATGAGATCGAAGGCCTCAAGGTTTTTTGTTATCTCAGATTTACTTATATCATTATTAAATTGTATTGTACTTAAGTTGAAGCCGCCATGATGATAAAGGAAATTAAGGACATGGGAAATTGGCCTGAATACACCAGTAGACATGTCAAGATTATTGCCAATGACCAGAAGACGATGAATTGATGACGGTAGCAATTGAGGGCTTATTTTTCTCCACGACTTCAGTATGCATTGAGCAACCTCGTCATTAAAGTACCAATCATGCTCATGATCTATCCTCACTTGTTTGATACCAGAGTGATCAGAGGCTTTTTTGGTGATCAGCTTATTTTGGTACTCTAAATTTTTAAAGTTGACTCCATTATGTTGCAATACCTCATTCTCTAATGCAAAAAAATCAGCAAGTTCCTCGCTTAAATTTTTTACTCCATGGATTTTGGAGAGCAATTCCCAAGCCATATTAAATTGTCTTTTCTTGATCAGTGATTGATAAAGTGAGATGTCTTCGATGATTTCATTTGTATGACTATTCATCATCTAGGAGCCTCTTGTCTGGTGTTTAATCATTAAAAGAATCTTCTCTTTAAGTAAATTGTTTAACTCAGATATCGCCTTGATGGTAATCATTCGTTGAACTGATACTGAGAGTAAATCATGATTGGGACAACTCAACTTTGAGTCTGGATGAATAATGCGCTGTAGATCCCACCAATCGTTCAGCAGATCTTGCCCCGATACAGCAGACAAAGCATTCTGATAAGTTCCTTCAAAATACTCCATGAAATGGGATCTGTTCGTTGCTTTGGCTTCAACTCTGGAATATATATCAAGGAGACTCTGGTAATTTTTGAAAATAAGCCTACAAACCAAAAAGTTAATTGGGCTTGGGGCATTAACATATTGATTGTATAAAACTTTTTCTGAGCTTTGGTTAGGCTCTTGTTTTCTTGATAGTTCTTGCAGAATGCCGGATTGCGAATAGCTTGAATGACTATCCTGAAGTTCCAATATTGACTGATATTTACTTAGGATTTCATCAATATTTTGATTTGTATAATGACGAATTTCCGGGAATGAAGTGAAACGATAAAGTTCTGGGTAGATCAATATATCACCAGTCACTGGACTTTTGTTCTTATTAGCTCTCATCTTTATTCCATAGGAATCAAGATGATCTTGGAATGCGTTTGATAATTTGAATGGCGAGAACCAGAACTTTGTTGTCATGACAATATTATTGTGGTGGTTACTGTTGCTTCCATAATGCAAGTTGCTTAGAGATCATCTTTGACAACTTCGGATTTCTTATTTTGATGATCTCTTCCCAGCAATCAATATTTTGATTAGAGGGATTATCTCGAAGTAGACTGACTTTTATGAAGGGAAATCTTTGATCTTCAATTAACTGCCGCCACTCTGTATGAAATAAATTTCCATTTGCATGATGACTGTAAAGACTTTTTAATTTAAAACCTACGCTTTTCAGTTTTACCGAGATGCCAACCTCATATTGTTTGACAATATCGCGCTTTTGCTCCCAGACCTGTATGTTGTCCCATATTTCCAAAAATATTTGACTGTCTATTACATTTTTTCGGTATACAGTGAATGGCGAGGTGAGATGTGGGTAGTACATCAGATCATCTGTTAATGCAATCATGTCAGCTGAAGACCCATTGATGCGCTCAAATAACTCTTTGAGGGGTGTGATTGGTCCCCAAAAGCTGTCGTTAGTTAAAATTATTTCCTGAGATCTGATGACATCCGTGCGGCAGAATGATAACCCTGTCATCCATCCTCCAAAATCATAACCTTCGTTTTCTCTTATAATAAGAATATCGCTTACACGTTGAAGCGACTTTAAGGTTCTCTTTTTATGAATAAAAGACGGTGTTGATGCAATTACAACGATGTTGCAGTATTTTCGATACTCTTTTAGTAGTTGAATGATATCAGCACGTATCTCATGATTGATATTTTGTTCATATTGAGCAAAGAATAAAATTGGTTTTCTCATGTCAAGCTCCCCAGCTCTCCTCCATGAATCAATGATGTTTGCTCTTGCAGGTCGTAACGGTTTTTTTTCAATCTGTTTGGGTTCATATCTTGTGGAATGCGGCTCAAGGTAACGACTACTGAGTTCATCGCCATGAATAAATAAATTTTGATGTTTTCTTCTTAGATAACCTGATTCTTTTTGATGTCTGGCATAGGCCACCCCTTCGATATCTTTCCCCCGGCTCACCGACTCATGGTGAATGATCCTTGGATAGGGCGTTACGACCACGACCCCTCCTCTTTGTCGGAGTTTGAGGCACAGATCAACATCATTAAAAACGACGGCTAGAGATTCATCAAATCCCCCTACGGCATCAAAGTCATTAGCTTTTACCATTAGGCATGCCGCAGATGCAGCTGAGAACTCTTCTTGGACATTTAATGGCGTAAGACTATCAACCGTCTTTGGGACAGATAAATGTTTTCCTGGTTCAATGACACACCGTCTCTCTCCTTTTACTATTATTACACCATTGTGCTGAATGCTTCCATCTGGATAATGCAATCTACTGCCAACTGCAGAGGTTTGGTGATATCCGAATGGGTGCAGTAGTTCATCCAATGTGTTCCCCGAGGTGAATTCAATATCATTATTTAGAAATAGTAGATATTCCCCCTGGCATTCTTTTCTGCCAAGATTGCTAAGGCGAGAAAAATTAAAAGGCTCATCAATTGTTATGATTTTAATATTTTTCTGAGATTTCTGCTGGTTGGCCCAGTTAGTGGTTTCTGGCTCTTTGCTTCCGTTATTTACAAAAATAATTTCATATTCAAGAGATGTACTTGCGTATTGCCTGATCGAGTTTAAGCATTTTCTGGTTAACTCAACATTGTCTCTGTAGGGTATAATGATTGATATTCTTGGTTTTTTTTGCGGGTAATATTTAATGATGTGGCATCCAGGGTATGAAGTGCTTTTTTCTACAAAACCCTGATCACTTATTAAGTTTCTAGAGTGAAGTTGCACGATGTCGAGGAATTCATGTTGTAGATTTTTGTTTAAATTCATTCTTTCCATTGGCCAGCCTTGATCTGGCACTGTTGGGTTAAGTGAGCTCCGAAAAAGCAACACCTCTTGGCATTGGTAAACCTTTCTTTTCATATTGAATATATGAAATGCTATGTCAAGCACGAGTGCCTGGAAACAGTTGTAAGTTTCTCTAAATGTAATTTCCGAAAGTACATTTCCTTTTACAGATACTAGTCCTCCCACGCAACATCGTGTTAAGAGTCGAAATGGTGTTATGTAGCCTTTATTTTGACGATTACTATTTAGTTTGAACTTCTTCTTATTCCAGCACAGGGCCTCATCGCTTGTGATCATGCATGTTGTTGGTTGTTCCCAATTTATTTCTGCTATGATTTGTTTCGAGTCCTCTCGAAGCTCGTCGGTACAGCTTACTAAACTGACTAAATCATAATTTTTGGATTGTAATTTAAGATCATATAGTCCACGAGGGTTTGCTTCGATGTTGAGATAATAATTCCATCCTCCACCCAATGACATTTCTCGCGCTCTGTCCTCGTTTCCACCTACTACAACAAGCAGTTGCTTCAGCCTTTGATCCAGAAAACGTTTTGTGTTTAGAGCCGGTCTTTCCAGATAATTGTATCGATCAAAACCCAGCGCAACTTCTTTTTTGCATTTGAATTCGTTCCAGCCTTCGTTCACGAGGTGTTCAAAGATTGACCAATTATTCTGCTTGCATCTCAGTCGACATCTTTTTTTTAAACCATCCTGGTAGGCTTTTATTGGAATTGCTGGTAAGTCTTCGTATAATTGTTGCTTACCATCTAGAATTTCATTCAATAGCCCACTTGCGATGAGCTGTTGTTTGATTTTTATAGATTTATGATGATTTTGCAAAGCCATCCAGTTAATCCCACTTTTAGCTGGGTCCCACTGGTTTGGTTTTATCAATAGTTGGATTGGTAAAAGCTCCGGATCTAGATATTCTTTGCTAATAAGCGGATTAATCTCAGCGAGACAATCTTGTATTAATTTGCTATCTATCCCAAGTCTTTTTGATCTTTTAAGTAGTAAACTTATGTTGGCGTCGTCGCACTCACCTATTTGCCATTGCTTAAATTTGTTGAGCCATTTCTTGTTAGGAATCATTGTGCTCACTATTTTTTATGAGTTTCGAAATGGTCTGTCTGGTAAGACTATTTTGTTTATGAAGAAGAGATTCCAATGCTTCTACGTCATCTCTTGCTTTTTCGTATTCCTGGTGCACTTGTTGCATCCTTTCCAGGTTGAGAGTCGATTCTTCATAGCTTGACTCTCTGTGGGCATTTACCAACCACCAATCTTCTGCGATAAGATCGCTGCAGATAGAGTTTTCTACCCTCTTTAGGTAATTACTGTCTGCTCCACCACCAAGCGTCAAACCCTTTAATTCTAGGTCTTGATAATTCTCAAGTATATCTGGTTGTTCTTGTATTAATTTGATGGTTATTAAGCCAGCCAGAGGTTGTACGATAGGAAAGATTTCGGCGTCGCGACTTTGAACTTCTTGCCCTTGCACGATTTGCCTAATTGTTGTCTTATCTAAAGTACGTATCCTCCATTCAGCGATGAAGATACAGTTAGAATTCATTTTTCTATGTTCGTTAAAGCGCTTCGATATATCCTCTACCCTCGGTGGTGTTTCTTGGTGAATTCTCCAGTCACTTAGGATTTGATCAGGTGGTGCATAGATAAAGATCGATTTTTCGTCTACCTGCCATTCTTTTTGGTGAATTCCCTTCGCAATTCCAAGCTCCCCCAACCGTTGTTCTAGAGAAGCGTCGATTGGAAAAGCTGCATTCCAACAAAGCATGACCTTCTAGAGACTCATGCCAGTCTATGGTGTTGCCAATCCCAGCCTGGTATGCCCACGGATTCGCCGGTTAATGTCTTTATTGGATGTCCGCAGGTGCTGGCGCGTCTTCCGGATGGTCCTTGTTTGATCGTTGATGCCGATGCCTCCCTTACAGAGAGTGTCCAACGACAGATCTCGGTGAACACGCATGAATGGCCAGTCCGCGTTGTTTCTGCAGTGCTTACTTCAGTTGTTCATGAAACGGTGGTATGGCATCGATTCTCGGATCAACGCTTTAATGGTGTTTGGACAGCAGATGAATGGAGTGTCGCAAATGAAAATCTTGCTCTCGTCGGATCGGACGATTGTGAAAGTTTAACACTATGCTCTATTCTTAATGATTGTGAATTTTTTGCTGGAAATTTAGATTTCCGCAGATTAAATTTATATCTTTATCAAGGCAATCCCCTCCAAATCCTGGATGGATGCCATCATTGGTTGGCATATGTAACTAATATCTTCTTCCGTTATCCGCGTAATCTGCCGATAAAAACTGATACATTATTATCCCAAATGAAAGAGAGATTTTTCAGACTTTCTGTTGAAGATAGTGAGACTTGGCTGTTCGATCAAGAACTTTTTTTGGAATCAAAGTTTCAGAATGCTCTTCGCTCGCTTCTTGACTTTGAACTTTGTCGTAAGTTACGTCCTGATTTGTCGGCGCTTTCAGATGATGATTTAGCAACGCATTTCGTCTTCAGCAACGATACTAAATCAGTATCCGATCTAATTCGCAATCATTACAATTCGGTTGCCGAAGATCTATCTGCTTCTTTTTCATCCTTAGTTCATTGCTTCCCTTTCAGTGCTTATCGGGCTGCTCGACCTGATCTTGATCATTTATCTGATAACGATATATGTAAACATTATATGCGTCACGGTAAATCAGATGACATTGATCTTAGACACAGTTCTCTTATTGAGGCTCGACTTAGTGAGCTTAGAGTCCAATGTGATCATCTTCAAACGCTTTTGGACCTATGTACGCGTGATTTTCAGGATTTACAGTCCCTGGTCTTTAAAAACAGGCTTTTTGATTCCGAGTCGAACCAATGAATTCGACAACAGTCCGGTTTTTCCTTAATCACTTTGTCAGAGGGCAATGGCAGTCTTTGTATTTTTATGACCCAAATAAATTATGTCCGCCGGCTTCTGCACATCAGCGTAATCATAGTTTGGCGGAGTCTCTTCTTGTATTCTCTCCACGATATTTGTTTAGTTCATTAAATACTGCCACTTTATATAAAAGCCAACCTCCCTCCGTGAGGATTCTCATTCTGACGATTAGATCGTCTTTCCTTCAGGCGTATAACGCTTTTACTCTTAACGATAATGCGAATGTTACTCGTTTTATTTCGGCAGCATCCGTTGGTCTACTACAATTAATTCGTGATTTTGGCTGCCTCGATACACTAGATGAGGTTTGGTCTGATTCTGATTTAGTGTTTTTGGAGCATACTTTTAGATCCTTTTTCTCTATTCAACTTCGTCTTAGCAGCTGTCATTTCCCAAAGAGACTTACTCTCGTGTTGGGAATGCATCGAAGTGGCACCTCGGCCTTGACAGGTATGCTCAACTTTGCAGGTTTAGATGCTCCTACAGACCCTTTGGGTGCTACTGATAGTAATCCTTTGGGGTATTGGGAGTCAGAACATTTAGTTGGTACGACTGATCAATATTTGTCTCGCTCGGGTTTTCATTGGTCATCGTTATTTAGTTTTTCTTCTAATTGGCACTTCACATCAGAGGGTAGGCAGTGGAGTCTCTCCTATTACGATTCAATGTCTTTTGTCTTTCCGAAATCCAATCATGCCCTTCTAAAGGATCCCCGTCTTTGTATTCTTTCACATGGTTTTTCCTCGTGGATGCAGTCTGGTCTTGTTGGTGTTGATTTCATTCTGATTATTCGTCAGCCTCTTGAAGTGGCTTTTTCATTGCAAAAGTCAGAGGGTCTTTCTCTTTATCAATCAATATGCCTATGGATCTCTTCAGTATTGGAATCTGAGCGTGTCAGTCGCATGATGCCCAGGTTGTGTGTTACTTACGATCATCTGCTTGATCACCCCGCCTCTGTTATTCAGTCATGTATAGAACTTTTTCAGGTTGATACTGACTCTGATGATCAAAAGTCCCTTAGAACTACTGCTACGAGCTTTGTTCGACCTGACTTTCGTAGGCAACGCACCGATTCTTTGCTCAGCCAAATTCCTCCTGAAAGTTCATTGAATACCCTACTTTCATTTGCGGATTCTGTTTATCGTATTTTTGAGTCTTGCTCGCTTAATGATCTTCAAAAACAACATAATACTTTAGACCGTCTCTATGCTCAATGGCGTCTTTTTATTACGTCGATTGCTCTAGTTGATAATAGAATCATTGTGGAACGTTAAGGTTTATTTTTTATTGGATTAAAATATTTAGCAATGACCTCTCTTTTTGATCGATCATCTAACCCCATTTTGGTACTGATTGGGTCTGTATTCACAGAAAAATTTTCGTTTGAGTCTGTAAGGTTTGGATTGTAAAATGGGTCATTTGGCAATTTAGTTGCTTGTGAGTCGCCATATTGTTTGATCATGTAATCGATTTCACTTTGAAACCTTTTCTTTTTTACTCTGGTATCTTCATGTCCTCTTGAGATGGATTCATAGTGATATAGCTCTGCATACGGTGTATAAATATTCCTATATCCACGCTGGTGTACGCGCAGGCAAAAATCTACGTCATTAAAGGCAACTGACAGATTTAATTCATTTAGTCCTCCTACTTCGTTGTAGATGGTTCTCCTTACTAATAAACATGCTGCTGTTACTACGCTTAATTGTTGTGTATGGGCCAGTCTTCCAAAATAGCCCGGTGATTCTCGTGGACTGTCTCGATGTCCATGTGCGGCGATCGTAAGTACTCCAGTAAATACACCTGCATGTTGAATGGTTTCGTTTGAATATAATAATTTTGCACCTACGCAACCAACATCATTTCTTAGGCAGTGAGATACCATCTCGTGTAGCCATTCTCCATTAATGACCTCAATGTCATTATTGATCAGTCCGATGATCTCTGCTTTACTTTGCTCTGCTGCATAATTATTTATTGCTGAATAATTGAATGGCTTATTATATTCAAGTACTTTGATTTTTTCAGGATATTTATTTGTTAATTCGTTGAATAGTTCATATGTATTTTTTTCTTCGCTTCCATTGTTCATGATAGTAATTGAATAATTGCTGTAAGTTGTTTTTTCTATTATCGATCTCACTGCTACTTCCAGGATTTCTGCTTTATCTCTTGTTGGAATAATAAGCTCTACTCTTACTTCATTTTCTACTGGCCAATTCACTCTGAAACGATTAGGTGCGACACATCTCACCGTGCACTGCTGTTCATTCCTGTTATTTGATATTTTAAGATAATCTTGTATTGCTTTAAGTCCGCGTTCACTTGTGTAGTCTTTACTATCTGGGCTTGCTGCAGTTGATTCAGAATGCATTCTCCAGTGATATAGAATTCTTGGTATATGAATGATGTTTTCTGGTTTAATCTCACGTATAAATCTCAGTGCAAGATCATGATCCTGACTCCCCTCAAGCCCCGGACGGAATCCTTGTATTTTTTCTACGATTGATCGTCTATATGTTCCTAAATGTGAAATATAATTATATGCTAACAACAAATCAATATTGAAACTAGGCTTGAAATGTGGTGATGATCTCTGGTTGTTCTCGTTAATTTTGTCTTCATCAGAATAAATTAAATCGGCGTTTGGAGTTTTAAGTATAGTTTTTGCTATGTAATACAATGCATCTATTGTGAGCTTGTCATCATGGTCTAGTAATGATATGTAGTCACCGCTGGCTAATTTCAAAGCATCATTTGTTGCCTTGCATATATGACCATTTTGTTTTCTGAAGTATACTTTTATGCGTTTGTCTTCAAGGCTATATGTTCGCAGTATCTCTTTGATGTCTTCATTGGTTGAATCGTCATCGCAGATGCATAATTCCCAATATGGATATATCTGCGATTTTACGCTTTCTATACATTCTCTAAGATATTTGGGATTTGTATTGTATGTGGGCATGACAATACTTATGAGTGGCCCGTCTTGATGTGTCTTGAGCCAATTAGCAATTTCTTCGTTGCTGTCTTTTGTGTATGGTTCTACGAATTCTAGATAGTTTTTGAAATCTTTCGATTGTTTTGTTTTTTTGCTTTCAATTATTCCGCTTATTTGGTTGCATCTGTTCATAAATGATTGAAACTTTTCTTGTATCGTTCGGCTTTCTCTTTCGGCATTGTTCAAATATTTTGTCCTCTTTCTTTCTACTTTCTCCATTAATCGATTCGCCTCCGATTTTCCCGTTCTGTTGATCGAGACGATTGCCTTTATTGATCCTTTATCAGCATCTAGTTCGACGCACACTCGACAACGTTTTGTTAGTACAAGTGGAATCTTTGCCATCTCGTCACTTTTTGTTTTTACGGTAAATGTTACTGCTTCTTGAATCAGGCTTCCGGCGGGCTCTAATTTGATTGTCAATTTATAATCGGGCTTTTGTTTGTCGCTTATAATCACTCTTAGTAAGTATATGCCTTTCGCGTATCCTTTCAGAGATCTAAAACTTGCGTTTTTTCCAGTGACAATGAAGTTATTTTTGTCTATGTAATCAATGTTCTTTCTTGTGAATTGTTGTGTTATTGTAATCCCATTTTTTTTTAGTCCAGTATCTCTACTTGACATTTACTTCGCAACCTTTAGGTGCTCTCTTCTGGAATAATACCATTTTACTGTTTCCCTTATGCCTTCCTCAAAATTATGCTTTGCTTTCCAGCCTAATTCTTTGTGGATTTTTTCTGGATTAATTGCGTAACGTCGGTCATGCCCAGGACGGTCTTTGACCGATTTGATTAATCTTGCATGTGGTTCTTTTCCAGGGTTAATTTCATCCATTATTTCACAGATTTTATTGACAACTTGTTTGTTTGTTTTTTCTCCATAGCCTCCTATGCAGTAGCTATCTCCGATTTTCCCTACGTTTGCAGCTAGAAGCAGTGCATCGACGTGATCTTCTACGTAAAGCCAATCTCTTATGTTCATTCCATCTCCATAAAGAGGTATGTTTTCTGCGTTTGCTGCTTTTAGAATGACAACTGGGATTAGTTTTTCTGGGTATTGCCATGGACCATAATTGTTCGAGCAGTTTGTCAGTACAACTGGCATCCCATAAGTATGATGCCATGCTCTGACAAGATGATCACTTGCGGCTTTGCTTGCTGAGTAGGGGCTTCGTGGATCGTAGGGTGTTGTTTCCGAAAAGCTTCCTTCTGGTCCTAGTGATCCGAATACTTCGTCCGTACTTATATGATGAAATCGAAAATCATTCTTTCTCTGATTGTTTAGTGTTTCGTAGTGATTGCGAGCTGCTTCTAGGAGATTGTATGTACCGTTTATATTGCTTTGGATGAATACTTCTGGGCCTGCGATTGATCTATCTACATGACTTTCTGCTGCAAGATGCATGATTAGATCCGGGTCTGATTCTTCTAAAGCTTTCTTCACATCATCCTTATTTGCAAGGTCAACCTTTAGTAATCGGTGTCTATTTCCTGTCTCTCCGCCTAGCTGATTTATTGTTTTGTTAATACTTTTCAAATCGCTAGCGTAACCCATCTTGTCGATGTTGAAGATTATTGCGTTTGTGCTGCTGAGGAGCCTTCTTACCACTGCACTGCCAATAAATCCGGCGCCTCCAGTGATCAGTATTCGCTGCCTGTTGCCGAGTAGCTCGTTCTCTTTTGTCATGATTTTAATGGTTGAGTTGATTGGTTTTGATCTCTTTTAGGCATTTTCTAAGAGTTTCCCTCCAGTGAATTCCTTCAATTTCTAATGTTTTGCGTGTTTCATAGCAATCCAGCAGTGAATAGTTCGGTCGTTTTGCTGGTGTTGGGTACTCTTCTGTTGTGATAGGTCTTACTTTTGCACATCGGTCGATGAGTTCTAATTCTTGTCCCAGCTCACCGATGGCTATAGCCACGTCGTACCAGCTCGCTGCACCTGCATCACTCCAATGCATGATTGACGGCAGTCTTGTGTTTTTATTGTTTGTAATTATTCGCCAACATGCTTCTGCTAATGTGTGTGTACTCGTAGGACATCCAATTTGATCAGCGACGACTCTTATTTCATCTTTGCTGGAATGTAATTTCAGCATCGTCAAGGCAAAGTTTTTACCCACTGGTCCTAGGACCCAACTTGTCCTTAAGATAATTCCTCTATCACTACAATTTAACTTCGACATTATTGCATCCTCCCCCTCTGCTTTGCTTTTTCCGTACATGCCTATTGGTTTTTTTTTCTGATCTGGTTTGTATGGAGTGCTTTGAGTCCCATCAAAGACAAAGTCGGTGCTGATTTGAAGTAATTTCCCACCTTGTTTTTCTAGGACTTCGGCGAATGCCTCTGGCGCTCCTGCGTTGATAGCCATTGCCTTCTTGGGTTCGCTTTCAGCCTGATCAACTGCTGTGTAAGCGCCAGCATTTAAAACCCAATCTGGTTTGTGCTTCTCTATGGCTTGCCTGCATTGATCTGGATTCAGGAGATCCAGTTCTGTTCTGCTCATACAGAGAACTTCTATTCCTTGAGGAATACAATTTTGTAAGGCTGTACCAAGTTGACCGGTTGTTCCTGTTAGTAATACCTTCATTTGAAAATGTCTCCTCTTGACTGCGCATCTTTGAGCATTGGCGCTTCGCCGTCTTTCTCGGATAGTGCTACGTCTTTACCTTCAAGGCGTTCTAGTGGCCACCCAATATTTAACTTTGGGTCGTTCCATCTTATTGCTCTCTCGCATTCTTTGTTCCAAAAACCCCTGGCTTTATATTGTACTTCTGCTACTTCGCTTAAGGTAAGGAAGGCATGGGCGAATCCCTCTGGAATCCAGAGTTGGTGATGATTGCTAGATGTTAGTTCCGCTCCTACCCAATTCCCAAAAGTTTCTGATTCAGATCGGATGTCGACTGCAACATCAAATATGGAACCGTAACTTGCTCGTACAAGCTTGGCTTGTGGTTCTGGATCAAGTTGATAATGTAAACCTCGAAGTACTCCACGGACAGATCTCGAGTGATTATCTTGTGAAAAGATTACATTTTCTCCTGCAGCTGAGTTGAATTTTTTTTGATTCCAGCTTTCGAAAAACCATCCGCGCTCATCTCCGAAAACTTTGGGTTTGATTAGCAATGGCCCATCGACCGTATGACCTTGAAGGGTTTTGAGTTGTTCAGCGTCCACTGGCTACCTCCAGACTGCTTTGAAGTGCTGCATGATCACTCACACTTTCCTCTAATAATTGAACCAAGTATGAACCATATCCGCTTTTCTTAAGTGGTTGAGCGAGTCTTTCAAGTTGTTCAGCATTGATCCATCCTTGCCGCCATGCTACTTCCTCCGGACAGCCAACTTTTAATCCCTGTCGATGTTCCAGTGTTCGGATGTAACTTCCTGCATCGTTCAGTGAATCGCAGGTTCCTGTATCTAGCCATGCCATTCCTCGACCCATTAGCTCAACCCTTAGTAGTTCTTCTTTTAGGTACATGCGATTGAGATCTGTTATTTCAAGCTCTCCTCGTGGCGAAGGCTTAACCATTTTTGCTCTCTCCACAACTGTTTCGTCGTAGAAGTACAACCCTGTAACTGCATAGCGGCTTTTTGGCTTGTTTGGTTTTTCCTCGATACTCAATACTCTTCCGTTGGCATCGAACTCAACAACGCCATATCTTTCCGGATCGCTAACTGGGTAAGCAAACACTGTGGCGCCTTTTGCAAGCGCATTGCTCGATACAAGTTGAGGTACGAGATCATGGCCATGAAACAAGTTGTCTCCAAGGACGAGGGCTGCTGGCGCGTTTGATAAGAACTGGGCACCGATCAGAAAAGCTTGAGCCAAGCCGTCAGGACTTGGTTGAACTTCATATTGAATTGTCATTCCCCAGCGGCTTCCATCTCCCAGTAGACGCTCAAAAACATCCCTGTCGTGAGGGGTTGTGATGATTAACACCTCACGAAT
>NZ_KI911558.1:1307897-1347116 GCF_000515235.1 Synechococcus sp. CC9616 | reverse complement strand
CCCGCCAGCATCAGCGTGCTGAGTGGGTAATAGATCATCGGCTTGTCATACACCGGCAGTAACTGTTTGCTGACGGCTTGCGTGATCGGATGAAGCCTGGTGCCACTACCCCCAGCGAGGATGATTCCCTTGCGGTCGCTAGCCCCCAACGTCATCAGATCTTGAAAATTTCCAACATTTCAGCACGAAGAGGTCTGGCACAGCTTTTATCGCGAACGCCAGTCAAGGCCAGGCAGTCCTGGAACGATGGCCGGGACGCTCTGGCGGTATTGGGCAT
The DNA here is from genome assembly GCF_000515235.1 of Synechococcus sp. CC9616. NCBI lineage: Bacteria > Bacillati > Cyanobacteriota > Cyanophyceae > Synechococcales > Synechococcaceae > Synechococcus > Synechococcus sp. CC9616. The sequence goes on along the minus strand of NZ_KI911558.1, from coordinate 1,346,839 downwards.
AGTCGGGATGCTTGGCCAGCAAGGCTTTCTCTTCGCGTTTGGCCTTGCCGCGCAGAACCATGGTGAGAGCGATCAGCAGCAGCAGGTGCAGAACACTCCCCAGGGCAATCACCACACCAAGTGAGCAGACCAGCACCGCCTGATACAGCGGATGGCGACAGCGTTGGTAGGCCCCGTTGGTGATTAGGCGGTTGTCGTCGCGTGGAGCAGGGAGTGGCGAGAGGCTGGCGCCAAGAGCCAGAAATCCCTGTCCGGCCAGTGCAAAGCCAGCCAGCACAATCAGGCTCCCGAGGCCAAACAGAGGTCGCGGCCAGATGGCCAGTCCCCAGGTCGCCGGAGCCGGCCATGGTGGCAAGAGGTGGGCGGCGATCAGGATCATCTGGGCCAGGAGCCACCATTCGCCTCTCCTGTTATCGAGCCAGCCACCCCAGGTCAGTCCCCATCGAGAGACCATCAATCGTTCACCACCAGTGCCTGAACGTTTCGGCGCTCAATCAGATCGGCCAGTTTCAACATGTCGCTGCGGCGAATTAGGCCAACGCATCCGAGTGTGCCGCTGTTGGCATTGCGATTGGCGCTTGGGTCGAGGTGAATGCCGAGGTGGCCCCGTCCCGTGCGGAACAGAGGCTCAATACCGATCCAGACGGGACCCAATTCACTGGGATCCTGAGGGCCGAGGGGCTCCACAGGGCCCAGGCTGTATCGGCCGGCGGGGAGAGGGGCCCGAGTGCCGGCAACGTGGCGATCAGCGTTCTGTCGATGGGCGCGACCAGTGACCGCTTCGAAGTGCAGTGTTGTTTCGCCAGGGCTCTCAAGACGAAGATTCCAGATCGGATCTCCTGTGCGGGAGAGCTGGCGCGAGGTTCGCTCCAGAACCAGGACGGATTCGGACGACGGCAGCGTCGCCAGGTCGTTGGCACTGGCCGGTGCCTGCAAGGCAGGAATCAGCAGGGTTGCCGCCAGAACGCGCGCTGAATTCATCCATCAAAGAAAAAGAGAAGCGCACCGTATGGAGATCTTCTTTTTTTCGAGGAGAAAAAAGTCGGTTGTTTAGGCGTCTCCGACTGGACCCGAGCCGGGACTTACAGCTCGTCGTTTACCAGTTCGCGTGCCTTTTCCGCATCCATCGACGTCAGCCCGCAGTCGTCATCGAGTTCCGGCTGCAACATTCCGGCGGCTTTGATCACCTGTGGATTGGTCAGCACAGTGGGGCTGATCCCCATTTCGCGCAGGGCGATGGGCATGGCCTTGTTGATCTGGCGCTGACTAAGGCGTCCGGCCTTCACCAGACATTGACCATTGGCAAGCGTGCTGGCAGCAAACGATCGAATGCTTCTCGCCAGCTCGATCCTGGCCACCTTGCGGGCGACTGATGCATCGTCCGCCCAGGTGCGTTCAGCAACCAGTGCTGAGCTGGCCACAACGATGATCAGACCGAAGGACAGCTTGACCCAATGCATGGGCCGATTCGGCAGGGGGACGTTGCTCATTCCAGCCTCGGAAACCGTTCCGCAATCGGATCTCCGGTGAAGGTTGCCAGCCAACCCGGGTTGTTGCCATGGAAACGCAGGACGCAGAACTGCGGCTGATCGCCCATGTCAAACCAGTGGCGAGTGCCGGCGGGAATCTGAATCAGATCATCCCGTTCACAGAGAACGGCAAGCACTTCAGTTCCGATGTGCAGACAGAACAGCCCGCGGCCCTCCACGAAAAAGCGCACCTCGTCATCGGTATGGGTGTGTTCACTGAGAAAACGTCGACGCAGAGAGTCCTTGTCGGGATGGCTCGGTGTGACCCGCAGAGCATCAACGCTGGCGTGCCCTGCTTCTGAGAGGACTCGCTCCACATCTGTTCTGAAGGCCTGCAGAACCGTTGTCTGATCAGCACCCTGGGGTAAACGGGTCCGCACCGGCCAGCGCTCGAAGCCGATCCCCCGCTGGCCAAGCTCCTGCTGGATGGTCAGCGGATCGTGGCTCACCAGCAGCGGCTCGGCGGGCCTCGCCCCGCCATCCGCCGCACTCTCTGGAAAGATGCTGAGGCGACTCACCGTCTGACTCCGGACGACAGGTTCCCTGGCCATCATCGACCCGCAGAACTGGGGAGCACTCACGCTTGTCGGAGTCGGTCCAGGAGATCCCGATCTGCTCACAGTGGCCGCGGTCCGTGCCATCGAACAGGCTGATCTGATCGTTGCCCCGGTGGCTTGTGAGGGCGGAATCAGCATGGCGATGCGGATCGCCAGTCACTGGATCAAGCCTGATCAGCCCCAGCTTTCGGTGGTGTTTCCAATGGTGGAGGCACCGGAACCACGACAACAGGCCTGGAAGGCTGCGGCCGATCTGCTGGCGTCTGAAGTCTCCACCGGCAAACAGGTGGTGCTGCTTTGTGAGGGGGATGCCTCCTTGTTTGCCAGCGGCAGCTATGTGTTGTTGTCCCTACAGCAACGTCACCCCAGTTGCCAGCTGCGGGTGATCCCTGGAATCACATCCTTCTCGTCGACGGCAGCAGCGGCTGTCTGGCCCCTGGCGCTGCAGCAGGACCAGCTCCTGGTGGCTCCCTGTCCTGATTCCGAGTTGGATTTCGAGAGGATGGCCAGCCACGCCGAGGAGCAGGGACAAAACCTGGCCTTGCTCAAGCTTGGACGTCGTTGGCGCTGGCTTCGTCCTCTTCTGGAGCAGCGAGGTCTCCTGTCTCGTTCTCTATTTGCCGAGAAGGTGGGATGGCCTGACCAATGCATTGCTCCTGCCGAGCAGATCGCAGCTGAAGAACGTCCCTACTTCTCACTGCTGCTGATCCGTCAAAGATGGCCTGATGTGTTGCCTTGAGGGGCGATGGGGATGAGGCTTCGATGCAGGGGGCCAAGGTCAGGACGGCCCTGCAGCAGTCGCTTTAGCAGAACCAGCAGGGCTTTCCATTCCTGCGGAGCGATGCGATCCACCCAGCACTGATCGCGTCCGTAGAGCCATGTCATCAGCGCCCTGCGCTGCATCGCGTCCATGGGTTCCCAGCTCACGGAGTGAGCTGACGCACCAACCGCCTTGAGCGAGAAGTGCAGGGCCGGGATCCGACTGTCCCACTGCACTTGGCTGCTCGCCACCAAAGGAGGAGCGGATCCCTCGAAGCTGAGCTCGGCTCCCTGTTCGCTGATGGCCCTGATCCGGCAGGGGTGTAGATGGCCGCCAGCGTCACCGATCCATGCCTCGAGATCGACGGCGAACCAGGGGCTGGCATTGTCAATCGCGGGATCCCAGCAGGCTCTCAGCGCGATCAACGTTCCCAGCAGATTGAGGCAGGCCCAAACCAGGCCGAGCATTCCTTGATCCCACGCCCGCGGCCCCAGCGCGGGTAGGGAGAACAGAAGCAGAATCAGATTGGTTGCATTGAGTGCGGAGAGCAGCAGCAGGGGCGCTGCCAGGGCCCAGCTCCAGCCGGCTCTCGAACGGGTCTGATGTTTGGGCGTGACCTGGAAGCCCAGGCGACGCCCCAGGCTGCTGCTGATCACGGTGAGGGTGAGCGGCACGGTGAGCACCCAGCTGGTGAGTTCCCCCAGCAGTGCTGCACGGCTGCCACGATTGAGCCAGCCGATGCCCAGGAGCATCGTTCCCCAGAGGGGCACGAGCAGGTACAGGATCGCCTCAACGCTGATGTTGATCGGTGTGATTCCCAGCAAGCCGTAACTCAGGGGCATCAACATCAGGATCAGTCTGGGGATGTTGTTGAGCCAATGGATCACTCCCTCCAGATAGGCCAGTCGTTGCCCGATTGAGAGGTTCTTGGCGCGGAGAGGCCCGCTCTCCAGATGCAAACTCTGCAAGGTGCCAGCAGCCCAGCGTTGGCGCTGGCGAACGAAATCGAGCATCGATTCCGCCGCCAGGCCGGCACTCAGCTTTTGCTGGAGGTAAACCAATCGCCAACCCTTCGCTCTGAGTGCAATGCCGGTGACAAAGTCCTCGGACAGCGCTTGCTCAACGAATCCCCCAACCTGTTGGAGGGCCTCGCGTTTCACGACGAATGAGGTGCCGGCGCACACCACAGCACCCCAGCCGTCCCGCACCGGCTCGATCCAGCGATAAAAGCTCTCCTCATCCGGCAGCAGCCATCGCTCCATTCCCAGATTGCGCATCACTGGATCGGCATTCATGAAGCACTGAGGCGTCTGAACCAAGCCGATGCCGGGATCCTCGAGCAGTCCGATGCTGCATTCCAGAAACCGCTGCTGGGGAATGAAGTCGGCATCGAACACGGCGATCAGTTCGCCTCGGCCGAGGCGGAGCCCATCGTTGAGATTGCCGGCTTTGGCATTGGCCCGTTCCGGTCTGTGGCGGTAGTGGCATCCCAGGTGTCGAGACAGCGCTCTGACGTCGTTTCGGTTGCTGTCATCCAGCAGATACACCGAGGTGTGTGGGTAGGTCTGGTTCAGGCAGCCCATCAGGGTGCGCTCAAGCACGTCCAGAGGTTCTCCCCAGGTCGGGATCAAGATGTCGACGTGGGGCTTCCAGGCGCTGTTGCGAAAGGCCTTGGCTGTCTCATGCGCCTGCTGTCGACGGTCGGGGAATCTCCTCCAGGCCAGCCATAAGGGCAACAACCCGGTCACCAGTAACCAGCTTTCTGCCGCAAGCAACACCCGGCTGAGGGCGGTGGATGCTGGGGACTCAAGGTTGAGGCTGGCTGTGCAGCGCCAGGCCAGATATCGAATGATCAGCCCGGTGATCAGCAGGATCAGGCTTCGGCGGGCCCATAGCGGCGAGTGCGCCTCAGGTCGTCGGGTGAGCCAGAGGGGCCAGAGGAGCAGAAGCAGGCTCACTCAGAACCCTGATTTGATCATTAATCAACGTTAAGGCGGCCTCTGGTGTGGGCGCGCGCATCAGGGCCTGGCGCAGCTGCGGAGCTCCCTGAAAACCCGTGCAGGTCCAACCCATGTGCTTCCTGGCGATCAGCAGGCCGTGATCGCCTCGGGCTTTCACAAGAGCCAGCATTTGATCGCGAGCCAGTTCAACCCGTTCCAGCGGTCCAGGGGTGGACGGGACTGAACGGCCGTTCAATGCAGCATCGATCTGCCCCACCAGCCAGGGTGCGCCCATGGTCCCCCTACCCACCATCACGCCATCGGCGCCCGTCTGCTCGAGGCATCTCAGGGCATCATCCGGCGTTCTGATGTCGCCGTTGGCGATCAAGGGAATCGACAGGTGCTTTTTCACCTCGGCAATCGCCTGCCAATCGGCTGCTCCTTTAAAGGCCTGCTCGCGGGTGCGGCCATGCAGGGTGAGCATCTGGGCCCCTGCCTGCTGAAGCAGGCGGCACCACTGCACCGGGTCCAGGTTGGTGCCGCACCAGCCCAGACGTGTTTTTACTGTGACGGGCAGATTCACCGCGCCGACAACTCTTTCGACGATTCGTGCGGCCAGATCCGGATCCCTGATCAGTCCGGAGCCACCGCCTTTGCGGGCGATCTTGCGGACCGGACAGCCCATGTTGATGTCAATCAAGTAGGCACCGGCGTCCTCAGCGCGTTTCGCTGCCTCCGCCATGGCAGTGGGACGGTGATCGAAGAGCTGCACGCCGATGGGTCCGGGCTCCTCGCCGAGTTCCTCCACCTTCCCGCGTCCGAACCCCAGCTCGAGGCTGGTGGCATTGACCATTTCGGTGAACAGGAGGGCTTTGGGAGCCCAGCGACGTACCAGATCGCGGAACACCCTGTCACTCACTCCGGCCAATGGCGATTGAAGGACGCGGCAGGACAGTTCCCGAGGACTGCCTCGGCCGGGTAGCAGGAGAGGGCGACACGTCAGCATCACTCCATGCTGCCGATCCACGTGTCTGACCCCTGGCCCCTCAGTCGCGCTCTGTTTCAACAGATTCTTGAGGATCGCTGCAGTGATCAGTTCGTCTGTGAACGGATCTGGGAGCGACTGGGCTATCTGGCTGGAGATGACGGCTGGCACGCCGGACCCGACACACCTGCGGTGTGGTCAGAAGCATTCCCGAACGCTCCGGAGCTGATTGCCGAGCGTCCGCCATCGGTGCAGCTCACCCGCTCCATCCCCAAGGAGCACAAACAGCTCCTCAAGCAGCAGCTTGGCTTCACGGGATACCGCATCGGCGAGCTCTATCCGAGGCGCACCCGTCGGGCCACAGCGGTGAGCTGGCTGTTGGCCTGGCTGAGGCAACAGGGGGAGCCCCTGGCTGAGACGGGCCCCCTGGCTCCTGGGTTGGCCGTTCCCGAGAACCCTGTGGCCGGTCACCCAGGGGACCGGCCTGTGCGCTGATCAGGCCTGGATTGAGATCGGCGTGCCGGTGGGCGTGTTCTGGAACAGCCAGCGGGCATGGGCCAAGGGCATGCGCACGCAGCCGTTGCTGCGGGGGACTCCAAAGGCCTGTCCAGCGTTCTCCTGCCAGGGAGCGGCATGGATGCAGATGGCTTCGTTGGCGCTTACGCACATCGTGTAAGGGACGCCGTGCACCACGTACGTGCGTCCCCGCATCGTGGTGGAGCGGTACTTCGTGAACACCTTGCTGTTGAAGATCGGGGTCGGTGTGGAGGCTTTGCCGGTGCTGACCGGAATCACCCGAACAATTTCCTGATTGCTGTCGTAGACGGTCAGGTTCTGGTCGGAGAGATCGACCACAAGGCTGGCGACGAGCTCGAGCATGACGCTTCAAGACACTGCCCACCACATAGCCGTCTCAAATGAGACTCATTAGTCTCTCTTGGGAAGTTTTCCGTTTCGGCGCCTTTGTAGGGTCATGAATTGATCGGAGTTCCGCCCTTTGGCGCGCCCCGTCATCGCAATCATCGGACGCCCCAACGTCGGCAAGTCCACGCTGGTCAATCGCCTGTGTCGCAGCAGGGAGGCGATCGTCCACGATCAGCCCGGCGTCACACGCGATCGCACCTATCAGGATGGTTTCTGGCGGGACCGCGAGTTCAAGGTGGTGGACACCGGCGGGCTGGTTTTCGACGACGACAGTGAGTTCCTGCCGGAGATCCGTGAACAGGCAGCCCTGGCCCTCGAAGAGGCCAGCGTTGCATTGGTAATCGCTGATGGTCAGCAGGGGATCACGGCCGCGGACGAATCGATTGCTGAGTTTCTGCGCACGCAGTCCTGCCCGACCTTGCTGGCTGTGAACAAATGCGAGTCGCCTGAGCAGGGTGCGGCGATGGCCGCCGAGTTCTGGAGCCTGGGACTGGGGGAGCCCTATCCGATCTCAGCGATTCATGGAGTCGGAACCGGTGAGTTGCTGGACCATGTGCTTACTTTCCTGCCACCCAAAGATCAGGAGGGAGAGCAGGAGGAGCCGATTCAACTGGCGATCATCGGTCGGCCGAATGTTGGCAAATCAAGCCTGCTTAATGCCATCTGCGGTGAGACCCGCGCCATCGTCAGCCCGATTCGCGGCACGACCCGCGACACGATTGACACCAGCATCGAACGCGAGAACCGAACCTGGCGATTGGTCGATACAGCGGGGATCCGGCGGCGCCGCAGCGTCAGTTATGGACCCGAGTACTTCGGCATCAATCGCAGCTTCAAGGCGATCGAACGCAGCGATGTTTGCGTGTTGGTGATCGATGCTCTCGATGGTGTGACCGAGCAGGATCAGCGCTTGGCCGGGCGGATCGAGGAAGACGGCAGGGCCTGTGTCGTGGTGGTCAACAAGTGGGATGCCGTCGAAAAGGACAGCCACACGATGCCCGCCATGGAGAAGGAGCTGCGGGCAAAGCTTTATTTCCTGGACTGGGCGCCGATGCTGTTCACCTCCGCGCTGACCGGGCAGCGGGTGGACAGCATTTTTGCCATTGCCGCTGTGGCCGTTGAGCAACATCGGCGGCGGGTGAGCACGTCCGTTGTCAATGAAGTGCTCAAGGAAGCCTTGAGCTGGCGCAGTCCACCCACCACACGCGGTGGTCGCCAGGGACGGTTGTATTACGGCACGCAGGTCGCCAGCCGTCCGCCCAGCTTCACGTTGTTTGTGAATGAGCCGAAGCTGTTCGGCGAAACCTATCGCCGTTATGTCGAACGCCAGATCCGTGAGGGCCTTGGTTTCGATGGCACTCCCGTGAAACTGTTTTGGCGCGGCAAGCAACAGCGTGATGTTGAGCGTGATCTTGCCCGCCAGCAGAAGCGTCAGAGCTGATTCATGGATTGGCTGCGTCAGATCCCCATGGGGCAGTACGTCGATGGCTCCACCGGTTGGATGCGTCGACTGGACCCTCGCCTGAAGCTCGCCTGGTCGCTGCTGTTTTTGCTGACGCCGGTCCTGGCGGGACCCATCTGGCGGTTGGCTCTGGTGCTGGTGCTTCTGCTGCTCACCCTGGGCAGTGGTTTGCCAGTGCGGCTCTGGTGGCGCTCCCTGATGGTCCTGATGCTGCTGGCGGCGGCCGTCGGGATCCTGTCCATGCTGCTGCCAGCCGTTGATCCTCCGGCTGCTCTGGCGCTGCGTCCGGACGATGAGCTGCCCGGAGCCGCTGCTGAGGGGCCAGCCTGGGATCTGGTGCGCCTGGGGCCCTGGCGGATCGGGTCGTTTGCCCTTGGTCCCCTGGTGATTGACCGTGCCTCAGCTCTGCTCGGTTTACGCACGTCCACGCTCATCTTCACGGTGATTCACAGCGTCAACCTCGTGTTGATCACCACCACGCCGGAGGATCTGGTCTGGGCTCTGAACTGGTGTCTGTCTCCGCTGCAGCGTCTTGGTTTGCCGATGGACCGGTTGGGATTTCAGCTGTTGCTGGCGCTGCGTTTCCTGCCCCTGGTTCAGGAGGAGCTGCAGAACCTGCTGCGCTCACTCATCAGTCGGGCAGTGAGTCTCAGGCGGCTTGGCTTCAAGGCCGCCTTTGGGCTCGTGCTCGCTGTTGGTGAGCGCTTGCTTGCCAACATCCTGCTTCGCGCCGAGCAGGGCGCCGAGGCCCTGGTCGCCCGCGGTGGCCGGGTGATGGGTCCAGATGTGTTCCGATTGCAGCGCCATCCGCCCGCCCGTTGGTTAAATCTCCTGGCAGCAGTCAGCCTGCTGCTTTTGCTGGGATTGCGCGGAAAGTACGGTGAGCTGTAGGTGTGAGCCGCTGGATGAGTGCTGAGCGCTATCTCAATCACCCCACTTTCGGGATGCTGTATCGGGTGGCCCCTGCGGGAGAGGGGCGTGACGTGTACGCCACGCTGTATGCCCAACGCATGTTCTTCCTGGTGACCCTGCAGCCCCGGGGTGCCCAGTTCGAGGTCATTCCCTATCAGGATGCCCGCCACCACGCTGAGGTCCATCTCAATCGCTGTCGCCGCGACGCGCCGGCAGAGGTTGAGAACTGGCGGCAGCTGTTCGATCAGACATTCATCTGACGCCGTGCCCTCGCACTCCGTTGATCGCTGGCATGACCTGAGGGCTCAGCTGCCGGAGAGGTCCCGCTTGTTGGCGGTGAGCAAGGGGCACCCGGCTACAGCGATCCAAGAGATTGCAGCCCTGGGGCAGACAGCCTTTGGTGAAAGTCGGCTTCAGGAAGCGCAGCGGAAACAGGCCGAGCTTGATGACCTCGCGCTGAACTGGCATTTCATCGGTCGCCTGCAGAGCAACAAGGTGCGCGCTGTGGTGCGTGCCTTTGGCGTGATCCATTCCCTGGAGTCCTGGAGCCTGGCGGAGCGGATCGCTCGGATTGCATCTGAGGAAAACCGAAGCCCTGAGGTGTTTTTGCAGGTGAAGTTGCGTCCTGATCCGAACAAGGGGGGCTGGTCGGCGGCGGAGTTGTTGGATGTGTGGCCCAGGCTCCGGGAGCTTCCGGCTCTGCGTATCCGCGGACTGATGACCATGGCCCCCCAGGGATTGACCTCCCAGGAGCGCCATGTGCTGTTCGGGGAGTGTGCTGCTCTTGCCGATCGCCTCGCGCTGCCGGAGCGCTCCATGGGGATGAGCGGCGACTGGCGTGAGGCGGTGGCAGCGGGCAGTACGTGGTTGCGGCTCGGATCCGCCCTCTTTGGTCCACGTCCACCGGTAAAAGACGGTTGACAGTGACTTGCTCCTGGCTGATCGGAACGCTATTTAGGGGTATGGCCCTACCTGTCTCAGGCCGAGAGGAATCCAAGGTGTCGCTGATTTCCCGTCTACGTGCTGTCGTCGCCGGAGATGATTACCTCGATGGTGAGCTCGACGACTTCGCCTACGACGACGAGCAGGTTGAAGATGATCAGCGTGCCAGTCAGGCCGATGGTGGTGCGTTAGCGACCATTGGAGACAGCAATCCGTTTGATCTTGGAGACAGCCTGCCTGGATCAAATGTGATCGGCATGCCGGGAATCAGCACTGCATCGGCAGAAGTCAATCTCATGGAGCCCAGAAGCTTTGATGAGATGCCACGTGCGATCCAGGCCTTGCGCGAACGTAAAACTGTCATCCTCAATCTGACGATGATGGAGCCGGATCAGGCTCAGCGCGCTGTTGATTTCGTGGCGGGGGGAACCTTCGCCATTGATGGCCATCAGGAGCGTGTCGGCGAAAGTATTTTTCTGTTCGCACCGAGCTGCGTCACTGTCACCAATGCCACCCACGAAGAGGCCTCGAGCCCCACGGTGGTAACCAGGGAATCGGACTCCTCAGAGTTGGAATCCGTTTCAGCCCCTTCTCCAGCCTGGGGAGCTGCAGCCCTTTGAAGGGCTGAAATTCCAGCGTTGTGAAGGCTGCGATTGGGGTGATTGGCCTGGGCCGCATGGCTCAGGCGCTGGTACAGCCGCTTCTTGAACGGGGCGATCTCGATCCAGCTGATCTGATTGCCGTTGTGGGCAGTGAAGCAAGGGTTCAGAGCCTCAGATCCGAACTGCCTGAAGGAATCAGCCTTCATGTGGCGGCCTCTGAGCCAGCCCAGCAGGTCTGGCATGTTCCCCTGCAGTTGCTCGCTGTTAAACCCCAGCAGCTGGACGCCGTCGCTGCAGCTGCGCCGGCGCAGGTGGCTGGCAAACCACTGCTGATTTCTGTGTTGGCTGGAGTGTCGCTGCAGCGTCTCCAACAGCTGTTCCCGCACCATCGCTGCGTACGCGCCGTGCCCAACACGCCTTCCTTGGTGGGTGCTGGTCTGACGGCCCTGGCTTGGGGAGAGGGGGTCGGCTCCGATCAGCAGAGCAAGGTCTTGGATCTGTTCCGCACGGTTGGTGAAGTGCTCGAGCTGCCCGAGGCGAAGCTCGATGCCTTCCTGGCATTGACGTCTTCAGGTCCTGCCTTCGTCGCTGTGGTGGCGGAAGCGATGGCCGATGGGGCTGTTGCAGCCGGCCTGCCGAGGGCTTTGGCACACCGTCTCAGCCATCGCACCCTTGCTGGCACGGCGGCCCTGCTTCAGGGCCGGGAACTGCATCCTGCTGTGCTCAAGGACATGGTGAGCTCTCCGGGTGGCACCACCATCGCTGGGTTGCGCGTGTTGGAAGAGTCGGGCTTGCGCTCCGCACTCATCGAAGCGGTCATTGCGGCGGCGGAACGCAGTCGGGAACTGGCCTGACGTCGCATGTTGCCCTTCGTCGAAGAGCACTAGTTCAAACTGCTGCTATTCAAGCTGCCCCTGTTCAGGCAGCCAGCGGTGCAGCAGGAATCAGGGTGCTGTACAAGGCCTCAATGGCGTCAATATTGCTGCCAAGCGTGTACCGCTCGAGGATTCGCTGGCGTGCCTGATGGCCAAGTTCCCTCGTGAGCACCGGCTGTTCTTTCAGAACGGGCAGCAGGGTGCGCAGCTGGGTGGTGACCCCCTGGGTGCTCATCACAATGCCGGCGCCCTGATCGAGCACCTCTCCGTCAGCACCGGCATCCGTGGCGACACATGCGGTGCCACAGGCCATGGCTTCCAGTAACGCCAGTGACAGGCCTTCAACGAGGCTGGGAAGCAGGAAGACCTCAGCACACTGCAGCAGGGCGACCCTGGCATCCAGGTCCTCCTCGTACCCCCACCAGAGCACGTTGGGATCGTCGTAGCTGTTCTGAAGGGTGCTGCGCAGCGGGCCATCTCCAACGATCACCAACTTGCAGCCTTCCGGTGACACCAGTCGCCAGGCCCGCAGAAGCGCCTCGACATTTTTCTCGGTGGCCAGTCGACCCATGTACAGGAAGATCCGCTCCCCTCCAAGCCGCTGATGGATCCGCTGCTGGATGAATGAACTTTTGCCGGAGCCGGCCGGCCTCCAGCGCTCGGGATCGACGCCGTTGGGAATCACTTTCAGTCGATCAGCCGGGACACCCAGACGTTCCAGGACCTCCGCCTGGAGCTTTGAAAACACGATCACCCGGTCGTAGCGGGCCAGAGCCGGCGCGTACAACTGATAAGAGAGTTGTTGCGTGCCTGCAGTGAGATTGCGGAGACTGGAATCGAAGGGTGGGTGAAAGGTGGCGACCAGAGGCACACCCAGCTGCTGACAGAGATCTGGTAGTCGGAAATCAAGCGGCGAAAGCGTCAGGCTGGCGTGTACAAGATCAGGCTTCAGCCGCGCAAGGCAGTCCCGCAACTCCCGATGGGCACTGGGGGAGGGAATTGTGTACACCTGGGATTTCACCAGATAGGGCAGGCTCACATCCGGATCATTCGCCAGAAACGCGGTGGCAGATCCTTCTGGACTGCGGGGGTTATCGAAGTGAATGAAGTGAGTTTGATGGCCGCGAACGCGCAAAGCCTCCGTGGTGATCAACCCGTAGGAGACATTCCCGCAGAACGGCGACTTCTTACCCAACCAGGCGATCTGCGCCAACCTCGACGACCCTCCTCCTGGGGAACCGGAAAGTTAGCAGCGCTTCCAAGGTCTCTCCAGCAAGGCCGCAAGACCGGCCAGGGCAGCCAGCAGGATCAGCACCGGTTCCAGCCCGATGCTGCTCACCAGGGTGCCGGCCAGAACCAGCGGCAGGCTTAGGGCGATGTTGATCAGATTGTTCTGAAGGCCGAAGACTCGGCCTCGCTCCGTTTCCGGTGTGTCCTCCTGAATGGTGGTCTGCGCCGGGATGGCCACGAGGGCCGCCCCAACGCCCAACACCATGCAAAGCGTCAACGTCACCAGCAAACGTCCCTGAAGCTGTCCAAGCAGTGCCAGGCAGACCGTGATGGCCGCCAGGCCACTGGCCCCGAGATGGTGCCGGCTGATCTGATGCCCAAGCTGCGCTGTGAGGACGGCGCCGATGGCCATGCCGAGTCCGCTCATGGCCAGCAGGGTCCCGAAGCCTGTCGGTCCGAGGCTGCCGATCGATCCCGCCAGGCTGATGGCCAGTACGTACATCGCCGCCAGCAAGCTGTAGAGCAACACCAGGTTGCGCATGGCCCTGCGCACTGAGGCCCGCTTGACGAGGACCTGGAGTCCTTCTCGAAGCTCCTGTCCGATTCCGATGCTGCGTGGTGTTTGGGGTGTTTCGTTCAGTCGGATCGCGCTGATGCTGAATGCCGCCATGCCGTAACAGAACGGCAGCAGAAGAAATTCGCCGCCGGATAACCCGATTTTCAGGAAGGTCTGATTGAGCAACCTCAAAATCGGCTGGCCGAGGGCGAAGCCGATGATCGTGGCGGCCATGCTGGTGGCCTGATACAGCGAGTTCGCGGCCAGCAGTTTGTTGCCTGGAACGAGGAGGGGGATCGCTGCTTGCTCAGCCGGTGCAAAAAACTGGGTGAGCACCGACTCCAGGAAGGTCATCAGCAACAGCGCCCAGTACCCCCAGCTCAGGCCGAGAAACAGGGGGCCAGGCATCAAGCAGAACGGGGCGAACAGCACAAGCAGCGCCCGCATCGCATTGGAGATCACCATCACCCGTCGTTTCGGCCACCGGTCTGCCCAGACTCCGGCCAGCATCCCCAGCAGGATGGCCGGCAGCGTATTGGCCACGTAGATGCCCGTGGCCAGCAGGGTGATCCGCTCGGCCCTCGTCTCGATATCCATCCGAATCGCTGAGGCGATTTCCGTCAGAGCTCCATGGCTCTGCGGGTCGCTGCTCACCCAGTACTGGGCGATCAGAAACACCATCAGAACGATGTAGAACTTGTCGGCCAGCTGGGAGAAGATCTGGCCGATCCAAAGCTTCCTGAAGCCATCGAGACGCATTACGGATCGCAGTCCGCGACCCCCGTCCGATGGAAGGCTGGAGTCGGTGCCGCTCAAGATCCTTTCTCGTCGCCGTCATGATCGCCCATGTCTGGCGTCTGCAGGCTGTCTCTCAACATCGCCAGGGCACGGTTCTTGCGTTGCAGATGGGTTTGGATCCAGACATCGATCACCGTCAGCAGCCTCAACCACACCCGTCGAGGGCCCATCAGGTCTCCGTTCTGCCGACGCGGGAGATCCGCCCGGATGAGCCGCTGCAGCAGGGCAAGCTCGGAGGGATTGAGCTCCAGGCGTGCCTGCGGCTGCGAGCCGATCGCGAATCCATCCTCCGGCAGCAGGCTGCAGCGCCAGTGCCATTGCCCGAGTGGAGGCTGCAGAGGAACGCCAGTGAGGCAGCAGCTCTGCAACGGCAGGCTGTAGCCCCCAAGCGTGAGCAGGTGGACGCAAGCCTGAACTGACGATGCCAGAACCTCGTCTCGGCTCAGGTCGCTTGATTCAAGTCGCTCCAAGTGCAGGATCACGGTGGTGAACAGTCCTGGGATCGGGTCGTTGTCGGCCGTGAGTCGCAGGCAGAGATCGCTGAGCGCCTGAGAGGCGGCCAGGGTTTCCAGGTCGCGCCCCAGTCTGGAGAAGCTGCGCTGAATTCGGAGTTGTCTCACGCGCGCCAGGCCGCTGCGCCCGCCCACCTGAAGCTCGAGCAGGGTGAGCGGTGCTGCAGCCGCGAGACTGCTTTTGGGACGTCGAGCGCCCGGGACCGCCAGTCGGGTGATGCCTTCCTCATCGCTGAGCAGGGTCAGCAATCGGTCGTGTTCTCCCAGTGGGCCCACCTTCAGGACGAGGCCCTCCAGGCGTCGTTCGCTCACCTAACCGGCGGGCCGTCTTAACGCCTGAAGCAGCTGGGGAGCGCTGCTCGTACCCAGCAGGGAGGCGCCGGCTTCCACCAGGTCGATCGCCAGCTCTGGCGTGTGAATTCCGCCAGCGGCTTTGACGGCACAGCGGCCTCGAGCGAGGCCCAGCAACTGTTTCACCTGGGTTGTGCTGGTGGCAGGCCCGAAGCCGTTACTGGTTTGTAGACCGGCGGCACCGGCATCGATTGCTGCGTCCACCGCCAGCGTGATCAGGTCTTCGCTGAGCCGGGCCATATCCAGCACGACTCTCACTGGAAGTCCCAGTTCGCAAATACCAGCGATTTCTTCAGCGAAGGCACCGGAGTTCTGATTGATCAGGGCCGTGAAATCGGGAACCATGTCCAGCTCTTCAGCCCCCCGTGCCGCAGCCCATTCCGCTTCCATCTGCTTGAGCTCGCCTGGCAATGAGCCGAAAGGGAAGCCAACCACCGCCACCAGGCGTGGTCCTCCGGTTTTTCCAAGTCTTTCCCGCAGGGGTTCCAGCAGTCGCAGGGTGGTGCAGATCGCGCGCACGTTCTCCTGCCGGCCGGCATCACAGGCGGTGATCAGCTCCTCCTGCGTCAGCAGAGGGTCGAGGATGGCCTGATCCATCAGCGGAGGCAGATCCGGCAGCTCCAGCTTCGACTCGACCATTGGTGACTGGCGGCTCAGTTCCTCGCCTGGATCACACCGTATCCGCCGTGATTGCGGTGATAGATCACCTGAAGCTCATCGCTGTCACGCTCCCGGAACAGGTAAAAGTCGTGATCGATCAGATCCAGCTGCCGGCGCGCCTCATCGAGGCTCATCGGTGGCATTGAAAAGTATTTGCGTCGCACGCCGGGGTTGGGCAGTTCCGCCTCACGACCCTTGAGCAACGACTCATCCACCTGGCTCTCGGCGCTGACGGTTTCCGTGCCCGGCGTGATGCTGGCCCGATGGCCATGGCTGTGATGGTGGTCGCTGTGGCGGTCCTTCCAGCGACGCAGCTGCCGACAGAGCTTGCCGGCAGCAAGATCGATGCTGGCGTAGAGGTTCTCACTGCGTTCCTGTGCCCGGATCACGGTTCCATTGGCGAACACCGTCACCTCCGCCGTCTGCTGCGGTACCCGTGGGTTCCTGGCCACGGACAGGTGAACGTCCGCCTCTCGCACCACGTCGCCGAAATGATGAATGGCCCGCTCCAGCTTTGTCTGGGTATAGGTCCTCAGGGCAGGCGTGATCTCGAGGTTGCGACCATGGATCAGCAACTTCATGCCTTGTTCCTTGCCGGTTGTTAACAGCAAGTTAGATCCGGTGAGCGCATCGGCACACCCAGAGGGAGCAATTTGTTTCCAGCCGCCGGATCCGGTCCCCTTTGAAATCGCCTGGGCGGATCAACGTCGCTGGCAGGAACGCCTGATGGCCGATGTCACGGCACCGGAGGCGGTCTGGATCCTGCAGCACCCCCCCTGCTACACCCTTGGGCGCGGGGCAAGCCTCGATCATCTCCATTTCGATGTGGCGCAGCCGCCACATCCGCTGCATCACATCGATCGAGGCGGTGAGGTGACCCACCATGTGCCGGGTCAGATCGTTGTTTATCCCGTGTTGGATCTGCAGCGCCGCACGCCTGATCTGCATGTCCATCTGCGGGTGCTGGAGCAGGTGTTGATCGATGTGTTGGCTGAGCTGGGTCTATGTGGGGAACGCCAGGCGGGACTCACCGGGCTGTGGCTGGACGGCCGCAAGGTTGGTGCGATCGGAATCGGCTGCCGTCGTTGGATCACCCAGCATGGTCTCTCGCTGAATGTCGACTGCGATCTGAGCGGTTTCAGCGCGATCACCGCCTGCGGGCTTGAGGGGCGCGAGGTGGGGCGTTTGTCGGAGTGGATCCCTGGATTGACGACAGACCAGGTGCAGCCTCTGATCCTCAATGCCCTCGCCGATCAATTCCGTCTTTTCTGGCAGGAGTCGCCTGGATCGTGATAGGCCTGACTGAGAGCTCAAGGATCCGCTGATGAGTGCGCAACCTGCAGGAGTTGCCAAGGTCGGCTGGACCGCGACCGAGCGCGAGCAGCGTGGGCTTCTAGGTCACAGCCATGTCGATGGGTTGACTCGGATTGATGCGGTCTGGCCCTGGCTGGCAGACCACCACGGCAAGCTCATGGCTGTGGATGCTCCCCATGCCGCCCATCCGGAATGTTTCAGCTTCGACGAACTGGCACAGAGGATTTCTGAGGCGGCGGTTGGGTTTCGAAACCAAGGGATCGAGCCGGGCGATGTCGTCGCCCTCTTCGCTGAAAACAGTCCCCGCTGGCTGGTGGCGGATCAGGGGCTGATGCGAGCCGGCGCAGCCGATGCGGTGCGCGGGGCGTCCGCGCCGGTGGAAGAGCTGCGTTACATCCTCGAAGACTGCGGTGCCACAGCTCTGATCGTGCAGAACGCCGATCTCTGGCGTCGTCTGCAGCTGACGCCGGATCAGCGCAACCGGCTCCGGTTCGTGTTGCAGCTTGAGGGTGATGCGGTGGATGAGCTTCTTAGTTGGGACGACCTGCTGCGTTCAGCGCAGGGAAGCGCTGAGCTGGAGCTGCAGGGTGATGCGGAGGCCGTTGCCACCGTTCTGTACACATCCGGGACCACTGGCCAGCCCAAAGGGGTTCCGCTCACTCACGGCAACCTGTTGCACCAGATGCGCTCCCTGGCCTCTGTGGCGTTTCCGGAGCCCGGGTCTCCCGTGCTGAGCGTGTTGCCGATCTGGCACGCCTATGAGCGAAGCGCCAGCTATTACTTCCTGTCCTGCGCCTGCTCGCAGACCTACACCACGATCAAACAGCTCAAGAAGGACCTGCCGCGCGTTCGTCCGATTGCCATGGCAACCGTCCCAAGGCTTTGGGAGGCAGTTCAGGCGGGTTTTGAGGATGTCCTGAAGACCTTCCCGCCCTCGCGACAGCGCCTCCTGAGGGCGGCCCTGGCCAACAGTGCCGCTCACTGCCTCGCCAAGCGTCAGGCCTGGAACCTGATGCTCGAGCCCGCCTCCGCTGCAGACCGTCTGCTGAGCGCGCTGACTGCAGGGCTGCGCTGGCCTCTGCACGCTCTCGCCTCCTCTCTGATCTGGCCCAAGCTGCGCCGCCAGTTGAGCGGAGGCCAGTTGCGCTATCCGATCAGTGGTGGCGGGGCCATTGCACCCCACATCGACGCCTTCTTTGAAGCGGTGGGGATTGAACTTCTTGTGGGATATGGCCTGACGGAAACAAGCCCTGTGGTGAGTTGCCGCCGGCCGTGGCGCAACATCCGCGGCAGTTCCGGTTTGCCGATGCCCGAGACGGAGTTCCGCATCGTTGAGCCTGAATCGGGGGAGGCGCTGGGATTCCGTCAGCGCGGGCGTGTGTTGGTGAGGGGCCCGCAGGTGATGAAGGGATACCTGGGCAAGCCGGAGGCCACGGCCAAGGTGCTCGATGCGGATGGCTGGTTCGACACAGGGGACCTGGGCATGCTTCTCCCGGATGGCTCACTGGCCCTGACCGGTCGTGCCAAGGACACCATCGTTCTGAGCAGTGGCGAGAACATTGAGCCTGGGCCGCTGGAGGAAGCGCTTGTCGCCAGCCCGTTGATCGAGCAGGTGATGCTGGTTGGACAGGATGAGCGCCAACTTGGAGCGCTGCTGGTCCCGAGGCCGGAGATGATCAGGCCCTGGGCGCAGGACAACAACCTGTCCGTGCCTGATGATCTCGGGGGATTCCCTGGAGATCCAGCACTGCTGAAACTGTTGATGCGGGAATCCAATCAACTGCTCAAACAGCGCAAGGGAGCCCGCGGAGATGAACGGCTGGCGGGTGTTGTGCTGGTTGCTCCCTTCAGCATTGAGAACGGACTGCTGACCCAGACGCTCAAGCAACGGCGTGACCGGATCACTGCTAGGGACGCTGCCCTGATCGAAATTCTCTATGGGAGAGGAAACCGAGATTGACCTCTGCGCCTGTGGCTGAGACGCTTGCGGCAACTCCTTCAATATCATGTCCGACGGCACCACCCTGACGATCAAGCGTCCAATCACCGTCCGCGCTGTGGTGACACCCACTTGGAAGGAGGAAGCCGAACGGGAGATCAGCAACAGCATTGCCGGCCTGGATCAGCAGCTGGCCCAGCTGGAGCAGGAAGGCCAGCAGGTGGTCGATGAAGTCCGCCGCCAGAGTGCCAATCCTCTTGATCCCCGAGTTCAGGATCAAGTGGCTCAGATCCAGCAGCAGGTTGCCGCCAAGCGTTCCGAACTGGAGGAGCAAAAACGCACCTTCCTGCAGCAGCAGTCCCAAGTGCGTGAACTTGAGATGGATCAGATCGTTGAGCAGGGCCAGCTGGAGAGCACCTGTGAGCTCAAGGTCGGAGACAACCTCGTGGAGAAGATGCAGGTGGCAATTGTGGTGCGGGACGGCGTCGTCCAGTCGGTTGAAGGCGCCTGATCCTGAGCGGTCACTGGCTTCAGCCGGCTCGTACACTCCCCTGATATGCCCACTCGGAGACGGTTTTGGCGACCTTCGACATCTTCATGCCAGCCCTGAGCTCGACGATGACGGAGGGCAAGATCGTCGAGTGGCTGAAGCAACCGGGCGACAAGGTCGGTCGTGGTGAATCGGTGCTGGTGGTTGAGTCCGATAAGGCTGATATGGACGTGGAGTCGTTCCAGGACGGCTTCCTGGCTGCCGTGCTGATGCCAGCGGGCAGTACGGCACCTGTCGGCGAAACCATCGGCCTGATTGTTGAAACCGAGGCGGAGATCGCTGAAGCCAAGGCCAAAGCACCAACTCCCACTGCATCGGCCACTTCATCGGCCGCGGCATCGGCTTCCACAACGGTTGAGGCACCGCCAGCTGCTCCAGCCCCTTCAGCGCCAGCTCCTGTGGCTGCAGCACCGGTATCGACTCCAGCACCCGCCCCCGCTCCGGTGGCCCCCGTGCTGGCAGCTCCCGTGGTGAACGACGGCCGCATCGTGGCGAGCCCCCGTGCCAAGAAGCTCGCCTCCCAGATGGGGGTGGACCTTGCCACCGTCCGCGGCAGCGGTCCCCATGGCCGCATTCAGGCGGAAGACGTGGAGCAGGCAAGCGGACAGCCCATCACTGTTCCACGGGTGGCGGAAGGATCTGCACCGGCCGCCGCTGGCCATGGCGTGCCAGCGCCTGCAGCCGAGGCCGCGGCTGCACCGGCCGGCAACAGCTTTGGCCGTCCAGGAGACACGGTCCCGTTCAACACGCTCCAGGGAGCCGTGAACCGCAACATGGAGGCCAGTCTGGCGGTCCCCTGTTTCCGGGTCGGCTACACGATCACCACCGACAAACTCGATCGCTTTTACAAACAGGTGAAGCCAAAGGGCGTCACCATGACGGCTCTGCTTGCAAAGGCGGTGGCCGTCACGCTGGCCCGGCATCCCCAGGTGAATGCCGCGACGACCCCTGCCGGGATGGCTTACCCCGCAGACGTGAATGTGGCGATTGCGGTGGCCATGGAGGACGGCGGCCTGATCACACCAGTCCTGCGTCAAGCCGATCGCACCGATCTCTATGAGATGTCACGCCAGTGGAAGGATCTGGTCAAGCGATCCCGCAGTAAACAGCTGCAGCCCGAGGAGTACAGCACCGGGACCTTCACCCTCTCCAACCTCGGCATGTTCGGGGTGGATCGCTTTGATGCAATTCTTCCTCCAGGCACTGGAGCGATCCTGGCCGTCGCTGCGTCACGTCCCACCGTTGTGGCTGGTGCGGATGGATCGATTGCCGTGAAGCGTCAGATGCAGGTCAATCTCACGGCTGATCATCGGGTGATCTACGGCGCCAATGGTGCGGCGTTCCTCAAGGATCTTGCTGAGTTGATCGAACGTCGTCCGGAGAGTTTGGCTCTCTGATCCTGGTGCCCGATCCCAGGGATCTGCTGCTGAGCAGTTACGACTACGCCCTGCCGGAAGGGTTCATCGCTCAGGCGCCGATTGAGCCGCGCCACGATGCAGCCCTGCTGATGGCTCCACCCATTGGAGCTGCACCGTCGGCTGCTCGCCATCGTCGGATCTGGGATCTTCTGGAGGAACTTCAGGCGGGAGACCTGCTTGTTGTCAACGACACACGCGTGTTGAAAGCGCGGCTCCATGTGCGGCGTGCTGGAGGCGGCCGGTCCGAGCTGCTCGTGCTGGAGCCCCGCAACGGCGGCCAGTGGTTGTGTCTGGCTCGACCAGCCAAACGCATGCGTCCCGGTGATGTGCTCACCATCGAAGGAACATCGATCACCCTGACGGTGTTGGCGGTGGATCCTGCCAGCGGGGGACGTTTGGTTCAGTTCCCAAGCGACTGCCGTGATGCCGCAACGATCGAGGCGTTGCTGAATCAATACGGTGAGGTTCCTCTGCCGCCCTATATCGATCGGCATGATCCAGAGGATGCTGATCGCTACCAAACCCGCTACGCGGAGCGTCCCGGCGCGGTGGCAGCACCAACTGCAGGACTGCATTTCAGTGATGAACTGCTGGCTGCCCTACAGCGCAAGGGCGTCCGGCTTAAGTGCATCACGCTGCACGTTGGTCTGGGAACATTCCGGCCGCTGGAAAATGAGGACCTCACCAACCTTGATCTCCACAGCGAATGGGTGGAGGTCACAGCCGAGGTGGTCGAAGCAATCCGTGCCTGTCGTGGCCGGGTGATTGCTGTTGGCACAACGAGCGTGCGCGCTTTGGAGGGAGCTGCTCAGGCCCATGGGGGTGAATTACGCAGCTTTTGCGGGCCCGTGAATCTTGTGATCAAGCCTGGGTATCGATTTCGCGTGGTTGAAGGGCTGTTAACCAATTTCCACCTTCCCAAAAGTTCTCTGTTGTTGCTTGTCAGTGCCTTGATTGGTCGGCAAACACTTTTGAAGCTTTATCAGGAGGCCAAAGAGCGGCACTATCGCTTTTTCTCCTACGGCGATGCCATGTGGATCGCTCCCGAGTCCGTGATTCCGAGCGCTCAGTCCTTGCCGTAAAGCGGCTCAAGCCAGGTGATCGAGAGAGGATCGATGTGTAGAAAGGCTGGTTGAACGAGAAGTGTTTTGTTGCTGACGGCATCACGGATGACGTCGCTGTCCTGAACAAGTGCCTCCGCTGTGATTCTCGAATGGGCAATACAAGCTTGTTCATAGGTCTTGTGATCGTCGGTACTGAAGCCGTGATTGTTTAATCCTGATTTGATGTCGTTTACCAATTCGCTCAACGAGGGAGAAAAGTCCTGACCTGTCAGATAAGCGGCCTTGACGGCGCCACATCCCTGATGACTCATGACCAGAAGGACACAGATTCCCAGATCTGCAACGGCATATTCAATCGAGCCTGCAGAACCAAAGGTGTTGGTGTTTCCTGCATTACGGATCACAAACAAATCCCCGAATCCGGCATCAAAAATCACCTCAACTGGAACGCGAGAATCGGAACAGGCCAGGACGGCAACCTGGGGATGTTGTCCGCCAGCAAGTTGATGACGGCGTGCCTCGGTTGCATGGGGATGGGCCGATTGACCATCAAGAAAACGCTGCAGGCCACTTTTCAGCTCGTTGACAATGTCATGTGGGGTAGTTTGTTGCCCCCCTGAATCGATATAGGGGCTACTTGATGACGTGCCCATGACCTGATCCTTTTACTGGGTTATATCACTGGTAACTGGCAATGAGTGACCGGCAAGTTGTCAGCATTCGCTCACCTATGTCAATTGAATTGTGACTCTGTGTACAGAATCAAGTTGAGAGTTGATGTGATTGTGTTCGGTGTACCTTCCTGGATTGTTTTTGCAGCAGAGCGTCACGCGTCCAGTACCATCACAAATTCGTCAGAAGCAACTTCTTCTCTAGAGATATCATTTCAAACGACACTTATTGCTTTTGCGCTTCTCCTGATTGTCAGCACGTTATGCGATAAGTTTGGGGCTAAGCTAAGTATACCGGGTTCAATCTTCTTGTTTTTACTTGGATTGTGCATCAATATTGCAAATTTTACGTTTAATACTATTCCCCTGGAGCAGGTTCATGTCATTGCTCTTTGTGTGCTGTTGTTTTTTAGCGGTTTGACATCAGATCGGTTGCTCTTGAAGAGAAGTAATTTGTTATTCAGCTCCATGCAGTTAGCCCTATTTGGCACGGCATTAAGTATGTTGTTTTGGTTAATGTATATAAGATTTGGGCTGGGAGTCTTCCAGAAGCTAGGCTATGCAGAGGGAGTTGATGAAGGTGTTCTCACTCTAATCACTGTCGTCATTATTTATTCTCTCTCAGTCAATGATTGGAACTCGTTTTCGTTTGTAGCAAGAAAGGTTAAAAAATTTCAGGCCATTTTTATCAACATTTTCAAAGTAGAAACATCAATTTCGGCAGCGATTTCAGTTGCTGTAGCTGAGCTGCTTATTCTGTTTTGGCTGCAAATTAATCCGGGTTATTCAACGATGAATCAAGGTGTTCTGGTTCAGGACATCTTCAAAGGCATTTTTCTAGGCATTGTGTGTGGTGTGATCCTTGGCTATCTGCTGAATCTTGTCATTCGTCATTTTGTGACGTCCAAACCTCAACTTGTGCTTGTTGCATTTGGATTTACGATTCTTGGCTACGTGTTTTCAGATCTGTCCCTGCGCCATGGGGGATACCTTTGTGCACTTGTTATGGGGGTTGTCACCTCTATTTCGTACAGAAGTTCATCCACTGAAGATGAAATTAAATTCCTTAGTGAGGAATTGGAGTCGCTCAATATTGCCTGTGAAGCGATTCTATTTTTCGCGATCGGTCTCGGCCTTAATGCGAAGTCATTTTTCGTTGATTTACCAATTGCTCTTTATGTCTGGCTTGGAGTTATTGCGATTCGTCCAGTCTGTGTTTGGCTTTTTCTTCGAGGAGAGACAATCGCAATTGACGAGAAAAAAATCTTGGCATCTTGGAGTCCAAAGGGTGCCGTCTCTATGGCTTTAGTAGTACAAGCACCTATTTTACTGGAGGAAATATTTGAGATAAGCATGTCTGAAATTGTTCCTTATCAGGCATATCATCTTATGGCCAATTCAGTGTGTGGAACAGTTATTATTTCAATGCTGGTTAAATCAGTAATGATACCCAGATTTTACAACCGAATTACAGCTCAGACTGTTCAAGGTTCAGATATTCAAATGTAAAAGATGCATCCCCGCTTCCTTTCAGATCGATATCGTCTGATCCGGTCCTCGATGGTTGGATTGGTCATCACGTTGATCTTGATTCAACTCGTGACTTTTAAAGAGGCCTTCACTATTTCTATCACCATGGCACTGGTGTGGGATCTGGTCACGCTGTATCGAAAAACTTGGACGCTTTCCATGCATGAAACACGTCAAGTCTTTGAGCGTTGGCAATCGGTTGAATCCTATGTTGCCTTACGCACTGTGGCGCTTGTTTTTATGAGCGTGGGACTACTTTGTTTTTGCATCAATGATCTACATGATAAGAAAAACATTTTGCCGGACTATGTTCAGATTTTCTTGACATTTATTTCACTGTTTCTTGCATGGTTGCAATTGCACAACGGTTTCGCTCTTTACTACGCAAAGAGTTATTTTGAGCAGAATCCCCGTGCGCTTGAAGAGAACGAAGCTCAACAGGCCTTCGTTTTTCAGGGTTCAGAGCCAAGCTTCAGCGATTTTCTCTATGTTGCTTACTCAATCGGCCTTACTTATTCCATGACTGATTGCAGTGTTGAAGATTCTTCAATTCGCCGCGTCGTGATTATTCACTGCATTGCAGCTTTTTTGTTTGCTTCGACGGTTCTTTCGATCATTCTTTCCCTCGTGACCCAGGTCAGTTGAGTCGGCAACTGTCCTGCTGAGATGCAGGCACCACTTTTGTGATCATCAACACTTCACAAAAGCACAAAAGCTCCCTAGATTGAGTTTATCTGTTTTAAGACCATGTTTGAGCTTGAGTACCTTATTGCTTTTGGTATCGGAGCTGGTCTTGTTGCTCTAACACCAGTGGCAGCCTCCGTAGCGGGTCGTGAAAGTGGCGTCACCAAAACCATTTCCGGCGCTGGACGAGGGCTGACAAAGCAAAGTTTAAAAGTGGGTTTGGTCATTGGCTCGAAATTTTCTGGCCTTTTCTCTGGTATGAAGTCTGGTTTGAGTGAAGTTGGAGAAAGTTTTGGCGATATTCTCGCCGAAGCTAAGGCTGATCTCGCCGAGCCAAAAGCGACTGTTAAATCAGCTAAATCCAGCAAATCCTAAACCTTGGTTGAAATTCGGCACGCTCTGCCGGGACGCGTAAGATTTAAGTTTAATCAGAAACTTTCTAAAAGATCTCAGCAATGCATGCAGAGTTCTTTTCAGTATTGCTTTCCAACTTACATTTTCAGATTTGCATTGGATTATTCCGGCGTGTTGATAACCTCTAGTGATTGTTCTGTAAAACTCAATGCTATAGACCTTCAAGGCTGGTTTGATCATTTTTTAGTAAATACTGTTTCTTTCGGTCCTCAACTACCACCAACACGTCAAGAACTGTTCAATCGTCAGCTTTGTCATGTTACGGCACAAACGATGATTATTTTCGCGATCCTTGGATGGATTTTGCCAATCATGCCTGGAACACCTTTTTTTCTTATTGCCTGGTCTTTGGGTTGGCGACCACCAGGATCTAAGCATTCTGTCCCGGTTGAATAAAACGAAGCGTTAGCCAGCCAAGTTTAATTTGTCCTTTTTGGCAAGTTAGTGCGTTTAAAGTTTCAGGTAGTTCTATTACACGTTTTTGGCCCAAATAAAATAGAAAGATGGTGGTACCGGATTGTTTAATGACGAGTTCGGCTTTGTTAACGCCTGGAAGGTAAATAGTAATTGATTGATGAGGAGCATCTAAGAAAAGATCAGCCTTGTATTTGCTCTCTATTGTCTCTATTTTAGCCTTGCTGAGTTGGTCGCTCGATACAAGTTCGATCATGGAAGGATCTAATTCCTTGCTGATTTGAACCATGACCTGTGAATCAAGATCACTCATGATCAATCCGCTTGGGGTGACTGCATTCATGCCGCACAAACTGAGTTGCCGCATTAAGTTCAATCTGCTTTGATCAGCTCCATCAAGAATTAAATAAAGGCGATGGAGCATTCTGTCACTGCACAAGGTTTGAAGATATTCAAAATAGTGTCTCCATTGAGCAGATAATCGTAATTGCTGAGATGATGGCAATTTGATCCTTAGAAGTGTTTCTACTGCTGATAACGACTTCCTGGTGTTATCCCACCAATTAAGTAGAGGTTCGAGCAGGTTCTCGATCAAAAAAGGCCCTTGTTGTGCCATGCCTAGAAGTCGTATCGCGTGATGTGGGTGTGGCAAAATCACGACGATGTCTTGATGACTGTTTTCCATATTTAGGTGGCGACAAATAAAAATTAGTCGAGTGATATCTTCTATGCCAGGTAAAGATGGAAGTTCTGCAGATTGCTTGTCGCTGATATCGAGGAGATCCCACCATTCTTTTGCATGTGGATTTAATTCATTCCAAAGATCTTCAAGAACCTGATTGTGATCGAATTGTATCCATTCATACTCCTGGTCAACGGTTTCTAAATCGGCAAAATCACCTCTTGTATCGAGGAGCATTGATTTTGAGCTGATAATGTCTGCTTGAATCAGCTCATTGATCACGGAATGTAGTGTCCGACACCGGTCACTGCTGATAAATCGGATCACGGCTGTCGACAGATTGGTGCTTTTGGGGAATCCACATATCAAATCACATAAATCAGAGTAAAGTTGTCTAAAGGATTAATCCCCCCTCCACCCATGTTCGAATTTGAGATGGTTGTCGCATTTGGGGCTGGAGCTGCCCTCATGGCCATGGCACCAGTGGTTCGAAAGATGGGGAATCAGGAATTGGGTGATTCGATGGGGCAAGCTGGTCGCAGCATGGCCAAAAATGGCGTCAAAGTTGGCATTGTTGCAGCTGGTGCTGCTGGCAAGGTAGCGCGTGGCGTTGCCAAAAGCGCAGCAGAAGTTGCTGAATCTTTTGTTGATCTTGTTGAAGAAGCTAAGTCGGAATCATCCTCTGAGGAGATTGCAGATCAGGAGGTGGCCAATAATGGCTCTCCTAAAACTGCAAAATCAGCAACTATTACTGATGTGACTGTCGAGTAATTCTTTTCTAAAAATCCCACCATTTCCTACTCATGGCTGCTTCCTTTCAAGTCGACGCGACAACCGGATTTGATGTCATTGATGGATCTGGTGGTACAAGAGAAAAAGTTTGTCCTCCCAGCCTTCCACGCTTTATCGATCGAATTTTGCATGCTTCTTCCAAGCGGCTGCGATTTAGTGTTTCGCCTGGATTAAAGGATCCAGATAATTTTGAGAGACATATCAACTCACTGGATGACGTTGAAGCTGTTCGTTTTAACCGTTGGGCTTGTTGTTATGTCGTTGTCTTTGCGAAAAAATGCAATGTTGACGCCTTGCAGTGGTTGAACTCTCTTCCACAGAACAGCGGTGATATTCCATTAATTCCCGTTGTAGAACCTACCTTGTCAAGCGTTGAGGCCTCTCAACAAAATGATGAGGATGATGAGAAATTTGTTCCAACGCGCATCGTTCTTCCTGTTTGCTCACTGGCATTAGCCATTCTTTCCGGACCACTCGCATTGCCGCCCTTGGCTGTTGGGGGCTTCATCATTGTCTCGGCTCATTTGAGTTTTAAAAGAGCTTGGGACGGCCTCAAAAAGGACAAGAAAATCAATGTCGATTTCCTAGATGCTCTGGCTGTTCTCCTTCACAGCCTTGAGGGCTTCCTGCTTGGGCCTGCCATGATGATCACCATGATCGAGGGTGGTGAGGCTGTTCGTGATGCTACTCAGCGTATTGCTCATTCTTCCAATACAGATCTAGTCTCCAGCCTTCAATCAGATGTGCGCTTGCTTACCGAAGATGGTGAGGTAATCGTGTCCAGTTTTGATTTATCAGCTGGTGATCGTGTTGTCTTCTTGCCAGGGGACAAGATACCCATTGATGGCGTCATTGAGTCGGGTGAGGCGTCACTTGATGTTGTCAAACTAACAGGCGAATCAGTACCAAGGCACTCAGGGCCTGGGGATGAAATTCTGGCTGGATTCATCGTTCTTGAGGGCAACATTGTTGTAGAAACATCTGCCGTTGGTGACGACACCCGAGTGGGTCAAATCACCAAAATGATTGAAGAAGCGCCTGTTTTTGATACAAGAGTTGGAAATTTTGCCGCCAATATTGCAAACCGATTCGTGATGCCGACGTTGGCTCTGGCAGGCATTTCTCTGTTGCTGAGTGCAGGCAACATCGCCCAGGCAGCTTCATTGCTGATGTTCGACCTTGGAACGGGTCTTCGTGTCTCTGTTCCAACGGCCATTATGGCCGCCCTCACAAGAGCAGGCAGTCAAGGCCTGCTGATTCGAAGCGGCCGTGCTCTTGAACAGCTTGAAACGATCGATGTTGTTGTCTTCGACAAAACAGGAACGTTGACAGAAGGCCATCCCTCGATCGTTGAGGTTTTGGTGTTCGATGATTCTGGAGCTGTGATCTCCTCTCCAACCCACGAGAGAATCCATGAGCTTCTTCAGCTTTCAACTTCACTTGAACAGGGACTGAACCACCCCATCGCCAAAGCTATTCGGGACTATGCCGAACAAGAGCAAGTGTCTGTGATCGATTGCGAAAGTTGGGATTACAGGGTTGGACGTGGTGTCTGCGCGCAGGTCAATGGTCAGACGGTCCTTCTGGGTAATTCCAAGTTGCTCGAGGACGAAAATGTCGTAATTCCGGTGTTTGAAGCTGATCCCAAGCTTCGGGTTGCAACCCCTATTTATCTCTCTGTGAACGGTCGTCTGGCCTCCATTCACTATGCCCTTGATCAGGTGCGTCCAGATACTCCCGACATGATTGCGGAGTTGCATCGCCGTGGAATTGAGGCTCACATGTTGACTGGTGATATTGCTCCGGTTGCTCATGCTGTTGCCAAAGACATTGGATTGAAGCCTGAGGAGGTTCATTCAGACGCCCTTCCTGATCAAAAGGCGGAACTCGTTCAGCACTTCACGGCCCAAGGGAAAAAAGTGGTGTTCGTTGGGGACGGCATCAACGACTCCGCGGCGCTCGCCTATGCAGATGTCTCGGTGTCCTTCGCCTCTGGTAGTGATCTTGCTCGTGAAACGGCAGACATTGTTCTCACAAATGATCGGGTCTCCGATCTGATAGTGGCTCAAGATCTTGCTCGTCATACCTTCGGTTTGGTGAAGCAAAACATCGCCATTGTCGGTGTCCCCAACCTGTCTGCCCTTGTGATCGGTACGTTCCTTCCCGTCAGCCCGATTGCAGCGGTTTTCCTGAACAATGGATCGTGTTTGGTTGCTGCTGGCAATGCCATTCGTGCCTTGGGCTTCCAGGCTCGCGAGCTGCCATCGCGGCATGCAGTGCCTGAATCATCGGGCACTGAACCACTTGCCACTGAACCATCGGTCACAGCCCTACAGCCTGTTGCAACTGATGGCGCGGGAGTGCAAAAGAGCAAGGTGTCAGCACTTCCTCTCAAGGTGACGGAGCTCTCTGAGCGGGTGGGTGTGAGTTATCAAAAAATTTCGGCCCGTCGCCGGCGTGATGATTTCAGCTCCTGGATTGCAGAGCATGACCCAGAGGGCTTCCAGTGGACCTATTGCAAAGACAGCAATCTCTACAACGTGATGGTGGCTTGATATCGATGGCTCCCGCCTTGAATTTGATGCATTCAACCAATCGCCGTTGGCGATATCGAATCGTTCGAGCTCAGCAACTTGACTGGACGCGATTACGCAGCGATCTTGAACAGATCTTCCCCCCATCCGAGTGGGTGATCCGTCTGAACACTTTGTCTGGGTCTTTGATCATCATGAGGATTGGGAATTTAAGTCCTCAACTTGGGCAGGATCTAACTGGAATGGTGCGTGATGGTGTTCGTCAACAATTGATCCGTCAGAGAATTGTTGTCTCCGAGACTCCTCTCTCACCGACAGAGGTGGTTCGCCCTGTTTCTGCTCAAAGCAGGTCTTGGATGCGTGATTCCGCCCGTTGTTTGGCAAACGCTCTATCCATGTCGTTGTCTCTCTCGGCACTCCTAACATCGCTGGCTTTGTTTCTTCTTGGCTTCATTGGTCTCTTCCTGCCATTGTCACCAGGGGTTTGGCTTTTGATGTTGGCGACTCTTGTCTTTGATCTTGCGTTGACTGTTCGGAGACCGTTTGTCGGGGCAATCTGAACATCATGGCTGCCAGTCTTCAAGACACAGACGCTCCATGGGTGATCAGAAGTGAGATTGATGGCCGTCTGAGAATTTTTCATCCTGGCTTGTCCAATTCACTTGGCTTGCGTCGTCATTGTGGATCTGTTCTTCACCGCACCCATTGGTTGATCAGCCATCGGATCAATGTGGTGTCTTCGACTGTTGTGATTCGTTTCCCTTTGGGAAACCGTGAGCATCTTCTTACAGTCTTAAATCGCTGTTTCGTTGACCCATTTTCTGATACTTCTCTGGAAACTGCGCTTGCTCAGGAAAACCAGCTTGTAGATATTGTCAAGAGTCAGTCTTTTCATCACGCGGTTCGGAATGGTGCTTTGTGTGCCTCTGTCTTGGCGTTTGATTCATTGATGGTCGTCCCGCCCCTGGCATTGGCTACATCTGCGATTGTTCTGAATTTGCCACTGCTACGACATTTTCTACGTTCAATCTGGAAATGGTTGTTTGGAGATGTAGTGACAACGCAAAATCTTCTTCAGTCATCTGTTGAGGTGGCCCTCTCCACAACCCTGATTAGCGGTGGTCTGGCACGGGAATCCCTGCTTGATGGGCTTTTGGACAGTTCCAAGGAAGCTCTCCAGTCCATCAGCCAAAGCACAGGGGGACGCAGCAAGGAATTTGTTGATTTCATTGAGCGCCTTAAAAATGCGGTTCTGATCAGTCCTGTTGATCGGAGTTCACTTGAACCTTGTGGCTCGAAGCTATCTCTGGGAGAGGTTGAGCCTGGCATGCTCTACAGCATCACGATTGGTCAACACGTTTTTCTCCATGCCCGGCTGGTTAAGGGTGAGTTGCTTGTCGTTAATGCTCTTCTGGATGGCTCTTCGCTGCCTTTGAGATTGGTGGTTGGCGATGAGATTAATTTTGGTGCTTACGTCTTGCAGGGAGAGGCTGTTTGCGAGGCCCTTCAGTCTTTTTCTGAGGCCCCAGTGTTAAGTATCGAGGAAACAATATGGTCAGAAACCTCATCGAACTCACCTGGTGCCCCACTTGAGAATCTTTACCGCTCTTTGGCTCCACCGCTTCAGTTGGGTTTTGGAATGTGGTCTCTGGTCAATGGTCTGACTGAACGCGCGATTTCATTTCTGGCATTCAACCCCTTGAAGGAATCAGAAAAGTGCAAGTTGTCTTCTGCAGAGACTGCGTTGGTAGATATGGCGCTTAATCAAGTTCACATTGCAGATGCAAGAGTCCTGTCCAACTTGTCTGCGGTTGACAATGTGCTTATTAGCATCAATGCACTGCAACAGCTCGGTAGTTTTGAATGTCGTGAACAGTTCATCGATCGATCCCTTGCTAAAGATGATTTAATTCAGATTCTTTATTCGATTGCTCTATCCATCAAAGCTGATCCAGCCACTGTCTTTTGGGGAGTGCTGATGGATGTGGAGATGACACCACTGCCTGTTCAATCGTTAGAGGTCAATGCTGGAGAGCTTTCCCAGGCGTCGTATGTTGTTGAATTTGATCATCAAAGTGCGATTACGATTCGCTTTTATAAAGAACAGTCTGTTGTCGATTCTGGCTGTCTCGCAAGCCAGAACATTGTTGAATTTAGTCGTTCTGAGGGGGTGCTCGGCCGTCTTTTGATCGACTGGAGTTTGAGCGATCGTTTTTCTGAGCTGTTTAATCAGCTCAGATCTTTGAATGTGAATGTTGAGGTGGTTGGCGATGACCTCAGGGCCAGTGGCTCACAAGAACCCCTTTTGCGCTGTTCGCGGGTGAAGCAGTTGAAGCGGAACGGTGCCACAGTGGCCTATCTCGGCGATGTGATCGACGATATTCCTGCGATGTCCTGTGCTGATGTTGCCATTGGTTTGTCGAATGATGACACGGGGTTTGTGTCGAAGACCGTTTGTGACGTGATCCTTGGTGGTGATCCGATGTGGTTGTCCCGACTGATTCTGCTGAGCCGCCGTTACGAATCTGCGACGAAGATTAATTCATCCTCAATTGTGGCTCTAACGTGTGCAACGTCTTTGGCTGGATTTGTGTCTGCGCTGACTCCTGCGCAATCAATCGCTTTGTTCAATCTTGTGCCGATTGTTGCTGAGCTGAATACATTGTTTGCGCTCAGCAGTTCCGCCTCGAGAATTAAATAATTTAACTCGTTTGCATTAAAATCTTGATGCCAAGAACTATGAATAAAGTTCCGCTTATAAGAGCAATCCTTGTTTGACATATTCGTTGACTGAGGCATTTACCAGAGGTGACGGCCCCAATGGCTAGCAAGATGTTTGCGGCAACGGCACCTGTAAAGATGCTTTCAGCTGAGATGTCTGGAGCGGCTGCCAGCCCAAGCAATGCGAGTTGTGTGCGATCACCGAATTCCGCCAGAAACGTCGTTGTGAAGGAGCCTCTGATCACTGCGTTGGCAGAGAGTGTGACGCCTTCTTCTGAAATAGGGCGCTGAGCTGTTTTGCCGGGTTGACCACTGTGTGAGATATAGGCGTCCATGTACGCTTTGATTCCAAACCCCAGAAATGTCACCCCTGATACAAGCTTGATGATCTCCATCGAGATGTGTGTTTGCATCCATACGCCCAGGCCGATCCACAGTGCTGCGCCAGTTGTGAGTGCCAGAAAGCTTCCAGTGAACACCCAGCGGGCTTTGTGACGAGCTGCCAGAACAAGAGCTGTTAAAAATGATTTGTCGCCGATTCCGGCAATAGCAACCGTGGCAAACGCAGTGGTGAACCCAGCCACGGTTGTGGAGTAAGAATTTTCATAAAACTAAATGTTTTTCGGTGGCGATGCGGTATCGGTTAATGCCTTGGATATTTGCGTTCAAACGTTTTTCTGCCGTCTTACTTTCCATGCTGAGCGCTGGCCATCTTTGCGAATACGCAGAAACTCCAGCCCCATCCGTTGAAAACCGTCCCTGCCATCCTCCAGGTTGTCTAAGGGAGGTAAACGTTTGAGATCGAGCAAAGAGCAAATTTCCTGGCTTGGTAATTCCACTCCGCTCTCCCGCAGAAGATCAAGCACTTCAATGCGTTCACGTAGGAGTCGCAGTTTTGAGTATTTCCTGAGGTCTTCATCCTCCTGCCCATGGGTTGCATTCAGTGGCACAAGGGGGGCGTCATCGATGACTGCCGTTGGCACCACTTCAGCGATCAAAGGCTCCTGGGGGTTGCTTTTACCCAGGTGCTGATAAAGAACACTCACCTGATCCTGCCGAATCCAGGTTCGCATCCCTTTTCTGATCGGTTCGATGCCGAGTTCGCGGATCACCAGCAACAGATCAACCCTACTGAGCCCGAGATCGGCCTCCAGAGTTCCAAGACTGACGACCTGACTGCTGTTCATCGCTCAGACGTGCACAACCGCCGGACTACGCCTGTTCTTATCACGATTCAACAGACTTGTCCGAACATCCAGAGCAGTTCCGGATGGAACCGCTCTGGATGTTGTTGATGACCTAAAAAGCCACGACCTAAACAGCCACGGGTTGTTCAATTATTCCTGTCGGGACGTCGGCAAACATCACGGAGGAGAGATAACGCTCGGCGAGATCCGGCAGCACCACCACGATGGTCTTGCCGGCGTAGGCGTCCTGTTCAGCCAGGCGAATGGCGGCGGCCGCAGCAGCACCACAAGAGATGCCTACCAACAGACCCTCCTCCTGGGCCAGACGCAGCGCCATGGCGATCGATTCATCGTTGGTCACCTGCTCCACCTTGTCCACGACGGAGAGGTCGAGGTTTTTGGGGATGAAGCCAGCGCCGATGCCTTGAATCTTGTGCGGGCCAGGTTTGACGGCCTCCCCATTCAGGGTTTGGCTGATCACCGGGCTGTGAGTCGGTTCGACTGCGACTGATTCGATGGCTTTGCCCGCTTCGTTCTTGATGTAACGGGAGACACCTGTGATCGTGCCGCCGGTGCCGACACCCGCCACCAGAACATCAATCGATCCATCGCAATCGTTCCAGATTTCAGGACCTGTTGTTTTGAAATGGATGTCCGGGTTGGCAGGATTGTCGAACTGCCCGGGCATGAAATATTTGGCGGGATCGCCATCGGCGATTTCCTTGGCTTTGGCGATCGCACCCGGCATCCCTTTCGCCGCCTCTGTGAGCACAAGTTCAGCTCCGAGAACGGCCATCACGCGACGACGCTCGATCGACATCGATTCGGGCATCGTGAGGATCAGTTTGTAACCCCTCGATGCGGCTGTGAAGGCGAGGGCAATGCCGGTGTTGCCCGATGTGGGCTCAACAATCACCTTGCCTTTGGTTAATTTGCCGCTCTTCTCGGCATCCCAGATCATGTTGGCCCCGATGCGACATTTAACGCTGTAGGCGGGATTGCGGCCTTCGATCTTGGCCAGCACGGTGGCTTTGCAGTTTTTGGTGACGCTGTTCAGCTTGACCAGCGGAGTGTTGCCAATAGCCAGACTGTTGTCGTCGTAAATGCGGGACATGGAACGTCAGTGAAGGGCCCGAATAATCCAAAGTAGGAATAACAATTGGCTGGAGCCCTGTTGTTAAGGGCATGTTCAGACTTCAGTCAATCCCCTCAGCCGCTCAGGGCCTGCTCAAAGCGCTCCCACAGCTCAGCGGGTTCTTCCAGACCCACGGACACCCTCAGGAGATGGCTTGACACGCCGCAGCCTGCAGCCCAGTCCAGCTCTTGGTAGTGGGCCAGCTGTGTGTAGGGACAAGCCAGGGTGAATGAGGTTCCCAGGCTGGGCCCCTTGTTCACTTTCAGGCCGTCATAAACCCGACGCGCCTGCCCTTCATCCCCTTTGACTTCAAAGGAGAGCAGGCAACCGTGACCTGCGTTCGGCCGCATCAGAGCCTGGAAATTGGCACAGTCCTTGGGATGCAGGACCCGTTCCACAGCGGGATGGTTGTCCAGATGCCGAGCCAGCGTCAGGCAGTTCGCGTCCAGTTGCGCCACGCGCTGACGGACGTCGCGGCTGGCTTCCTCCAGCGCCATGGCGTCACCGTCGCTCACGGTTGCCAGTGGTTTGATCCGTGCCAGAAGCTGTTCGCTCCAGGCTGAGTGAGGACTCACCAGCAGGCTGCCTGCCATCACATCGCCCCGTCCGGCAAAGCTTTTGGTGAGGGAGGTGAAGATCAGATCCACATGGGGGAGTGCCTGCAGATTGATCCCGGTACCGATCGTGTCGTCCGCAATCACAGGGATACCGCGGGCATGAGTAAGCTCGGCGACCGCCGGCAGATCGATGCAGCGCAGCAATGGGTTGCTGGGTAATTCCACGATCACGGCTGCTGGCTGCAGTTGGTCGAGGATTTGCGCCACCTCAAGCAGGTTGCTGCTTTGCATCAGCTCGCCGCCGTGGAACACCACCTGCGGTTGCTTGAGCACATCAACGTAGGGAAAGCCCAGTTGCAGCGTTGGACGATTGGGCCGCAACGCCTGAACCGCCGTCAGTGCGGCATGCAGTCCCGCCATCCCCGCCGTATGCAGGCTGATCCTGGCCA
This sequence comes from Synechococcus sp. CC9616, assembly GCF_000515235.1. NCBI lineage: Bacteria > Bacillati > Cyanobacteriota > Cyanophyceae > Synechococcales > Synechococcaceae > Synechococcus > Synechococcus sp. CC9616. The sequence goes on along the minus strand of NZ_KI911558.1, from coordinate 1,311,189 downwards.
CGTCAATGCCGTGGATCTCAGCCAGTCGCTCGCGCACGATTCGGCGCGCCTCCTGGCCTGCTTTCGGTGCAGGAGCGGGCTCTCGCTTGAGGGCGATGGCGACCTGTCGCGATGTGGCGCCCAGGCCGGTGTGCTGCCAAAACGCCCGTGCATGCTGTGTGGATTCAGCGTCCGCCTTGAGGCACCACAACCCTGCTGTGCGAATCACTTCTGTGATTCCCTGGGTTGCTTTTCGTTGGCAATGGGCAGCGGCAGCGTGGGCTGCCGCCTCAGAGGAATAAGGCCAGGCTGAACCCCCTGGGTTGGCGATCTCATCAACCAGTTCTCTGAGCAGTGGATGCAGGCCAAAGCGCGGATAGATGGTCTTGAGTGCGTTGCGGCAGGCGGGATCGTTCTCTTCGTAGGCAATCACGTCCTGCCAGCGGGGCAGGGCAACGGACACGGCATGGGGTGCATCGGGTAGCGGTAAACCGAGGTCGCTGGCCTGCCAACAGGGATCGCTGAGCAGATTGCGAGCGCTCATGGATGGGGCTCCAGGGCCTGCTGCAGATCAGCCTGGAGATCCGCCAGGTCTTCGCAGCCCACCGACAGCCGCACCAGACCATCGTCAATGCCGAGTTTCCGCTTCACGTTTTCAGCGACAGCGGCATGGGTCATGGTGGCGGGATGGCAGATCAGGCTTTCAATGCCACCAAGGCTCTCAGCCATCGTGAACCACCGGAGCCTTTTGCACAGGGCATAGGTCTGCTCCTGTGTGGTGTTGAAGCTGACGGTGACGATTGCGCCTCCACCCGCCATCTGTTGTTTGGCCACCGTGTGCTGAGGGTGGTCATGACGATGGGGGTAGCGCACCCAGTTGACGCTGGGATGCAGTGCCAGCAGATCGGCAAGGGCGGCGGCGTTGGCCATCTGCTGTTTCAGCCGCAGAGGCAGTGTTTTGATGCCACGGGTGATCAGCCAGCAGTCGAAGGGGGACGGCTGGAGACCCAGCGCTTTCTGAGAGAACACCATCTTTTGCTGCCATTCAGGGTCGTTGGTGCAAACCACACCGCCGAGGGCATCGGAGTGGCCGTTGATGTATTTGGTCGTACTGGTGAGTGAGAGGGTGGCGCCGAGTTGGAGCGGGCGTTGAACGAGGGCTGTGGCGAAGGTGTTGTCGACAACAACAGGAACCTTGTGTTCCCGCGCCACGCTGCAGACCGCCTTGAGGTCGATCACCTTGAGCAGTGGATTGGTCGGGCTTTCCAGCCACACCATGGCCGGGTTGCTGCGCTCGATCAGCTCAACGGCATCGGGTTTGGTGAAGTCGACCCATTGAGTGCGCAGCCCGAATTTGGCGAAGACCTGCTCGAACAGGCGCACGGTGCAGCCGTAGAGGTTTTCCTCACACAGCACCAGATCCCCTTGTTGAAGCTGGGAGACAACGGCCGTGATGGCGCTGACGCCTGAGGCGAAAACGGTGGCATGGGCAGCCTCCTCGAGGGAGGCCAGCACCCGATCAAGGATTCGGAAGTTGGGATTTCCCGAACGTGTGTAATCAAAGCCTTCCGTGTTCCCGTGGGCGAAGGTGGAGCTTGGGAAGATCGGTGGCATCACCGTGCCCGTCTGCGAGGCAAAGCTCTCTCCGTGGTGGATCACACGGGTATTGAGGCCTGGTTCGGTGGACACAGCCGCTGATGCGATCCAGGAAGGCTAGAAAATCACTTGCGCCGCATTTGTCGATCAACAGGATCGTTTTGTGGTTACGAGCTGCAAACAAAAAAGCCCCCACCGTGCGGTGGAGGCATGAGAGACGATCGCTTGAGTGATGCCGAGTCTCAGTCGAGGTCGGGCATACCCAGCACGGGCTCGGCCTGACGGTCGATTCCTTTCTCAAAGCCAGCAGCGGCTGCGCGGGCACGGCCGGCATGCCAGAGGTGACCGATCAGGAAGAAGAAGGCGAGCACGAACTGCGTTGCACCCAGCCACTGGCGAAGGTTCACGTAGTTCACCGAGTTGGGCTCGGTGATGATGCCGCCCACGGAGTTGATCGACGCGTTGGGAGCGTGGGTCATGTACTCAGCTGCACGGCGGATTTGCCATGGCTGAATGTCGTTCTGGAGCTTGTCGAGGCTCAGTCCGTTGGGGCCACGAAGGGGCTCCAGCCAGGGGCCACGGAAGTCCCAGAAGCGCATGGTTTCACCACCGAAGATGATTTCGCCGGTGGGGGAGCGCATCAGGTATTTGCCAAGGCCGGTAGGACCCATGGCGGAACCGATGTTGGCTCCGAGGCGTTGGTCACGCACCAGGAAGGTGAAACTCTGAGCCTGGGAAGCCTCAGCGTTGGTGGGGCCCCAGAACTCGGAGGGATAGGCGGTGTTGTTGAACCAGATGTAGGCCGAAGCGATGAAGCTCATGAAGCTCAGAGCGCCGAGGCTGTAACTCAGGTAGGCCTCACCGTTCCAGATGAAGGCACGACGCACCCAGCCGAAGGGCTTGGTGATGGTGTGCCAGATGCCACCGAAGATCAGGGTCAATCCCAGCCAGATGTGTCCACCGATGATGTCCTCCATGGAGTTCACACCGATGATCCAGCCTTCCCCACCGAAGGGGGCGCGGAACAGATAACCGAAGATCACACCCGGATCAAGAGTTGGGTTGGTGATCAGACGAACATCACCACCGCCTGGTGCCCAGGTGTCGTAAACGCCGCCGAAGAACATGGCCTTGAAGACCAGCAGCAGGCAGCCGACACCGAGAAGAATCAGGTGATAACCAATGATGTTGGTCATCTGATTCTTGTCCCGCCAATCCTGGGAGAAGAAGGACGAATAGTTCTCGAGAATTTCCGGACCACGCAGTGCGTGATAGAGGCCGCCAAGGCCGAGAACGGCGGAGCTGATCAGGTGCAGAACACCGACCACGAAGAAGGGGAAGAGATCAGTTACCTCACCACCTGGTCCCACGCCGTAGCCAAGGGTGGCGACGTGGGGCATGCAGATGAAGCCCTGCTCATACATGGGCTTGTCGAAGGTGAAGTGACTCACCTCGAACAGCATCATTGCGCCTGCCCAGAACACCATCAAACCGGCGTGGGCCACGTGGGCACCAAGCAATCGGCCGGACAGGTTGATCAGACGTGCGTTGCCGGACCACCAGGCGTACCCGGTGGAGTCAAGGTCTTTGCCGCCAGTGGCGACAAGACCGGGATTAGAGAGCGTTACCACGGGGCAGAACCTCTTCAGGGAAGACGAAGTTTTCGTGTGGCTGGTCAGCCGGTGCCATCCAGGCACGCAGACCTTCATTCAGAAGA